>JBPPMG010000228.1:0-30866 GCA_051305935.1 Thermoanaerobaculia bacterium
GCTCGCGGCGGCCTGGGTTCTCTCCGAGCAGGAGCCCGCTTCCGTGACGATTGTCTCCCTAGACGATCGCCTCCGGGATGCAGCACGGCGTGAGGGATTCGCCTTCCTGCCGCGTGAGATCTGAACGACTCGGGAGCTACCGATCGGTCGCCGCTGACGCGGCGAGCAGATTCCTCGCTTCGGAATGACAGCGGGTCGGATCGAGAATCCTCCTCGGGTTCACGCCAGTGCGGCGCGTGCCGGGTGGCGAGGAACGTTGCGCGGTTGCCGCGCGGGACGTCACGCGGACGCGCGGCGCAGGCTGTCCCGGATCGACGCGGTCGCGATGCCGTCGAGCTGCCGTTCCGCGGCGGCGAGTAGCGTTGCGGGTTCGACGGGCTTGCTCAGGTAGTCGTCGACGCCGAACGTGCGGATCGCCTCGTCCTTGTATCGCGCCCCCTTGTAAAGCGACGTCATGACGATGACTTTCACGCCGCTCGTTCCGGGCCTCGACTTCAACTCCTTGCAGAGCTCGCGCCCGTCGAGGCCCGGCATCATCGCGTCGCTCACCACGACATCGGGTGAGTATCGAAGCGCCAGCTCCAGCGCGGAGCGGCCGTCGGCCGCGGTGATGATCGATCCCGCGACCGCCGAGAGAATTCGAACGGTCGCCCGGAGAATGAGCGGGTCGTCGTCCGCCACCAGAATCAGGGGACGCGGGAGATCTTCCCGCACTCCGGCGCTCAGGTCGTAGCCGGCGAGCGCCGCGCGCGCCTGCTTGATCTTCGCGAACTGCGCCGTCGCCGTCGCGCTGTCCGCAGCATCGGGACGCAGCCCGCACGCGCACCGCTTGCACCGCTGACAGACGAGTGTCGGGGTCGGTGTGACGCAGCCGCAAAGGCTCGCCGCAGCCGAGTCGAACTTCTTCGCGCATTGCGGGCAGGTTACGTCGAATACGAGCAGGTGAATGTCGGGCATTTTCTCCTCCGGCGACTCTCTCTGCTTCGGAGGTCGGCCGCGCCCGTGCCGAAAATACAGAGAGCCGTCAGGCCGCTGGAATCGTCACCCGGAACTCACTCCCCTCGCCGACCCTGCTCGTGACGGCGACGCTGCCGCGATGCCCTTCGACGATCTTCCGGACAATCAGCAGGCCCAGCCCCGTGCTCTTCTCTCCCGCGGTGCCGCGGACGCTCGTCCTTCCGAAGGGCCGGAACAGTTGCGCGACTTCGTCCTCGGGGATTCCCTGGCCCTGGTCGCGCACCGCGATCGAGACGGCGCCTTCGATCGAATTCATCGCGACGGTGACCGTCGTTCCCGGCGCGGAGTACTTGATCGCATTCGAGATCAGGTTGGTCAGGACCTGCTCGATGCGGCGCGCGTCGGCGTTCACTCGCGGAATCGGGCCAGACAGCTCGAGCTTCAGTTCGATTCCTTTTCGCTCGGCAACCATTCGGCTCCGGGCGACGTTGTGCTCGACGACGGGCACGAGATCGGTCTCGACGAGCTCGAGCTCGAGCCGGCCCGCCTCGATGGCCGACACGTCGAGCAGATCCTCGATCAGGCGCAGCATGAAGTCGCTCGATCCCGCGATGATCGAGATGAACTCCTTCTGTTCCGCGTTCATCGCATCGGCGAGATCCTCATTCAGGAAATCGGCGTAGGTTCGGATCACGGCGAGCGGGCTGCGCAGATCGTGCGCCGCCATTCCCAGAAACTGATTCTTCAGTTCGTTGAGCCGTGCGAGCTCGGCGTTCTTCCGCGCCAGCTCGCGCTGCAGGGCCGCGAGCTCGTTGTTGACGCGCATCAGTTCTTCGTAAAGCCCCGACGCGTGCTCCGGCGCGGCGCGGCGCGCGGTGTCGAGATTCTTGAGCGCCATGCGAAGCTGGTTCGCCTGCTCGTTGCTCATCCGGAGCAGCTCCTCCGAGCAGTCGTCGAGCCCCGCGCGCGTCGTGCTTCCGATCACGACGAGCTGCTCGCCCGCCCTCAGTCCGGCGAAGTGAAGCACCTCGTTGCGCCCCCCTGCCGGAACCACGAGCTCCCAGTCGAAGGCCGCGTGCTCGGTCCTCATCAGGTCGAGGAGCGCTCCTGCCTTGTCCCGACTCCCTTCATCGACGAGATCGACGAACCTGGGCGAGCCCGCGGCGGCATGGAGCACGATTCCGAGATCGTCCCGCACGACCGTCAGCACTCTCCCTTCGACGTCACATTGCAGGGCCAGCACGGGAGACGAATCCCTCATGCGCCAGGCCCGAGGCCGACGAGCCCTCCGATCATGTCCGACACGCCCGCGGCGTCCGGCGCCCAGCCATCCGCTCCGACTTCTTTCCACAGGCCATCGGCGACGAGAAACGGGTAGCCGCCCACGATGATCTTCGTGTTGCGGGTTCCTTCGCGCTCGCGCGCCGCGCGAATCAACTCGCCGACCTGTCTCACGTGGTAGGAGATCGTCGCCGAAATGGCGAGGACCTCGGCGTGATTCGCCTCGACCATCTCGAGCACGCTCCCGGCCGGCGTGCTGGCTCCGAGATAGACCGAGTCCCAGCCGTCCATTTCCATGAAGTCGGCGACCATGCGGATTCCGAGCTCGTGAAGGTCGCCCGAGACGCACGTCGCCACCATGGAGCGCCCCTTTCGTTCGGCGGCAAAAACCCATGGGTAGAGCTGGGCCATGATGAGCTGCGTGGCCGCGGTGCAGTAGTGCTCCTGGGCCACGTTGATCTTGTTGCTCTGCCAGAGCCGTCCGACTTCGCGCTGCGTCGCCTGGAACACGTCGAGGTAGACGCCGCGGACGTTCGTGCCCGAGCGAACCGCTTCGAGAACGAGCTTCCCGGCGAGCTGGCGATGCCCGCCGAGGAGTGCGTCGAGGTAAGCCTTCGCGAGCCCCGAGAGCCCTCCGGCCGTCGCGATGAACGACTCCTGCTCGAGCGGCAGCGCGTCGAATCGGGCGAGCGCCTCCGCCAGGATCTGCGTCGCGGCGTCAGGCGCCGGAACGATCTCACGCACTGCCTCTTCGAGCGTCTCGAGGTTTCGCTTCAGATCCTCGGGCCTCACGTTGTAGGCGTGGAGCATCGATTTCGCCCAGCCGAGATAGGCGACGAAGAGCTCGGGCGAAGCGGTTCGCACCGCCTGCTCGAGGTAGAGCACGTGATAGTTGTTGTCCCGTCGATAAAACTCACGCCCCCGCGCTCCGTACCGATCCATCAGTTCCGGGACTCTCGCGTAGTCGAGTTCGAGAACCCGGTCCGTGACCTCCTCGCGGCGTTCGTCCAGCAGGTTTGCGGTCCGGATAGCATCGTCGTCCATGGGGTCCTCCTCTCAATCGCCCTCGCCACCAACCGGCCTGCCCTACCGACGGATGGAGAAAGCACATCGCCCTCGAGTGCACGGGTGTGACGTGTCAGCGCTCGAATGGCCGGGCGGCTCCTCCTACTTCCGAAGTTTCCTGCGCGAGCAGCGGCTCGCCGATGAGAAGCAGCGAGTCTGGTTGCACATCGACCCGGCAGCACAGCGTGTACGTCGAATGCCGGGAGCCGGCAAAATTCAGGAGGCGGTGTTCGCGCAGCGCGGTGCGGTCCGCTCCCTCGATCGCGGCGCGCAGCGTTCGTGCGTCGGGCGGGGTGAGCCAGCTCCAGAGCGAGCTCCCTTCCAGCTCCGACGCGCTGACTTCGAGACTCCGCGCAACGGCGCTACTGAAGAGACGAATCGTTCCGTCGAGTCCGGTGACGACCACGTGCAGCGCGCGGCTGTCGGAGAGCCAGGCAGCGAGAGCCGGGGCGGTGTCGGCAACGAGCTCGTCCCACGCCGTCGACGGCGCCGTCGATGGGATGCGGTCGAGAACGACGACGCTGGTGAACGCAGGGTCGAGTTTGAGCCCTTTCGGAATGAATGCGTGCGAATCGCGATGCTCCGGACTCGAATGCCACGCCTGATACGAGCCGGCATCTGCCCAGCGGGTGACCAGGTAGAACGTCGCAGCGTCTTCGGTGAACGTCTCCATGCCCAGAAATCCGCGCGCAGTATCAACGCGATGCGGCCGGTTCTGAAACGCGCTCCTGACCTCCGCTTCCATCCCGTTGGCCACTCTGAATCGTGATATTGCGAGAATCATCGCTCGAGCTCCATCGCACCGGGGAGATCCGACGGGATGAGAGTGGGCGCGCAGACGCCCCTGCTGTACTCGTCAGGCCTCAGGGAGAGCCTAGCTCAAATTCAGCCTGAGGGCCCCCGTGAATGAGTGCCGCGCGTTCCTGCAGCTCCGCGGCAAGGACAACGCCTTCCTGTATTTCGCACCGCCCCCCGAACCACTCATGGTGCAGGAGGAAGTCCATGAGTGATCGCGTGATGTTCCTGCTCGAAAGCAGCCAGCCAACCATCGATTGGGGACGTCTGAACCGAGGACGAAACCTCGTTCGGCTCCACAACTTCAAGATGCTGACCGGAGCGATCGACACCGGAATCCGCGACCTCGGCATCGAGGTCACCCACGTGATCCTCGACGGAGCGGTCTCGGCAGAGCAGTTTCTTGGACTTCTGTGCGAGCTCTCGTCCGACTTCCGCGGCGACGTCCTCTGGCTCTCCTCCGATGGCTCCGGCTTCCTCAGCGGTGTGACCCCGGGCGACGGTCGTGTCCTGTACCGCGTGACCCCCGAAGACGTCAGGTTCTACATCACCGCAAGCCTCGTCAATCCCAACGTGGCGGGCGCCTTCTCCCTTCAGGGGACCGGAACCTTTCACTGACTGGAAAAGGAGAATTTCATGTTTTCGAAACGATCCGCCGAGTGTTTTCACTGCCAGAGCTCGTTCGATTCCGTTCGCTCCTCCTGGTGTGATTGCGTGCAGCGCACGCGCTCGCTCGTCTGTCCCTCCTGCGGCCGCTGCTCCTGTTCCGCGCCTCTCTCGTGGCAGTTCGAGCACGGCTCGAACACGCCCCGTCCCCTCGCCTCCGGCAACTCGGTTGCAGCCGCCGCGGCCGGCCGCAAGACCGGAGAGGACGCTTCGCATCGCGCGAGGATTCTCATCGTCGATGACAGCAAGTTCGTGCAGTTGCTCGCAAAGGAAGGGCTCTCGGACGAGTTCGAAGTCATCATCGCAAAGGATGGTGTCGAGGGACTTGCTCTCGCGAGGGAGTTGCGTCCCCAGATCGTCGTCACCGACGCGCTGATGCCCGCACTCGATGGTCGCGAGCTTTGCCGGATCCTCAAGAACGACCCCGAAACCAGGGGAATCCAAGTCATCCTCATGACCTCGCTCTACACCAGCCTTCGCCACGAGCACGAGGCGATCAATTCGTTCGGAGCCGATCTCTTTCTGCGGAAGCCCTTCACGATCACGCAGCTCCGTACGTTGATCGGCACACTCGTCTCCTCGGAGCCCGCCAGCACGATCGCCGGCGCGGGCCGGCAGCCACACGACGAGAACGTCCCGGCCTGATGGCAGGGGACTCGCGTCAAGGGCGAAAGAAACTGGAGGCGGATGTGTTGCGCAGCGACACCATCCCCTGCGTCGCGTAGCGACGGCCGAATTTAGCCCCCGGTCGAAGACCGGGGGACGGCCGATTGCAAAGGAAATTCGCGCCGCGTAGCGGCGCCAGAGCACCGAGGTACAATTCACACGGGACTCGCGCACGGTCGACTCACCGTGCATACCTACACATCCAACGCCCTGCATCTCGTCTTCGCGACGAAAGACAGGCGGTCGCTGATCGACAGCGAGATCCGGCCTCGTCTCCACTCGTACGTCGGCGGGATCGCTAAATCTCTCGACTCCATTCCGGTCTCCGTCGGCGGTGTCGAGGACCACGTTCACGCGCTCATCGTCGTTCCCGCGCGGATCGCCGTGTCGGACTTCGTGAAACGCGTCAAGGTCAGCTCGACGAACTGGATCCGCGACACGTCTGCCCGCCGGCGTCACTTCGAGTGGCAGCGCGGGTATGGGGCCTTCAGCGTGAGTCGATCCGCGTGGCCCGCGGTGATCCGATACATCGAAACGCAGGAGGAACACCATCGTCGAAGGACGTTCGCGGAGGAGTTCGTACGGCTTCTCGAAACTCATGGGATCGAATTCGACCGCACGTACCTCTGGCGCTGATCTGCCGCCGCTACGCGGCTCCCCCGGTGGCCGGCCGGCCACCGGGGGCTAAGCTCGGTTGCCGCTCCGCGGCAAAGAAGGCATCCCGCGTCCGTTTGTCGATCGAAACGGGACGTGGTCAACCGATACATCGAGAACCAGGAGGAACACCATCGTCGAAGGACGTTCGCGGAGGAGTTCGTGCGACCTCTCGAAACTCATGGGATCGAATTCGACCGCACGTACCTCTGCCGCTGATCTGCCGCCGCTACGCGGCGGATTCATTTTTTCATTCCGTCTCCCCCGGTGGCCGGCCGGCCGGCCACCGGGGGCTAAGCTCGGTTGCCGCTCCGCGGCAACGAAGGCATCCCGTGTACCTGCGCGCCGGACTGCATCGATCACGATCTGGAATCGCGTGGGTGCGCGCCGGACTGCGTCGACCACGATTTGGAATCGTGGAACGCTCGTGCTCGTGCGCCACAAACAGGAACGCCGCGCGCTGGACATCGGCGGCGGCGTTCCGGGGACTCGGGCACTTCTCGGGGAACGGGAGAGCGGGGCGGCTGCTGCCGCGAGAGACGGGGCCTACTGCCAGCGGTCGAGCAGGTCCGTGCGGCCGATCAGGTACAGATAGTAGTTCGTCGCTTCCCACTTCACGAGCGCGAGCGTGCGCGCTTCTTCCTTCGTGCTGATGACGATCTTCTTGCGCGAGTAGTCGGTCATCCCGGCCGCGCATCCGCCGACGACGCGATTGCCGTTCTCGTCGTAATAGAAGCCGTTCGAGACCCAGAAGAAGCAGGCCTTCCACTCGACGTTAGGCGTGACGTTCCAGTTGCGCACCGAGTTCTTCGCTTTGATCTCGCCACTTGCCACCGCGGTGCGGACACGATCTCGCGCTGCGTAGATGGCGGCCATGTACGCGTCCTCTGACGGAATGCGAAGAATTCCGTCGCAGGGACCATTGCAGTCGGATTCCATCGTGGGCGGAGGCGTTGGCGCAGGAGGCGTCGGCGCAGAAGGCGGCGGCGCAGAAGGCTCCGTGGACGGCGGCGTGGACGGCGGCGTGGACGGCCCCCCCGGCTCAGACGGGTCGGACTCGTTGGGAGCGACCGGGCTCAAAGGATCGGAAGCGGTCGGGCGCAGCGCGCGGGTTGGGCGCATCCGCGTCGATGTGGCCGAGTCCATCTCGGGCGCGGAACTATTCGGGGCAACATCGAACGACGGGACCTCTGCGATCCGGTCCTGTGGCTCAGTGGGCGAAACGCGATTGCAGCCGGTGAGGATGAGAGCTGCGAAAACCGTCGTCGAAATCAGGGTGCGGGTGGTGGTGGAAATGCGCATGATCGTTGCCTCCGTTGCAAGGAGGAAGATCAAGGCGCGTGCCAACCGAGACTGTCATGTAACTCGTTTATTTATAATTATTTAAAGCAGTGTCTCCACGACCATATCCGTCCAGAATGCGAACGCCGTTCATATTTCGCACAGAGGGTCAGAGGAGACCGTCCACGCGGGCAAGCGGCTTGGAGGCCACCCTCGCCAACGGCGCGAAGTCCCCGACGTGCTCTCGATCAGGATCTCGCGTCACTCGTCGAGAAGACAGCCCTCAAGGCCTCCTCGAGCTCTCCGACGGTAAACGGCTTTCGAAGGCTCCGGATCCTGGGGTTGTCGCCGATGAGCTCGGAGAGATCGCTGTCGCTGTATCCGGTCGAGATCAGCACGGCCTGTTCCGGTCGAAGCTCGAGGATTCGCGGCAGGGTCTCGGCCCCCGTGAGCCCCGGCATGTTCATGTCGAGAATCACGAGGTCCACATCGAGCCCTGCCTCCAGGCGGGAGATTGCCGCGAGACCGCTGTCGGCGGTTTCGACCTCGTGCCCCATCGATTCGAGCAGCGGTGGAAACGACTCGAGGATCAAGGCGTCGTCGTCCACGAGGAGGATCTGCAGCCGTCCCACCGGCGTCCCAGACTGATCGGAACCCGCCGCGTGCGCGAGTCGCGGCTCTTCCACGCGGACCAGCGGAAACGAAAGGACAACCTCCGTCCCGTGCCCCGGCTCGCTTCGAATCTCGCACGTTCCGCCGTGAGCCTTCGTCGTTCCATACACCATCGCCAGGCCAAGCCCGGAACCCTTGCCTAACGGCTTGGTCGTGAAGAACGGCTCCATCGCCCTCGCCCGGATCTCGGAGCTCATACCAGTGCCGTTGTCCCGCACCGAGATCTCGACCCTGGACTCCGGAACCCGTCGCGTCGTGATCGTGAGCTCGCCACCGCCCGGCATCGCGTCGGCGGAGTTCAGGCAGAGGTTCATCACCGCATGACCGAGCGCTGCCGCGTCGCCTTGGATCGCTTCGAGCGGCTCCTCGAGATCCGTGACCAGCCTCATCCGCTTCAGTGTGGTCTTGTCGAGCAACGAGACGATCTCGCGAACGATCACGTTGAGGTCGACGCGGCTGCTCGATCCGAGCTCCTTGCGCGCGAAATAGAGCAGACTCTGGACGACCGACCGACCGCGGACGCAGGCGTTCGTGATGGTGTCGAGCGCCACGGCGAGCGGCTCTGCGTCGCCGAGCTTCCGGCGGTGCGTGGACGCGGCGTTGGAAATCGCCGCGAGAACGTTGTTGATGTCGTGCGCGATGCCGCCGGCGAGGCTCCCGAGGCTCTCGAGCCTCTGCGACTGATAGAGCTGCCTCGTCAGCTCGAGACGCTCCTCCTCGGCTCTCCTGCGCTCGGTGATGTTCTCGTGCGCGACGACCACGCGTGGATGGCCGTCGACCAGAAAACGAGTCATCTGCACCCGGAACCAGCGCTGTTCTTCGGGCGAGTGACACGGGTACTCCACCGCACAGGTCTCGAGCCTTCCCTCGATGACCGCTTGCAGCCGGGCGGCGACGTCATGGGCGGGCGCCTTGTCGCACACCTTCAGATAACTCCAACCGACGAACGTCTCTCCCTCCGGCAGCGCGCCGTTGAGAGCCGCGAACTCGCGCCAGGCCGCATTGACCGTGACGATGACTCCGTCCTCGTCGAGCACACAGATGTGATCGTTCAGCGCGTCGAGTGTCGACTGCGCCAGCTGCTGTGCCTGCTGCAGATCGCGCCGCGCAGATTGCTGATCCTCCATGATGCTCAGCAGCGAGCGGCGCGCCTTCGAGGCTTCGTCGAGGTGCTTTTCTGCTTCGGCGTGTGCCGTCCGCGCCTCGAGCTCGGCCTGCTTGAGCGCGGTGACGTCCTGGATCGTGCCGATCATCCGTGTCGGACGCCCTCTGTCGTCTCGGGCCACGATCGTTCCGTATGAAAGCGTCCAGATCCAATGCCCATCGCGGTGGCGACGCCGCGACTCGAGCCTGTATTCGGGCGCCCTTCCGCTGAGGTAGTTATCGAGCAGCGCCGCGACCCGGCTCCTGTCTTCGGGATGCATCCGATCCAGACACTCGTCACGCGTCTCGCTGAATCCACGAGGGTCTTCGCCGAGCATCAGTGCGTACTCGTCCGAAGCCTTCTCAATTCCCGTCGCGACATCGAGATCGTAGAGCCCCTGGTTCGACGACTCGAGCGCGAGGCGAAGCCGCTCTTCCTGCTGCTGCAACGCCTCCAACGCGTGGCGACTCTCCGTGACGTCCCGCCCGATTCCTTCGAAGGCGATCAGTCTGCCGGTCTCGTCGACGATCGGCGTGTTGCGCAGTTCTCCCCAGACGACCCTGCCGTCCTTGCGAATCCACCGTAAGGTGACCGTCGTAACGTCGGCGCGGAGGCCGGCTTCTAGGATCTCGCGGTCGTCGGGGTGAACGATCTTGAACAGCAGTTCGGAGTCCGCGTAGAACTCCTCGGCGCCATACCCGGTCAGCGTCACTGCCGACGCGCTGACGTAGGTAAACTTCCGTGCCGGGAAGACCTCGAAATGGTAGACGAGATCCTGCGCGTTTTCCGCGAGCAACCTGAACCGTTCCTCGCTTTCGTGGAGCTCCCGAACGATTCGCCAGTGTCGCAACCGATGTGCGAAGAGCATTCCCAGCGCGACCGTGGCGATCGGGTGTACGAGCACGACCGGCAGCCAGATCTCCGCCACCACCCGCGATCCGACGCCGGCCGGGATCGTGTAGAGCAGGGCGAGCATGACCGCGTGGACGACGAGCCCGAGCGCATACATGTCGGACGCCGAGATCGTCTCGAGCCGGCCGCGCCGGACCCCTTGCCAGAGGACGCCGATCAATCCGGACGAGATGATGACCCCAACGCCCGCGATCGAGCCGGGCCCGTCAACGAGCAGACGGTAGCCAGCGGTCATCGCAACCGCGACGGCCGTAGGGATGGCCCCCATGAACAGCCCGGTGACCGCGAGGAGCACCGATCGCGTGTCGAAAAGGACCCCGGACGAAACCCGTTGCGACGTCGCAATCATCGCGATCCCGATTGCTCCCATCGCCAGGCCGGCGAGCAGTTGTTGCCGCCGCGTGCGCGACGCGGACCTGCGATTGCTCAACAGGTCGAACGCAAACGCCATCGCCAGGAGAAGGCCGGCGTTCTGGAGCAGCGCGAGGACGATCGATCCGCTCATCTCACGTCACCACTCCGATCGTCCATTTCAGGCATTCAGGTGTCCCGGCGCACCGTCGATCCGTTGGGAGCGCGGCCCGCGCAAGAAAGCTCATGTTACTCCTCGCGACTCCCGCTCTCGGCAACCGCGCTGGGGTAGCGGGGAGAAAGGCCCGCCTTCTCGAGTAATTGATTCACTTCGTTCTTGAGCTCCAGAATTCGTGTCTCGCGCCCGAGCGTGAGCTCCTGCCATCGGCGCAGCTCGTCGAGTTGCTCCCGCATCGTGATCTCGTTTCGTTTGGTTTCCGAGATATCGGTTGCCGCGCCTGCTATCCCGATGATGCGTCCCGTCTCATCGCGCCACGGCTCGACCGTGAGGAGATGATAATGCGCCTCGCCCCCGATCGTCGTACGAACCTCCTCACGCGCGGGCTCACCCGTTTCGAGGACGCGCGACTTGATCGCGGTCAGCTTCGTTGCGTCCTCGGCAGGCAGAAGCTCGGCGTCCTTCTGTCCGAGAAACTCGGTCATCGCGAACGACGGATGCAGGTTGTGGATCCAGACGTAGCGAAGTTCGGTGTCCTGGTTGAACACGGTGGTCGACGAGCCCTTCAGCGCGATCCGGAAACGCTCCTCGCTCTCGCGCAGGGCACGCTCCGCCGCGCGGCGATTGCGCCGCTCGCGCGCCTCGGCAATCTCACGCTCGACCGCGGGGGCGAGCCGGGTGAGGTTTTCCTTTCGCAAATAATCCTGCGCTCCCGCCTTCATCAGCGCCACCGCCGTTTCGTCGCCGATCGTTCCCGACACGACGATGAACGGGAGATCACCCTCCGCCGCGCGAACAACCTCGAGCGCGCGCGGCGCGTCGAATCCCGGCAACTGATAGTCGGAGAGGACGATGTCCCACGTCTCGGCGGCGAGGACCTCACGCAGCTCCTCCTCGCGTTCAACTCTCCGCCAGCTCACTGCTCGGCCCGCTTTCTCGAGGTGGCGGATCATCAGCGCCGCGTCGCTCTCGAGGTCTTCAACGACGAGCACCCGAAGAGCCTCGGTCACGGTGTCACCTCCGGTGGGCTTTCGTTCATCAGCAGCCAGTACAGACCCAGGTGGCCGACCGCTTCGACGAACTTCTCGAAGTCGACCGGCTTCCTGATGTAGCTGTTGACGCCGAGATCGTAACTGGCAGCAAGATCATCCTCCTCGACCGACGTAGTGAGGATGACGACCGGCAGGCGTCGTGTCCTCGCGTCGCCGCGGATCTGCCTGAGCACGGCAAGACCGTCGATCTTCGGCAGTTTCAGGTCGAGAAGGACCACGGACACGCTATGCGGCCCCGCACGTTCGGCCCAGGAACCTTCGCCGAACAGGAAGTCGAGCGCAGCTTTGCCGTCCTCCGCCACGATCAGCTCGTTCCGGATTCGATTCTTCTCCAGAGCACGCTTCGTCAGTTCGATATCGCTCGGGTTGTCTTCCACCAGAAGAATTGCTCCGTCCTTCATTTCTCAGCTCCCCAACGTGAAACGGATGGTCGTGCCGCGGTCGACCGCCGATTCGGCGCGGATCGTTCCGCCGTGACGACTGATGATTCGCTCCACCGTCGCGAGGCCGATGCCGCTCCCCGGAAACTCCGACGGCGTGTGCATCCGCTGAAACGGAGCGAAGAGCCTCGAGGCGTATTGCATGTCGAACCCGGCTCCGTTGTCGCGTACGAAGTACACGTGCGCTCCATGATCTTCCGAGCATCCGAACTCGATGCGAGCCGCCGTTCGCCTGCTCGAAAACTTCCATGCATTGTCCAGCAGGTTCGTGAGTGCGACTTCCATCAACCCCGCATCACAGTTCGCAATGACGCCGGGCTCTACGACAGTCTCCACGTCGCGGCCTGGCTCGTCCTCGCGCAACCTGGCGACGATCCGTTGGGCGAGCCCGGACAGGTCGACCGCGGCAAGGTGGAGCTCCTGCCGGGTAATCCGAGACAGCTTCAGCATGTCGTCGATCAGGCGCCCCATCTTCTGCGCCTCGGAGCGAACGCGCCCGAGATACTCCCTTCCCTTCTCGTCCAGACGTTCGCCAAAATCTTCGAGCAGCGCGAGGCTCCAGCCGTCGATGCCCCGGAGTGGCGCGCGAAGGTCGTGCGAGACCGAATAACTGAATGCTTCCTGCTCACTCCGCGCCGCCTCGAGCTCCGCGGTGCGCTTCGCCACCCGTTCTTCGAGCTCCCGATTCAGTGTCCTGACTTCCTCCTCGGCGAGTTTTCGGTCCGTGATGTCCTGAATCGACCCTCTGACTTTCGTAACCTTCCCGTTCTCGACGGTCGGGCGTCCGACCGTGTGTACCCATTTGCGCGTGCCTTTCGCGCTCGTCAGTTGAAGCTCGAGGTCGTAGCTCTTTCCGAGCTCCGTCGCCTCTCTCACCGCGTGCTCGATCGTCTCCCTGTAGCGGCCCTCGTAGAAGGAGAGACCGATCTCCAGGCTCGTCTTGTCTTCCGGATCGAGATCGTGGATGCGCGCCACTTCGGGCGTCCAGGTTCCCTTGCCGGTTCCGGGTTCGAAGTCCCAACCGCCGACCTTCGCGATCCTGCCGACTTCGATGAGCAGCCGGTCGCGCGTCACGAGAGCGTCTGCCATTTCCTTCTCGTTCGTCACGTCGCGCACGACGACGACGAAACTGAGCGGTTCCTCTCCCGGGTTCCACAGCGGCGACACCGTTCGACTCACGGTTCGCACGTTTCCATCTCTCCGGATATAGCGACATTCCTCCATCAACTCACGCAGGTCGTCATCGATCATCCTCTGTAAGCTCGCACTGATTCGCCGGCGATCATCAGGGTGGACGACTTCCGACGAGGAGAGCGAAACGACCCCTTCCTCCGAACTGCCAACGATCTCGCAGTAGCGGCGGTTGGCCGCGACGATCCGGCCTGAACTGATCTCGATCTGGGCGACGCCGACGGCCGCCTGGTCGAACAGCGCCCGGAAGTTGCGCGAGGCCTCCTGGAGGCGGCGTTCGATCTCGAGCTGCCGCTCGGTCGCGTGGAGACCCTTGCGATAGCTGAGCGCTCGGATCCCCACAGCCACGGCGAGCAGGAGTACGACGACAGCGAACAGGGCATACCGCATGTCATGACGGAAACGAGCGTAGATCTCCCGCTGGTCCGCCTTCGCGACCAGGAACCACGGCGAGCCCGGAATCGCCCGGACCGCGCCGATGACCGGCTCACCCCGATAGTCGGGGCCTTCGACCACTCCTTCGAATCCTTCGATCGCCCTGTACGCGGGTGTTCCCTGCATCTGGCTGATGGGAAGATGTTGGGGAGGCGTCTTGCCGTTTAGCTGGCGCAGCGGGTTGAGAAACAGGATGCCATCGCCCTCGCGCGTGAAGAGGAGCGACTCGCCCGTGCGACTCAGTAGCGGCCAGTGAGCGATCCGAGGAAGCAGGCTCTGCTCGACATCGACACGAAGGAGCAGGACGATTCCGAGGTCATCCCCTCTGAACGGTATCGCAATGTCGAAGTACGTCCGGTTACCCGTCGTCGCGCGGTAGAAGCCTCGAGAGATGACACGATTCGTCTGAAGCGCCTCGCGGCAGATTTCGAGCGCATCTGCATCGGCGATGGCCACGTCATAGAAGGCTCCCAGACGAACCGTGCCGTCGCTTTCGATCAGCGCAGCCGAGGAATACCCGTGGGCGTCGCAAAGGGCGCGCATCCAGTCCAGGAGGTCGTGACGTGCCTGGTCGTCCGGACTGAAAGCGAATCGCCTCAGCTCATCCTCCATCGGTGATCTGGAGATCGCCTCGGCGCCAGCCAGGCGCTCGCCGTGCCAGTCGGCAATCTGCCGGCTCTTCAGGTCCGCGATCACCGAGATCGCTTCGGTAGCCGTCCGACGGGTCTCGTCTCTTTCGCGACGAATCCATGAGGCTGTGACCACGCCGAGGACCGACAGGACGACGACGAACAACGCGATGAACCCCGCCTTCAGGGATCCTGCGCTCGGCGTGGCATCCTCGCCCAGCACAAATAGACTCAAGGGCCAGGTATCGGCTCCGGAGGCGAGAAGCAGCCCGATGCCCAGGAACCCGAATGCCAGTGCTGTGCTGGCCGCCATCGGGATGACCGTCCGCCCGTAGAGCAGCGGCGTCCCGAAAGCGTAGCTCACGATGACGATGATCCCGAGGAGAGAGAGCGCGAGAGCGACCGCTGCGCCCACTCGGCGCAGCTCGCGACGGGCGGAGTTTCGAAGAGCGAGGGCCGTGCTCGCGAGCAAAGCGGCAACCGCAGTGAGAGGCGACATGCGCCCGACGGGAACCTCACCGACCGTTTCGCTCGTGCGCAGCAACGTGAGAACGTCGTTCCCGAGCCATTGCTGCACGAGAACGCCAGCGCCCGTGAGCCCTACACCAGCGGCCACGAGAAAGACGAGGCGATTCACGTTGACTGAGCCGCCCCGGCCCTGCCTGAGCCACCCCGCGGCCGCGATCGCACCGATGGCCAGCGCGGTACTTGGCGCCATCGGGACATACTCGGCACCGAACGTCCAGAGCTCCCACGAGCCGGACGCCCACGAGAGCAGGACGGCGAGCGAGATCATCACGGATGCGGCAAACGCACGCCTGGCCCAGCGATCCGTTCCGCGAAGGATCGGTTGCGTGACGGTCATCGTTAGGCGCCTCCTTCCCTGCCGGAAGGGCCGGCCGCTGCCGGGACTCGACGGCGATGCGGAGTCGCGTCGCGACGGAGGGGCCATCGCCCGACGCGAGATTTCATGATCGTACACCCGGACCTCCGCTCAGCGCGGCGACCATCGTCCGTCAATTTCGTCGACTTCACCGCTGCAAGGTAAACCGTACCGGGCCTCCCTCTCGGAACGGGAGTCGGTCACGGGCGGCGCAAAAGTACAGCGAGCGTGTCGGCAGCGAAACCGCTGACAGAATTCCTCGCGGGTCACCCCGCCGCGTCAGCGGCGAAGGATCGGTAGCCCACAGCTTCAGCTGTGGGACTGGGCGCCACCCGTTACACCGCGCCGCGGAGCGGCGCAGCATCCTGGCGCCGCGTGACCAGGCCGTATCGCCAGTTCCGGCGGCGCTACGCGGCGCCTGGTTCGTTCTTCGACATCGCCCCCCCCGACTGAAGTCGGGGGCTACCGATCCTACGGCGCGACACGTCGCCTCGGGGCCTTCCTTTGAGCAGAAAGCGCACCGTGTCCGCAGCGCGCCCCCCTTCGTGCGCCGCCAGGGACTAGAATGGCGGCAACGTGGGCAGATGCAGCCTCCGACATGACCGAACCAATTCGTATTCTGATCGTCGAGGATGTCGCAACCGATCTGGAGCTCGTCGAGAGCGAGCTTCGCCGCGGAGGCTTGTCCCTCTCCGCCCGGCATGCCAGCTCGGGCGTCGAGTTTCATGCAGCAATCGATGCTGAGCTGCCCGACCTCGTCCTCACCGACTTCAACCTTCCCGACATCGACGGCATGGATGTCGTGCGCGAGGTCGCGGCCCGCTCCGATCTCATACCAGTGATCATCGTGACCGGCTCGCTCGACGAGGAGACTGCAGTCAGCTGCATCAAGGCCGGCGCCACCGACTACATCCTGAAGGATCGGCTTTTCCGGCTCGTCCCCGCGGTGCGCGCGGCGATGGAGCTTCGACGGCTGCGGCAGGAGGAGAGAGGCGCGCAAAACGAGATTCTCCGCGCGCGCGATTTCTACATCACGCTGTTCGACGAGTTTCCGAACCCCGTGTGGCGCTGCAAGGCCGACGGAAACGCCGACTATTTCAACAAAGCGTGGTGTGACTACACCGGCAGGACAGTCGCGCAGGAGAGCGGCGACGGCTGGATCGAGGGGGTTCACCGCGACGACGTCGCGCGCGTGGCCGCGGACTTCCTTGCAGCGTTCGACGAGCGGCAGCTTTATTTTACGGAGTATCGCCTGCGAGGCGCGAACGGCGGTTACCACTTGTTCGCCAGCTACGGACGTCCGATCTACGGCCTCGACGGAGAATTCGCCGGCCTCATCGGCTCGGCCTACGACGTACAGGCGGCATATGAGCTCCAGCATCGGATCGAATCGCAGTGGCGCTTCCTCGAATCGGTCCTCGACCACATCGACCAGCTCATCTACGTCTTCGACGCGAACGACATCATCAGCTACGTGAACCAGGCCGTCGTGCAAACGCGCGGCGTGCGGCTCGAGGAGTTGCTAGGACACTCGATCGATGAGTTCGCATCGGTGACTCCCGAGTACCGCACCGCCTACGATCGCGCGAAATCGACGCGCGAGCAGCTCTTCGTCGGTCCGAGTCCGAACCCGACCCGTTCGGGAGAGAAGCGCTGCTACGAGGGCTGGTTCATCCCGTTCGTCGGTCCCGACGGCAAGGAAGGAGTGATCTCTTCGTTCAACGACGTGACGGACAGCGTCGAAGCCGAGGGGACTCGTCGTCTGCTCATGACCGCCATCGAGCACTCCATGGAAGCCGTCGTGATCACCGACGCCGACGGCAACATCGAGTACGTGAACCCTTCGTTCGAGGCCACCACCGGCTACTCCGCGCAGGAGGCGCTCGGCCAAACGCCTCGCTTCCTGAAGAGCGGCTCCCAGGACCAGGCGTTCTACACCGAGCTCTGGTCGACGATCAGGAGCGGCCAGGCCTGGCGTGGGAATCTCGTGAACAGGCGCAAGGACGGATCGACCTATCACGAAGAGGTGAGCATCTCTCCGGTGCCCGACGCGAGCGGGAAGATCGCGCACTTCGTTGCCGTCAAGCGCGACCTGAGCCGTGAGCTGGAACTGGAGCTCCAGCTTTCCCATGCACAACGGCTCGACGCGATCGGCAGGCTTGCCGGAGGCGTCGCTCACGATTTCAACAACCTCCTCGGCGTGATTGGCGGCTACGCGGAGCTGCTCGCGCAGAGCCTCGGTGAAGATCATCCCGGCCAGGCGCGGATTGGGCAGATGCGCAAGGCGACGGAGCGCGCGGCCGCGCTGACACACCAGTTGCTGGCCTTCGGGCGCCGCCAGGTGATGCAGCCGCGCGTGGTCGATCTCAACGAGCTGCTCGACGAGTCGCGCGAACTGCTTCGCCGGCTCCTACGCGAGTCGATCGACTTCGAGCTGATCCCGTCGACGGAGCCAGCCACCGCCCTCGTCGACCGGAGCCAGATGGAGCAGGTTTTCTTCAATCTCGTCGTGAACGCGCGCGAAGCGATGCCCACCGGCGGAACGCTGCGAATCGAAACGTCGCATGTCGACGGCGGCACCGAGCAGCAATCGCCGGACGGTGCGACAGGTCCCGGACCATGGGTCTGCGTAAGCGTCTCCGACTCGGGCGTCGGCATCCCTGCCGAGCAGGTCATGCATATCTTCGAGCCCTTCTATACATCGCGTGCCGATACGGGAGGGACGGGGCTCGGTCTTTCGACCGTCTACGGAATCGTCCGCCAGACCGGTGGCGACATTCACGTGAAGAGCGAAGTCGGACGAGGAACGACCTTCAAGGTCTATCTTCCCGCTGTCGATGCTCCCGCTACGGAACTCGAGGCTCGCGAGCCCGCTCTCCCCGCGAAACGCGAATCGAGACCCTTCACGATCCTCGTCGCCGAGGATGTCGAACTGCTTCGCGAGATGATTCGCGAAGGGCTCGAGGCTTCCGGCATGAAGGTCCTCGACGCGCGGAACGGCCAGGAAGCGCTCGAGCTCTCGCGTAGCGAGACGGGCCCGATCGACCTGCTACTCTCTGACGTCGTGATGCCCAGGATGAGCGGCCGCGAGCTGAGCGAAGCAATGCAGCGCGAGCGAGAGAGCCTCGTCGTCCTCTTCATGTCGGGGTACACGAGCGACGTCATCGCCTCGACCGGCGTGCTCGAGGAAGGGATGAACCTGCTGCAGAAGCCGTTCACCATCGACACCCTGGTCGATAGGATCCATACACTTCTCGGAGAGACACGATGAGCGATCACGAGAACTCTGGAGCCCGTCCGAGCGAGGATGCCGTTCGACTCGCGCTCGAAGTTCGCAGGCTCGCGCACGACATCAACAATGCACTCATGCCGCTGATGATGGGGCTTTCGGTGATCCGAAGAAAGGCGGGCGATCCCTCGCTCGACCGGACGCTCACGAACATGGAGACGAGCGCCCGACGCGCCGCTGACCTCACCAACGAGATTCTCGCTCTAGGCCACGGTCTGACGCCGCCTTCGAACGAGCCGCCGAAGTAGCGCGGGGGCGGAGGAGGCCGGCGAGCTCTTGTCATCCCGAAGCGAAGCGAGGGATCTGCTAAACAACGCCTTCCTCCAAACTTCCTCGCGCGGGTCACACCGCCGCGTCAGCGGCGACGGACCGGTAGCCCACAGCTTCAGCTGTGGGAATGAGCGCGACCCAATACACCGCGCCGCGTAGCGGCGTAGGATCCTCGCGCCGCGTGACCAGGGCGAACCGCGAATTCCGGCGGCGCTACGCGACGCCTTGTTCGTTATTCGACATCGACCCCCCCGACTGAAGTCGGGGGCTGCCGATCCTGCGGCGCTCCGCGCCGCCTCCCCTTCCTCTGATCTGAACCTTGTGTATTTACCTTGCACCCCCGGAAGACTCACTCCCGGAGGCAGAACAATGCGAGGTCACACAATACTGATCGTCGACGACGACCCCCAGGTCTCCGAGGCAATCGCGGGCGCTCTCGAGAATCCACGGCGCCGGATCGTCGTCTGTTCCGACATCGACGCGGCGGCGGCTGTTCTCGAGCGCTATGTCGTCTCGCTCGTCCTGACCGACGTGAGAATGTCGCACCCGTTCGGCTACGAGGGGCTCGAGCTCGTCCGCCGCGTCTCCGCGATGCGCGGAACCGCGGGCGTGGTCGTCATGACCGGGCTCCGGGACCCCGAGCTCGACGCGTTTGCGATGAACAACGGAGCCGCGATGCTCCTGCAGAAGCCGTTCGATCTCGGCAGAGTGGAGTCGTTCCTCGCCGGACTGCAGGAAATGGAGCTGGAAGCTCAGCTCGCGTCCGCGCCGCTCGTTCTGAACTTCCCTGATATCGACGTCGCCATCGCGAACGCCGAGCTCGGCTCGGTCTTCCAGCCGATCTTCGACCTGCGGACCGGAAAGATCACCGCCGTCGAGGCGCTCGCGCGCCATGCCGTTTCCACGCCTCTGAACGACATCGGAATGCTCATCGAGTACGCGCAGCGTCGGCGGCGGATGGTCGATCTCGACCTCTCGCTTCTCTCCCGACACCTCGACAGCGGCTCGGAGATCGCACGCCGGCTTCCCCTGTTCGTGAACCTCCACCCTTCGACGCTCGGTGAGCCCGAACGGTTCATTCCTCATCTGATGCTGCATGCCGACCAGGCCGGAGTCGCCCTCGGATCGCTCGTCATCGAGATCACCGAGTACGCCGCGCTGCCGCAAAATGCGAGCGCGCTCGAGACGTTCGCGGCGCTCCGGCGCGTCGGTGTCCGCTTCGCGCTCGACGATGTCGGCTCGGCGTACTCGCATCTCTCGCTGATCGACAGAATCCAGCCGTCGTTCCTCAAGATCAGCCAGGAGTTCGGAACCGACTTCGAGAAGAACCAGGCACACGCCCGGATCGTGAAGAACATCGCCCAGCTCGGCAACGACTTCGGCGTCGACGTGATCGTCGAAGGAATCGAATCGGCAGAGTCGGCGGCCGCGGCTCGCGAGCTCGGCATTGCATTCGGACAGGGATATCACTTCGCGCGTCCGGCCGCGGTCTCCGTCGCGCTCGGGCTCCTCGAGGCGGCGGCATGATGACAACTCGATTCTCAACCCTCAACCCGGCTCCCTCTCGTTTCCCCGACTGAAGGAAGGCAGGCCGATCATGAGCAGCCATCCCGCCACTTTGCTTCCGTTTGCGGTCCCCGTCCCCTCGGCGCCTCGAGCGCTCGGAGACCCCTCCGAGGAACTCGGGGATTTACACCGCACGATCCTCGACAGTATCAGCGACGGCGTCTATCTGCTCGACACTGCCGGGCGCATCGTCTACTGGAACGCGGCCGCCGAGAGAATCTCGGGATTTCCTGCCGCTGAAGTCATCGGCAGTCGCTGTGCTGACAGCATCCTCCGCCACTGCACGTCGAACGGCACCGAGCTCTGCGAGACCGCATGTCCGATGCGGCAGACGCTGCGTGACGGCACGCTGCGCCAGCGCGATCTGTGGCTTCACCACAAACGCGGACACCGAATCCCGGTGAGTGTTCGAGCCGCGTCTGTGAAGAACGCCGCGGGGACCATCATCGGCTGCGTCGAGGTGTTCAGCGACATCAGCCATCGTATCGTCGCCCTCGAGCAGGCGGAGGAGTCGAATCGGCTCGCGTATCTCGACGAGCTCACGGCGGTCGGAAACCGGCGATCGGTCGAAGCACGACTGCGGGAACTGTTCGATGACCCCTCCGGCATGGGGATGCCCGTGGGTGTGCTGTTCTTCGACATCGATCATTTCAAGAGCTTCAATGACCTCCATGGCCATGAGACCGGCGATCGCGTCCTCCGCGCCGTCGCTGGAACGCTCGCCTCGAACCTGCGCTCGTACGATCTCGTCGGACGCTGGGGAGGTGACGAATTCGTCGTCGTCAGCGTGGCAACGTCACTTCACGCGCTGGCCGGACTCGGCGAGCGGCTCCGCTCGCTCGTCCAATCGATGATCGTCGCAAACGATATCGACGGGATGCAGGTCACCGTGTCGATCGGAGGCACGATGACGCGTGTGGGCGACGACGTCCGGGCGCTGATCGCCCGCGCCGACGCGCACCTCTATGAAGGCAAGAAGCAGGGGCGGAATTGCTCGCTCGTGCGTTGAGTCGGGAAGGGTCGTCCGGCCGCAGAAGGTTTCGTGCAGCCCCGCTCGTCACCGACGCTCGTTGAGCTCCATCCAGTAGCGGGCAACCTGCGCGATCGTCGCCGTGAACTGCTCGGAATCTACCGGCTTGACGATGTAACTGTTCGCTCCGCGGCGGTAGGCCTCGGATACATCGCTGAGCTCCCGCGAGGAGGTGAGGACGATTGTCGGGATCGACTTCGTCGCCTCGGCACGCTTGATCTGATCGAGCACGTCGAGGCCGCCGATCTTCGGGAGCTTGAGGTCGAGAAGGATGAGGATCGGCAGGAACGGCTCCACGGGACTCCCACCGTTCGCGTGCCCAAAGAGAATTTCGAGCGCCTCGGCGCCGTCGCTCGCCGTCCGAACCGCGTTCGACACGCCAGCTTTGCGCAAGGCGCGCAGCGTGAGCTCGGCTTCCGAAGCATTGTCCTCCACGAGCAGGATCGCATCTACGCTGTCGATCGGGAACCTCCGCGGGGCGCAAAAACTCTACGCGCATCCGAACCTGCCGTCCTCTATCGAGCGATAGTGTTCAGCTGTGGCGCAGACACTCCTGTCTGCGCTCGGATCCAAGCGCCGCCCTGTCCAGGCATCGAGCCCGAATCTACAGGTCGCCTTCGGCGACGCGCAGGCAGGAGTGCCTGCGCCACATGGGGCACAGGTCGCCTTCGGCGACGCGCAGGCAGGAGTGCCTGCGCCACATGGGGCATGTTTCTGCGTCTTGCCGTTAAAAAGCGTATTCAATCGGCACCCCGGGACGACTCATGCGTAGGAAGGGAACGAAAAACCATGGCCCTGGCACACGCCTTCGCACAACGAACACCCATCGTGATCTCGCCGCAGTCCACACGGCCCGATCGCCACTCCCTCGTCATCGTAAACCCGACACCCCGGAGCGCTGAGGATCTCGAGTCGATCCTCGGCACTGCCGAGCGCCGCGGCTTCACGAAGATCGCGACGGTACTGCGCAATCAGATCGCCGAGCGCGACTATGCGCTACTCGATCGTGTGGCCTCGGCGGTCGGACAGGATCCCGTGCTCGGACAGAGCCTCATCCAGTTCGCCGTGAGCGGGGGCGTGCTCCGCTGCCGGGCTCGGGTGGACGAAAAGCAGGAAGCACGACTCATCGAGCTGCTGGGCGAGCTCGCGGACGCGACGAGAGTTGCCGTCGAGGTGATCCGTTAGGTCATTGCCGCGCGTCTCTCACGAGTCAGTTCCGTCACCCAGCGTGAAGTAGAGCGACGCACCCACCCCCGGCTTACCTTCGCCCCATATCTCTCCCCCGTGCCTGTTCACGATCCGTCGTGCGATCGCCAGGCCGACTCCGGTTCCTTCGAACTCGCGGGACGAGTGAAGGCGCTGGAATGTCTCGAAGATGGTGGCGGCGTACTTCATCTCGAAGCCGATCCCGTTGTCGCGAACGAACCAGATCGTCCGATCGCCATCCTCTTGCGAGCCGGCCTCGACACGACGATCGGACTTCGGGGCTGAGTACTTGACCGCGTTCGCGAGCAGGTTCTGCCAGACCTGACGAATCAGGGAGGCGTCGCCGATTGCGTCGGGAAGGGCGGCGAGCTCGAACCGAATCCCCTCGCGCTGCTCCGCCGGAATCGCATTCCACGCTGCCATTGCGACCGCTTCCATCGGAACGCGTTGGCGCCGGATCGGCTGCCGGCCGGCCTGCGAAAAGGTCAGGAGGTCGTCGATGAGCTGCGCCATCGAGCGGGTCGCGCCGCGGATCACGCCGAGCAAACGACGCCCTTCGTCGTCGAGCCGTGCACCGTAGCCCTCCTCGACCAGGCGCGAGAAGCCGTCGATGGCGCGCAGCGGCGCGCGGAGATCGTGTGAAACCGAGTACGAAAACGCCTCGAGCTCGCGGTTGGCCGCCACCAGATCCTCGGTGCGCGCCGCGACACGCTTCTCGAGCTCGAAGTTCAGGCGACGAAGCTCGGCTTCGGCCACGCGCAGCGCGGTGACATCGGTCATGACGAGCAGCGCCCGGGAGACGGAGTCAGGCGCCCCGGGGAGCGGCGACACCGAGACCACGTACCGACGCCCGTCCTCGGGAACTTCGAGTTCGTATGTCACCGGGTTGCCCGACGCTGCAACGGCACGCACGCGCTCGAGCACTGCTTCGATGCGCTCCTGGCTCACGCCGAACTCGCTCGTGCTGTGTCCTATCACCTGCTCGACGCCGCGTCCCAACCTTTGCGCATAGGCCTTGTTGCACTCGACGTGGACGAGGTCGTCGCCGTCGGCGTCGAGAATCACGATCGGCAGCCCGGGAGTCTCGAAGAGTGCGCCGAGCGCGGATTCCGCGACCCTTCGCGCCTGCTGCTCGCGCTTGAGCTCGGAGATATCCAGGATGAACGCCACCGAGCGCTCACGCTCAGGATCGAGCAACTGAAAGCCGACCAGCACGTCGACGACGGTTCCATCCTTGCGGACATAGGCCTTTTCGTACGGCGCGCAACGCCCGTTCCTGCGGGCTTCGGCCACCTTCTCCATATCGAGAGGCAGCCACTCGTCCGGCGTGATCGAGTCCCAGCGGATCATCCCCGCGCGCAGCTCCTCGCGCGAGTATCCGATGATCTTCAGAAACGTGTCGTTCGCGTCGTAAACGCGGCCATGAATGTCGCCGAACAGACTCCCGATGACGCCCGAGGCGAAGAGTGCACGTGCCCGTTGCTCGGTCTCACGCGCCTCGGTGACGTCGAATGCGATGGCGAGGGCCCCTGTTACCAGGCCGCTGCTGTCACGAAGCGGTGCGACACTCATCAGGAGGTCGATTCTGGAGCCGTCCTTCCTCACGCGATTCACGATCCCGACCGGCGGTGGCACGCCGGACATCGTCTGCTGCAAGCGATCGAGGAACTCCGCAGCGTGCGCCTCGTCGACGATCGGCAGCCTCGTTCCGAGCACCTCGCTCGCGCTCCACCCGAACTTCCTTTCCGATTCAGGGTTCCAGAGCGTGACGCGCCCCTGCCGGTCGATCGCGTGAATCGACGCAGGTGCGCTCTCGACGATCGCCCGAATCAGTTCCTCGGAGGCGATCCGTTCGGTGATGTCTCGTACGACCGAAACGATGCCGGCGTGGCCGGCGATCTCCACGACGCGGCTGCTGACCTCGACCGGTACGGACGCCCCGCCGGCGTGGCGATGCGTCGTGCGGTATACGAGTCGCCCCTCCCGGGAGATTCGCTCCATGTCGGCCGAGATCCGCCCTTTCTCGGCCTCCGCTCGAAGCTCGGCAATACTCATCCCCCGCAGCTGATCGCGCGAGCGGCCGTACATTCGTTCGGCAGAGGAATTCACGTCGAGAATCGTGCCGTCACGCGCAATGAAGAGCACAGCATCGCTGGTGGCGTCGAGCACGAGGGCGAGCCGTTCGAGCTCACGCTGGCGCGCCTCCCGACCTGCTCGCCCCCGCGCTCGCGCGATGAGGCTCGCGCCGACTCCGGCGAGCAGCGCCGCGAGCAACAGCCCCGCACCGATCGGTTGCGCGCGGGCGGCGCCTTCCGCGAGCACTTCCACTTCGTCCACCTTGACGATGAGCCCCCACGGCGCGTTGGCGAGCGTCCTCGTCGCAGCGATCACCGGCACTCCACGGTAGTCGATGAAGCGGGACGATTTTTCGCGTCCCTCGAGCGCAGCCCGTGCGGCTAGATCGGGTGTACTGAGAGGACGCCTAACCGACAGTGTCGGATCGGTACGGTGGTCAAGAGGACTGACGAAGCGCACCGAGTCTCCGTCCTGCTGCACCAGAACTGCCTCAGCCGAACGATGCGTCCCCTTCATGTGTCGTACGAACGGGTAGACCCACTGCTCCGGATCGATGACGAGAAGCACGGCTCCCGTCGCTGCCTTGGCCGGGCCGGAGTGGAACACCGGTGCCGTGGCGACGATGCGCGGGGAGCCTCCGACCATTCGCATGGTGATCACGGAGTCGCGGTCGGCGGCGGTCCGCGCGGCAAGTTCGGCGCAGGTTCCATCGACGACTCCGGCAGCACCGGACGAAGCAACGAGGAGGCCGCCGCGGGAGATCACGAGAATGGACTCGACCGACGTCTCCGACGCCACATCCGCGAGGATCTCGCGGAGCTGCCCCGGCGCACCGGCCTCCGCTTTCCCTTCGAGCAACGAGAGCACGGAGGGAAATTTCGCGACGATGCGCGCGCTGGCCTTGTGGTCCGCGAGCCAGTTGTCGAGAGCCGCCTCGCGAAGATCGGCGCTCGCCGCGAGATCGAGATGGAAGCGGTCGATCGCCGCTCGACGAGTCGAAGGCACCACGACGAACGCGAAGATCGCCGCCGCGAGCGCGAGCGCGATCACGACCGCGATGAGTCCAGCAGCACTTTCGCGCCATTCCTCTCTTCGCGACCCGCGGGCGGAAGGAGCATCAGCTCGGACCATGCGAGCTCCGTTCGGAAGCGCCCTGGAACTCTTCGCTGACGTGGGCCGGGAGGCACAGGGGTGCCTCGACCGAGAGGGCGTCCGCGCACGCGATCCGAAGAGTCGCCGGGGCCATGCTTGAATTCTACCGCGCGGGCTCGTTTACAGCGACCGGGAAAGAATGGAGCCGCAGCCGTCTCGACGATTCCTGAAGCCAGCCGCACAGGCGCGCGTGATGTTAGGCTCTTCCCGCGACAGGGTGCCGATCCGGATCGGGCGAGCTCACCGGTTCGCCTCGGCCTTCTCCTGCGTGAAGGCCACCATCGATCACTCGGGGTGCGCTTCGAGCTGCGCCCTGAGCTTCTGCTTGGCGCGGATGTAAAGCGGCCCCACACTTCCGAGCGGCATTCCGAGCTCGACACTGGCTTCGTCGTACGAGAGCCCTTCCATGCCGATCAGCGTGCAGAGCTTCCGTGTCCGATCGTCGGAACGACCGAGCGCCTGGCGGACCGCGAGCACCTCAGCGTTCGCCACCGGACGATCATCGGGAATCTCGAGACCGTCCTCGTCGAGCGCGAGCGACGACTCGCGGCTGCGACGGTTGCGCTGGATCTCCTGCTTGCAGAGATTCGCGACTGTTCCCGTCAGCCACGGGCGCGCCTTGCGGATCTCGCGACGCTTCTCGAGAAAGAGCAGCCATGCTTCCTGGACGAGCTCTTCCGCTTCATCGCTCGACATCCCGTAGCGCCGAAGCGGAATCGAGAAGAGTACTTTTCGCAGTTTCCGATGCAGCTCCTCTACGTCGACCGATTCGCCATCCGGCTCAACGTCGGCGCCGCTGGCGGCGTACTCGCTCTGCTCGAATTGCTGGACCAGCCCATCGGCAATCGGTGTCTCGTCGTCGGTGATCAGGATCTTTTTCACGGGGGCATCTCCTTGCTGCCTCCATGAAATCCACGATCCGTGCCCGTTCCGCGATCCTAGCAACTGCCTTTGTATTCATCAGTTAGATTAAAAACCCGAACGCAGAATCCGTACGAAATTCGAACAGCGTCCAAAAATCAAAGAGCACGGCGCTCGAATCCGCTACACTCATCGCGAGGTCGAACTCATGATCCGGGGACGCATTCTCGTCGTCGACGACAATCCCGAGCTCCTCGAAACGCTCTGTTCGGAGCTCTCCGAGCTCGGCTGGGAGGTCTCGGGCGCCTCGCTTGGCCGCGACGCGTTGCGCACGTTCGACGAGACGTCTCCGGACGTCATCCTGCTCGACGTCCTGCTCCCCGACATCTCCGGGCTCGACGTGCTCGACGAGATCAAGTCGCGATCCGAATCGACGCCGGTCGTCGTGATGTCGGGCGGCGCGACGATCGAGATTGCGGTGCGGGCGATGCAATCCGGCGCGGAGTCGCTCGTCCAGAAGCCGTTCGACGTCGCGAGCCTCGACGCACTTCTCGAGAAAGCGGGACGATCGTCGATTCTCCGCCGGCAGGTCGCGGCGCTGCAGCGCGAGCTCGCGGTGGAGAGTCCCGTGCTGCCAGGAACGTCGGATGCGATCCGGGAGCTCAACGAGATGATCCATCGCGTCGCGTCCGCGCCATCCCCGGTGCTTCTCGAGGGCGAGTCGGGAACGGGTAAGGGGCTCGTTGCGAAGCTGCTACACGAGGTGTCGCTTCGTCGCGGCTTGCCACGCGTCGAGCTGAACTGCGCGGGACTCTCGCGCGAACTGCTGGAGTCGGAGCTGTTCGGTCACGAGAAGGGAGCGTTCACCGGCGCCTTCGCGACCAAACAGGGATTACTCGAGATCGCCTCGGGCGGAACTCTTTTCCTCGACGAGATCGGCGAGCTCGAACCGTCGATTCAGGCACGCCTGCTCAAGGTGATCGAGGACAAGATCTTCCGCCGCGTCGGAGGCCTGCGCGACATCCGTGTCGATGTGCGCCTCGTCGCCGCGACGAACCGGAATCTCGAAGTCGAAGTCTCCGAGGGACGGTTCCGTCAGGATCTTTTCTTCCGGCTCAATGTGATCAGGCTTCGGATGCCTCCGCTGCGCGAGCGAGCCGAGGACATTCCGCTCGTGGCCGACCATCTGCTGGTCCAACTCTCGCGTGACCTCGGGACGCGGCCGTTGCGCATCTCCGCCCGGGCGATGTCGAAGCTCGCCTCCCACTCCTGGCCGGGTAACGCGCGCGAGTTGCGCAACGTCCTGGAGCGGGCACTGCTCGTGTCCAGGGGGGACGAGATCCTGGCCGACGACCTGATGATCGGCTCGGGAACCGCGCGCCGGGCGGGCGGCGACCGGCAGGAGAAGCTCGACGAGGGCTCGGTCCAGCCGCTCGAGGACATCGCCGCCGAGTACGTTGCCCGTGCGGTCGACGCGACAGGGGGAAACGTACGCAAGGCGGCGCGCCTGCTTCACGTCAGCCCGTCGACCGTTTACGCCCAACTCCGAAAGCGCGGCTAGCCGGGATTTCAAACTTTCTTCCACGACCCTGTATCAATCCGCGCGACGGCACGACTTCCTCTGCAGGAGGGCATGCCATGAACGAGAACGCGCCAATCATTTTCGTCTGCACGACCCGAAAAAAGAGCTTCGTCGACTGGTCGGCGGCCAGCGACCGCTTCCAGGTCCTCTACACCACCATCCCCGACGTCGTCCTCGCCTCGGTTCGGCGGACGAACGGTCCTGGTGCTCAGGATATCAACACTGTCGTTTTCGACCAGTCGATCGGGGCGCGGGAGTTTCTCGAATTCCTCAGTGAGATCGCGTGTGAGTTCCGGGGCGACGTGCTGCTCGTCAACCGCGACGGGGGCGGCATCCTCTCGACCGTCTCGCTACGCGACGGTCGCTACATCTATCGCCTCGATCCCGAAGATCTCCCGTTCTACGCATCGGCACGCTTCGGGATGGAGACGGAAGAGACTGCCGAGGCCGAGCTCATGCAGCTGCAGTACGCACAAACCGCCTGAGCGCTTCTCGGGCGTCGCAGACGCGTACACGGCGCTGCAATCGCCACTACGACGATCGACCGCGCAACCTACTCGAGAAAGGACACAACCATGAAACACTCAATTCGGTCGCTAATCGGCAAGAACATCACCGGAATCATCGTGAAGCAGGGTGGTCCGGTCAAACAGCAGGTCTTTCTTCTGTTCTCCGACGACACCTACTTCGAGTTCTACTCGTCCGAGCGCATGGGCTACTCAGGCGCTCTCTCCATCGGCGACGCGAACACTGTGCGTGAGTACATGGCTGACGCTCAGAAGATCGTGATCGACGAGATCTGGAGCGAGGCCGCCGCCTAGCGGCGTTTCATACACGGATCCGTCTCTGGCGGAGTCGAGGTACCGCGATCAGGATCAATTGGGGGCAATTGATGCGTGGACCCGGCTCCGCCGGATTGTATCCCCGGATCGCTTCGCTTGCACGCTTTGACGAAGGATCGACTTGCGCCCCTCCGGACCATAAGATCTCCGCAGATCAACCCGGAGGTTCACCATGATCCAGTCGATTGCAGCATTCACCGCGGCGTGGTCGTACGAGCACGAAGCGACGCTCAAGATCGTTCGCACGCTGACCGACGCCAGCCTCGCGCAACGCGTCACGCCCGAGGGGCGCTCACTCGGCTTTCTCTCGTGGCACATCGTGCAGACGCTCGGCGAAATGCCGGCGCAGGCTGGGCTCCCCGTGGAAGCTCCCAGCGAGGACGCGCCGATGCCGGCGAGCGCGGCGGCGATCGCCGACGCGTTCGACAAGGCCGCACAATCGGTGACGAAAGTCATTCCCGCGACCTGGAGCGACGCGAGCCTCGGTGAGGACGTCGCGATGTACGGGCAGACCTGGAAGAAGGGCGACGTGCTCTCGGCGCTCATCCTGCATCAGGCGCATCACCGCGGCCAGATGACGGTGCTGATGCGCCAGGCGGGGCTCGCGGTGCCCGGCATCTACGGCCCGGCGAAGGAAGAATGGGCCGCGATGGGGATGGCGGCGCCGCAGTAGAGAAGGCGAGGGGGCCGTGCTAGTTCTTCCCCATTTCGCAATCCGCATTCCGCGTTCCGCGTTTCAAACGCCGATGTCTTCGTTCCAGAGCGCCGGGTTCTTCGCGATGAACTCGGTCATCAGACGGATGCACTCCTCGTTCTGGAGCACTTCGACCGTGAGGCCGCGTGCGTGGAGCAGCTCCTCTTCGCCCATGAAGGTCCGGTTCTCGCCGATGACGGCGCGCTGGATTCCGTAAAGCAGGATCGCGCCGCTGCACATCGAGCAGGGTGACAGCGTCGTGTAGATGACGCAGTCGCGGTACACGCTCGCGGGAAGCCGTCCCGCGTTCTCGAGCGCGTCCATCTCGCCGTGGAGGATCGCGCTCCCTTTCTGGATGCGACGGTTGTGGCCGCGGCCGAGGATGCGCTCGCCGTGCACGAGGACCGAGCCGATCGGGATGCCTCCCTCGCGAAGCCCGGCCTCCGCTTCTTCGATCGCGGCGCGCATGAAGGGGTCGGTGGATGTGGTCATCGCGGAATCGTATGTCAACGACGCCGAGGTGTCGCGATCACTCGGCACTCACGCGCCGAGCTAACGATCAACTCGCTGCTTCGCGGCTGGGCGTTTTCAAGCGAAACGGGACCGTCGGTTTTCGTCGCGAAGCGACGAAGGATCGGTAGCCCCCGGCTTCAGCCGGGGGTCGGCCGGCGAGAGGTTGCGGTGCGCCGCAGAGCGGCGCCGGATGCGATTGGCCAATCGTGGGGATAATTCATCCGTTCCACGGGCCCGGTCGATCCGATCCTGCGCCGCTGACGCGGCGCTGAGAATCTTCGGATCACGTTACCCGGTGCTGCCGGGCGCATAGGTAACAAAGAAACCGGGCGCATAGGTTACACGGACTGGTTGATTTTGTGCGGTCGAAGACCGCAGCGCCTTTGCTGGTCGTCTCTGTCGCTGGGCCTCTCGTCGCCGGCCCTGTGGGAATGTGGGAAACGCAGCTTCATCGCGTTTTCCACATTTCCATCAGGGCTTTTCCCTTTCTTTCTTTTTGCTACTTTTTCTTTCTTTGTGGAAAAGCTCGATTT
>JBPPMG010000244.1:0-4021 GCA_051305935.1 Thermoanaerobaculia bacterium
TCGCATCTTGCACGAGCCACGGCTGGAAAGCCGTGGCCACCTTATCTGCCGATGTTGCGCATCCGGATCCTGGACGCCGACTTCGCGGCGTGTTCGCGGACCTGCTCGTCGGGGTCCGACTCGGCGAGCGCTTCGAGTCGCGGCACGACCTCGGCGTCTCCGGCGCGGCCGAGGGCCATGGCGGCGCGCCAGCGGACGTCCGGCGCTTCGTCATCGAGCGCCCGGATCAGCGCGTTCATCGCGGCTTCGCCGCCGATCTGACCGAGGGTCAGTACGGCCTCGTTCCGGTCGCGAACGCTCGGCGACTCGAGAACGGGCTGCAATGCAACGACCGTGGCGTCCCCCTCGTTCACACGCCCGAGGGAGTTGATCGCTTCCCATCGCCGGAAGGGGTCCGGACTTCTGATGCCGCGATGGAGGGTCTCGACTCCTTCGGGCGAGCCGAAGAACGCGAGGCTCACCGCCGCGTTCCACGCCGTCGTTTCGTTCTCCGACGCGAGCCCCGGCAGCAGCCTGGCGACGATCTCGTCGCGCGCGTCGAAGCGCGCGAGCGCCCAGAGCGAGCGCCAGCGGACGTGCGGGCTCTCGTCCGCGATCACGCGCTCGGCCAGGGGGCCGACCGCGCCGTCCGCGCGAAGGTAACCGAGCATGTTCGCCGACTCCCATCGGACCTGCTCGGTCTCGTGCGTGAGCGAGTGGATGAGGACGGGAATCGCCTCGTCTCCGAGAGCGGTCAGCTGCTCGCGTGCGGCGTCTCGCGTCTCGGGAACGCCGAGCTGCTCGACGAGATCCACGACGCGCGAGTCGAACGAGGCCGCCGCGTCCGGAACGATCTGGGGGGAAGTTGCCGGGCCGGCGTGGCATGAAGCCAGCGCCAGCCCGGCGAGGAGGATTGCTGTCCAGCGCATCCGGCTATTGTACGGACTTCGAGTACGCTTTCCGGAGGCCGTCGTAAGCGGCCTTGTACGCACCGCTCTGGAACGCCGCGACCGCGTTGTTGTAATCGCTGATCGCCGTATTGATCTTGGCTCCCGCCGCCTGACGCTTCTGAAGGGTCAGCTCGACGATCGCCGTCGCCATTTCCAGGAATCCGCCATGCTGCTCCGGAAGCTGGAAGAGCGAGATCTTGAAGTTGCCGTTCCCGAGGAGATCGGCCTCGATGAGCATCCTCAGGTAGTGGAGGCGGAGCTCGTCGAGGACGTCGCCCGTCTGCCCCTGCTGAAGCTGCATGTTGTCGATCTTGTCCTCGAGGTCGAACGACTTGCCGTCGAGACGGAGCGAGGTGATCTCGATCCGGTCGAGCTGCGAGTCGAGCGCGTCGAGTTTCCCTTCGACCTTCGCGACGTCGTTGTCGAGGTCATTCGTCTGCGCCTGGGTTCCGTCGACGCTGGTCTGCGTCGCGCGGGTCGATGCGACGACGTCGAGGTTCGTCCCGACATGATCGCGATGGGCTTCCTGCATCGTGGAGTAGTTGTCTTCCCAGGCGTTCTGCAGGCATCGGCCGAGCCACTGGACCGGGAAGTTGGCGACGATCGTGATCGCCTGGAGGTTCGCCGCGGTGAGAATGTCGCTCGGGGTCAGGTCCTGGATCGCCTGTCCGGCGAATCCGATCGTGCCCGCGTAGTTCGTCGCGGTGCGAATCTCACCGACGACGCCGAATCCCGGAAGGTTCACCCCGGCGTCGGGGCACGGCAGCCGGCCGTAGGTGTCGAGCGCGCTCGCCACGTCGGACCAGACGATATTGTTGAGGCCGATCAGGTTGGCGAGGTCTCCGAGGCTCGTCGGCAGGACGCCGACCAGGCTGGTAAAGATGTTCTTGAGGTCGTTGATGAGATTGGTCGCGATATTCGGAAGCGTCGTGGTGAAGAACGTTCCGATCGCGCCGATGATGTGATTGATCTCGCAGATGACGCCGGAGAAGCTCCGGCCGCAGTGGTTCTGCGCGCTGACGCTGTTCGAAGAGACGAACGAGCGTCCTTCGGCCGCGGCGGCGAGCTGCTGGTTCCACTCCGGGGTGCGCGCCTGGATCTCGGCGCCGAGCTGGAGGAGCTCCTCCGCCGATGCGCCGGCGATGAACTGCTCGACGCGGTTGATCCGCTCCTGGTAGGTGGGGTCGACCCGTTCGGCCGGGATGCTGCGGAAGTTGGAAATCAGAGCCTGCAGCGTGGAGCGGACCGCTTCGACTCCGGCGGTCGCCGGTGCGGTGTCGATCCGCATGGCGATGTCGCGGGGGGAGATCGCGCCGATCGCGGCGGGGACCTGGCGCCAGTAAGGCGAGCGGTTCATCGTCGCCTCGAGCGTGCCGAGCTCCGCGTCCGACATGGCCCGCACAGCCGCCTCGGCGCGGTCGATCGCGAGCATGTCGGTCCCGAGAGCCGCCTGGCTCGCCGCGGGAAGCTGCCGCATGCCAGCGAGGTAGTCGAGCATTTCGGCTCGGAAGGTTGCGGATGATGGCTCGTGCCGCGGCTGGAAAGCCGCGGCCACGTCAGCCGCAGCCATCATTGGGATGAGAAGAAGGGCCGCCAGAAAGACGGCAGAGAGAGCGTTCGTCCTTTTCATGTCGGGCCTCCTCACTTGACTGCCTCGAAGTACGCCGACCGGTAGGCCTCGTAGGCTTTGGCGAAATCACCGGCGAGGCGGAGCTGGTCGCCCCGCTGGAGCTCCCGCTCCGCGCCGAAGATCGACTGGTTGGCGTCGAGGTTCATCTGGATCGTGTCGGCAGCGATCAGCGCCACCGTGTCGAGCAGCCCGTCGAAGGCCGTCGGCAGCTGGAAGAGCGAGATCGCGTTGGGCTTCTTCTCGAGCAGGTTCTGCTCGATGTTCAGCCGGGTCATCAGGGTGCTGAAGTCACCGAGCCACTCCTGCTGGCCCGAGTTCCCCGCGGTCAGCGCGTCGACCTTCGTGTGCATCCGGTCGGTCGTCGCCTCGGTCCGGTCGATGTTCGTCTCGATGCGGTCGACCGTGCCCTGGATGACGTCGAGCTTCCCTTCGACCTTCGCCACGTCGTTGTCGAGATCGAGCAGCGAGAGGCTGAGGGTGTTGACGCTCGACTGCGTCGCCCGGGTCGAGAGCTGGAGGTCGAGCCGCGTCGAGGTCAGCAGCCGGTGCGCTGCCTGGTCGTCCGCGTAGGCGACCGCCTCCTGGATGTCCGCGCACTGGCAGAGGAACGTGAGGGGGAGATGGATGACCGCGACTCCCGCCTTGAAGGCGAACGAGAGGCCGTCATCCGGCATCAGCTCGAAGAGCAGCCCCGACAGGGCGTCTCCTCCCCGGTCGCAGACATCGGCCGCGATATCGACCGCCTCCTGGAGCTGGCTGCACGGAGGACCGATCGTCGGGATGCTTCCCGCGATGGTCGCCCAGTTGATGTTGTTCCAGTCGATCCCGAGATAGGCGAGAACGTCGTCGAGCGAATCGGGGATCAGCCCTATGAGCGCATTCAGCTTGTCGGTGACGAAGTTCGCGATCGAGTTGAACACCGCGGTGAGCTTCTCGAGCACCTTGCCGGGGAGCGCCACGATGTCGTTGATCAGGCCGGGGATCGTGTTCGTGAAGAAGTTCGTGAAGAAGCTGGCGATGGAAGCCAGCGTGTCGTTGAGCTCGTTGAGAAAGCACCCTGCGGCCGCGATCCAGCAGTCGAGCTCCAGCTTCCCGCAATCTCCGCAGTGGCCCTGAACGCCGATGAAGCCCCCCGGTCCCAGCGTCGGAATACCCGGGGTCAGGTCGCCTCCGAAGGGCGACCCGATCCCGGCGGCCATCTCGGCCGCCTGCCGGTCGAACGCTTCCTTCAGCTGCGGCAGCATTTCGGCCGGGAGGTTCGCGACATTGTTCCGGAGCTCCGCGATCCCGGCCACGGATTCCTCACCCATCAACGGGGCGAAGATCGCGATCCGGTCGAGCAGAAAGAGAAAATCTTCCCGGAAGTATTCGAGATCGCGCTCGGTGGTCTTCGGCGCAAAGCCGCTGTCACCGATCAGCCGTCCGACCCGCATCCGCTCCAGGTCCTCTTCGGAGCGAGCGA
>JBPPMG010000251.1:0-10312 GCA_051305935.1 Thermoanaerobaculia bacterium
GAAGGTTGACGACGACGGGGATCGTGTGAAATTCGAGGATCTCAGTCTGTCGGCGGTCTCGCTTCATGAGGTGGAGGTGCGAGGACAGGGGCCTCTGGCGGATCTGGGGCACTTCATCGACCGGATTCTGCAGTGGGACCTGACGGTGAGAATCCCCGATGGACTGCAGTTCGAGTCTGACGGAGGAAGGAACGGCGAGTTCACCGCGAGGTTCCTCCTCCCGGTTTTCGAGAGCTCGGAACCCCCACCGGTCCCCTTCGGAGGGATCGATTTTGAGCTCGAGCGCGAGCAAATGAGGATTGCCAGGCTTCGGGAAACGAAGGCGCTTCTCGAGGGGCTGATCGAAAGATCGAGATCGGGGCTCTATCCCGCCGCCGTGGCGGCGATCGACTCGATGCAAGGTCAACTCACGGTGGGTGTCACCCATCTGCGGGTCGGAGATGACGTCGTGGTCGAGGGGGCGGTCGTCGGTTCCGCCGCTCGCGCCGAACTTTTTCAGACGCTGGATGCCGGCGGACTGCGTGTGGTCCGGTTAGGCATGCCTGTCGCCGGCGCATGCCGTCCTTTCGTGATGACCATCGTGCGAAACGAGGGTGGCACGTCGACGGAGCCCGCAAACGACAGCGGGGCGTTCGGGAATCGGGCGACGTCGCTCTGCAGCGCGGAGCCGCTTCCCGTGCTGGGACGCGTCGCGCTGCGGGGTAAGGCGACGGGTGCGGACGCGCTCGCTCTCCGCCTGCGTGATGCGACCATCTCGCACTTCTTCTTCGTTCTGCACGAACTGACTGGCGCCGACTTCGTCGTCGACAAGGTCGTGCGTGGCACGGTCGACGTCGACATCGAGGGTGCGACGCTGGAGGAGACTCTGGCTGCACTGAACGCAATCGACCTGGTCGTGAGCGCGGGGCCGTTGCGCCGGGTCTCGCGTGCCGGCGAGCGCAGTGATGAGACTCCGGCTCGGGAGTACACGGGCGAACCGCTGAGTATCACGCTCAGCGATGCGGAACTCCGAAGTGTCCTCTGCGTGTTCCAGAACATCACAGGCCTTCCCATTCTCGTTTCTCCCGGTGTTGGAGGGACCACCGCGATCTATGCGGACGAGATGCCCTGGGAAGCTCTGCTCGACGGCGTGGTCCGCGCCGCGGGCTTCACGTACGCCCTCGACGAGGCGAGCGTGTTCGTCGGTACGAAGGATGAAGTTGATGCGCGCGCGAAGAGTCCGGGTGGGAGCGCTTGCGCGTCGGCGGACGCGGAGTGGTCGCTTCGGAGCGCCCGGCCGCTTGCGCCGGAGCTGGCGGTCGCAGACCTCATTCTCGTCGGCAGCGGGAGCTATGGGAATCGCAGATTGGCTCTCGCTTACGGGCCGTGGCGGCAACTCAATGTACTCGAGCCCGAGGTGCGGTTGTGGGACGGCGTCGTTCAGGACGCGGCGGTCGATCGCGTTACCATTTTGACCGAATCGTCCGGCAGGGTGGAGATGCGCCTGAAGGATTGAGCGATCGCTATGCCGGGGGCACACTGGCAACGTATCCTTGAGCCTGCTCGCGCGAGCGGTCACGGAAGGTTGCGCGAGTGGAGACGCGGTTGATCAGGCGCGACGAACCAGGCGATGAGATCCTGCCGGCCGGTGCTGGCGACGGGGTGTCGTCGTCGGAGCGGGACGGCGGTCCCATCGAAGATCGCGTGCCGGCGGGTGGAGTGCGGACAGCGAGCACCGAGGATCAGCTTGACGAGGTGAACCGCGATCTCGCGCGCCTGTTCGAGGAGATGACCGAGGCGCGGCACCAGGCCGAGGCGCGAGCCGCGCAGCTTGCGGTCCTCAACCGGATCACGGCCGCGCTCGCCAACGTCATCCAGCTCGATGCTGCGCTGGATATCGTGGCGCGCGAGATGGTGCAACTGCTCGACGCGCGAAGCTGCGGCATCACGATGTTGAACGAGGCGCGAACGAAGCTCACCGTGGTCGCGGAACACTCTGTTGGAAGCGTCCATAGCTCCGTCGGTCTGGAGATTCCTCTCGTCGCGGAGAACCTCTCGTCGGTGCAGGTGGTCGAGAACGCGCGGCCGGTGATCGTGAGCGACGCGCAGAGCAATCCGCTCGCCGAGGCGCTGCGCGAGACCTTTCGCGAGCGGAGCACCCAGTCATTACTGATCGCGCCGCTGATCGTGCGGGGCGAGGTCATCGGGACGATCGCACTCGACACGGACAAGGCCGACCGCGTGTTCGGCAACGACGACGTCGCGCTGCTCGAGACGGTCGCGGGACAGCTTGCGAGCTCGATCGAGAACGCCAGGCTCTTCGCCGAGGAGCGTCAGTCGCGCGAGGTCGCGGAGCAATTGCAGGCGGCCGCGCACGCCCTCAGCGAGAGCCTCGATCTCGGCGTCGTCCTGACCTCGATCCTCGACCAGATCAAGCAGGTCATCGAGTACGACACGGCGAGCGTCCAGCTGGTCGAGGGAGACTCGATGCGCGTGCTCGCAGTGAAGGGTGTGCCGGACGACGAGGTCGGGCACGCGAGAAAGCTCGCTGACTTTCCCTACAACCAACGCCTGGCGACGAATCCCGAACCGATCGTGCTCGACCTCGGGTTGGGCGATGCCGAGTGGAAGGCGGATGTCGACTCACTCGGCGCGGTGCGGTGCAACATCGGCATTCCCCTCGTGGTGCGCGACAAGATCATTGGCGCGCTCACGCTCGACAGCCGCCAGCCGCACTTCTACTCGGAGAAAGATCTTCATGTCGCTACCGCCTTTGGACGGCAGGCCGCGGTAGCCATCGAGAACGCGCGGCTCTACACGGCGGCGCAGCAGGAGTTACGCGACCGTATTCGCGTCGAAGAAGAGCTCGTGAGCGCGAAGGATGCCGCGGACGCCGCAAGCCAGGCGAAAAGCGCCTTTCTTGCCACGATGAGCCACGAGCTGCGAACACCGCTCAACGCGATCATCGGCTTCTCGTCGGTCCTCGAGTCGGCGGTTGCCGACAAGCTCACCGAGCGGCAACGCACGTTCCTCCACAACATCAACACTTCGGGCGAGTACCTCCTCGGGATCATCAACAATGTGCTCGATCTCTCGAAGATCGAGGCGGGAATGATGTCGATGGACCTCGACCGGATCGACGTCGTCGAGAGCATCGACGGGATCTGTCGCGTGCTCCGCGGCATGACGATCCCCCGGATGATCAGCGTCGTCGTCGACATCGAGGCGGGCGTGGCGGAGATCGAAGGTGACCCGATCAAGTTCAAACAGATCGTCTACAACCTGCTGTCGAACGCCGTCAAGTTCTCGCGCGACGGATCGAGGGTGGTGGTCTCGGCTCGCGCGCTCGCGGCGGCTGACTCTCCGCTGGACTGCGAATCGGTGCGCGTGTCGGTGCGCGACAAGGGTGTGGGCATCGATCCCTCGCAGCACGAGTTGATCTTCAACGAGTTCCAGCAGGTGACCACGAGCTTCGGCCGTCCGGAAGGAACCGGACTCGGGCTTGCCCTGGTAAAACGCTTCGTCGAACTGCACCGCGGAACGATCAGCGTCCGCAGCGCCCCGGGCGAGGGGAGCGAGTTCTCGTTCGTAATGCCTCGAAGTCAGTCCTGAGGAGGTGATCGATGGCCTACAAGCAAGGAAATCCGCTGGTGAAACTCGTGATTCTCGCGGTAGTCGTCTTCGCGGGGTACAAGTTCGGTTTACCGTGGGCGCAGAAACAGACGTTCTGGCCCGGCACCGGCTCCGCCTCGTCCCGCGTGGAGCGCGATGCGGGTTGCCTCGGCCCCGCCGAGGAGGCGGGCGCGATCTGGGCCAACGGCGTCGCCCGTTTCATGAATCCACCGGTCGACGCGGCGGCGTGGGGAGACTTTCGATCCGGGGTCGACATCGCGATCTCACGCGCGCAGTCGGCCTGCGGTTGCGCCGAGGAGTCGTGCGACAAGGCGAGGGAAGCGATGTCGGCGCTGAGCAGCATGGTGTCCGAGATGGACGCGGCAGTGCGCAGCGGCGGCCCGCCTGCCTCCGATATCGTCCGGACGCAGGAGCGGATCGACAACCTTCTCGACGAGGCGCGAACCCTGACGAACCAAGGGAAGTAGCGAGGAAGCGATTTCTCGATTGCGCGATTGAGAACGACCGCTCCGTCTGCCGATAACGTAGACCCGGGGGCGCGAGATCGCTCCACGGGCGACAACCAGGCAGGTTGTCGTCCTGAACGGAGCGAAGCGGAGTGAAGGTCCTCTCAGGCTTCTATCGTCGCGCGACGAGGAACGGACTGAAGGTCTTGACGGTAGAAGCCTGAGAGGCCCTTCGCTTCGCTCAGGGCGACATGTCTCCGAGAAATCGGGCAATCGCCCTGATTACGGCTTCTTCAGCAGGAAGTCGAGCGACGCGCCCGGCTCGTACTCCTCGGGCGGTTTGCCTGCCTGGAACAATCGAGCCGGCGCAGCGCCGCCGAGCTCGATGTGCGGCTCTTCGACCGAAAGCCACGCGCCCTCTCGAAGGCCGAGCACGGGAACCCAGTTCATCTCGTGGAACTCGCGGATTCGGTCTTCCCTCGTCTCTCCCATGTGCTTCGAGGTCGGATCGGGATCGACGTAGTGCGGGTTGATCTGGAACGGGATGAGGTTCAGCGCCGCGAAGCTCGGTGGCTCGACGATCGGCATGTCGTTTGTCGTCCGGATCGTAGGGCAGGCCATGTTCGTTCCGGCCGAGGCGCCGAGGTAGGGCATGCCACCCTCGACGCGGCGGCGAATCGGTTCAATCAGCTTCAGCTCGTAGAGTGTGCTGAGCAGCCGGAAGGTGTTGCCTCCTCCGATGAAGATGGCCAGGGCGTTCTCGACCGCTTCTTCCTCGTCATCGACGTCGTGGAGCGAATCGACCTCCACTCCGAGCTCTGCGAATCGGGCTCGTACCTTGCTCGCGTAGGCGTCGCGATCCTGGAGAGCGAAGGGAACGAAGAGGAGTCGCTCGATATCGCCGAGAAAATCCCTGACCTCGTCAGCCGCATGGTCGATGAAGCCTCGGCCGTGCATCGTCGAATTGCTGAGCAGCATCAGTCTCTTGGACATTCGTTCTCCCCGGCGCGGGGCCGGCGCCGGGCGCATTGTAAGACAGGCGAAGGGCCAGGGGCGAGAGGCGCTGGCAGGCGAAAGGCGAAAGGCGAGAGGCGAGAGGCGATGAGCATGCTGGAGGCGGGCGTAGGGCCGTGGCGAGCCAGCGACGAGCGAGATCCAGATGCACCGTGGAGGCCAGAGCCGCAGGTCTGGCGCTGTCGCGCTGCCTGCTCGTCGCCTCTCGCCTTTCGCCTCTAGCCTTTCGACTTCGCGATGTCCCCCAGCCTGGCGCCCACGGCGCGGATGTAGTCGGCGGGGGCGAGAATCAGCTGCGCGCCGCGCGCTCCGGCCGAGATCGAGATCACGTCGAAGAGCTCGATCGTCTCGTCGGCCCAGACCGGGTACGCCTTCCTGCATCCGAGCGCGGTGACGCCGCCGCGGATGTAGCCGGTCAGCCGCTGAACTTCCTTCAGTGGCACGGTTTCGACCTTCCGATCGCTCGTGAGCTTCGCGAGATTCCGGAGGTCGAGCTCCATGTCGCCCGGCACGACCGCGAGACAGACGCCGTGACGATCTCCCCGGGCGACGAGCGTCTTGAAGACCTGCTCGGCCGGCATGCCGACCTTGCGCGCGACGCTCTCGGCCGCGAGATCGTCGGGATCGACCTCGTATTCGCGGAGCTCGTATGCGAGTCCGAGCCCGTCGAGGATCCGGGCGGCATTGGTCTTCATCCGTTGTGAGGATAACCGCGAAACGTGAAACGCGGAGCGCGGAGCAGGTTCCAGTTGCTGGCGCGGGCGGTCTGGAAGAACGGCGAACGAAGGAGGGGGCGTTCATCCCTCCGTTTGGCGCGAGATCGTGGTGAAAGGTGCCTCGATTCGCGTTTCGCGTTCCGCGCTTCGCGTTTGACTGCTAACTTTCCCTCCTGCAGTCCGTCTATGTAGGACGAGAAAGGTGCGAACCGGCGAATGAGAAGCGATCTGGAGCTCGTGGACGCCATTCGAGGCGGTGATCTCGAGGCGTTCGACGAGCTGATGCGGAGGTACGAGAGGCTGGTCTACCGCGTCGCGATCTCGTTCGTGTCGACGCCCGAGAACGCGTTCGACGTCACGCAGACGGTGTTCCTCAAAGCGTTCCGCGGGCTCGGCGGATTCCGGAGCGAGGCGAACATCAAGACGTGGCTGCTTCGCATCACGCACAACGAAAGCGTGAACTGGCTCCGGAGCGTGAAGGTGAAGGAAGACGCGCACGAGCCCGTGGAAGCTCTCGCCGAAGTGCTCCCGGGGAAGAGCTCGCAGGAGACCGACCTTCTCGCCCGCGAGCGGCGGGAGCAGCTCGAGCGTGCAATGGGGAAGCTGAACGAGCGTTACCGGCTCGCGGTCGTGCTCCGCTATTTCCAGGGGCTCGACATCGCGGAGATCTCGGCGGTGCTCGGGTGCAGCGAGGGCGTGACGAAGAACATTCTTTTTCGCAGCGTGCGAACGCTTCGAGAGTCGTTGTCGCAGCTGGCATGAGGTGACCGGATGAACGAGGACTGTGTCGAGATTCAGAAGGCGATGGACGAGCTCTTCGACGAGAAGCTCGTCGAAGCACGTGCCGACGAACTGCTGGGTCACATCGACGGGTGCGTCGAGTGCGCGCGGCAGTGGGAGCTGCTCGGCAGGCTTCGCGCGGGAGCGGCGGCCGAGCCGTCGGACGCGGAACTGCTGGCGATGCGTCGCGGCGTGATTCGCCGGGTACGAGCTTCGCAGGATGGCGCGGCAGGATGGATGGAACGGTTCCGCGCGGCGCTGATGACTCCAGCGGTTGGCATCGGGCTCGCGGTGCTCTTCGTCGTCGTCGCGTTCGTGGCGGGCCGTGGGACACGTCAGGCAGCGCCGCTGCACGAGGTTCCGATTGCCTCGGGCGACGCGATCGTCGACGAAATCCAGCTCGTCGCGTCCAGGAACCGGCAACTCTCGGACGTGGAAAACTCGCCGTTTACCTACGAGAACGTCGAGCTGGAGGACGCGGGCCGAGGGATGCTCGCGCTCCGGTTCGACGTCTCGCGGCATATCGACGTCGTGGTGCCGAAGAACGACCCGCTCGTCGCCGACGTGCTCGCGCAGTCGCTGCTCGAGCAGTCGTCGGTCGGGATGAAGCTGCGGGCGATCTCGTACTCCGAGCCGGTGATGTCACCAAAAGTCCGGGAGGCTCTCGTGAAGGCGATGCTCGGCGACGAGAACCTCGGCGTGCGGATGAAAGCGCAGGAGATGCTCGTGACCGCGCCGGGTGACGCAGCGACGGAGGCGGCGCTGCTCAGCGTGCTCGAGCAGGAGGAGTCGGTGCAGATGCGGCTCGTTGCAATCGACTACCTCAAGCGCAGCAACGTCGAGCCCGACCGGCTCCGTGAGGCCGTGACGCCGCGTGGGCCCGGCTCGAGCGTCGATGCCGTTTACGTGAAGGCGATGGACTACGTGAACTCGAAATGAGATCCGCGGCCCGACGAGCATCGTCGGAGCAATGCGGTACGAAGTGACCAGAAGGAGACCAGCGATGAAAAGACTGATTGTTGCGGCCGCGCTTCTCGCGGCAGGAATGACGGCGGAAGCGCTCGCCGACACCCAGGAAAGGAAGTTCGACGTGAGCGCGGGGCAGACGCTCGAGGTCGACCTCGAGACGGGCGGCTCGGTGACGATTACCGGCGCCGACGGCAACACCGTCACGGTGAAGACGACGCCGAAGGGCCGGGACGTGCAGCAGCTCGAGGTGGATGTCGAGCGGACGAAGAACGGCGTTCGCGTCGAGTCGAAGTATGCGGGCTCGCGGCGGAACTGGAGCGGCGGAGTGGACGTGGAGGTGAGCGTGCCGCACCGGTTCAACGTCGATCTGGAGACGACCGGAGGTGGCATCACGATCGACGGCGTCGAAGGGCGGCTCGAAGGGTCGACGATGGGTGGCGCGCTGAACCTGAAGAACCTCAAGGGCACCGTCAAGCTGAGCACGATGGGTGGCAGCGTCGCGTTGAGCTCGTCCGAAGTGGACGGCGAAGTGAGCACGATGGGAGGCAGCGTCCTGTTCCGAGACGTGAAGGGCGACGTGAAGGGAAGCTCGATGGGCGGCGACGTCCGCTACGAGAATGTCACGCGGTCGGATGCGGGGGCAGTCTCGAAGCCGGTCGAGATCTCGACGATGGGCGGCGACATCACGGTCGCGAGCGCTCCGGCGGGCGCGAACGTGAAAACGATGGGCGGCGACATCGAGATCATCTCGGCAAAGCAGCACGTCAAGGCGAAGACGATGGGCGGCGACATAGAGATCGCGGCCATCGACGGCGGCGCGACGGCGTCGACGATGGGGGGAGACGTCGAAGTCACCATGGTCGGCGATCCCGCGAGCGGGGAGCGCGGCGTCGAGCTCGAGTCGATGGGCGGCAACCTCACGCTCCGCGTTCCCGCGGGACTGTCGATGGACGTCGAGATCGAGATCAAGTACACGAAGAACAGCTCGCGCAATTACAAGATCGTCACCGACTTTCCTCTGAGTGTCTCGGAAAGCCCCGAGTGGAGCTACAAGTCGGGAGGCGGGCGAAAGCTGATCACCGGCAAGGGAGTCGTCGCCGGCGGGAAGAACAAGATCCGCCTCACGACGACGAACGGCGACGTGCATCTGCTGCTGGCGAAGTGAGCGGAATGTAGACGCTCCGGCTGGAGTGCGGTGCCTGAGGCGCCGCACTCCAGAGCGAAAGCTTCGCTTTCGCACTCCATATTGCGTCAGCGCTTCATCACCACGATCTCGCGCGGCGTCGCGCCCTCCTTCAGCTTGCCGCTCTCGTCGAACGCCTCCCACTGGCTCGTCGCGACGAAGTAGAGGTCCTTGCCATCGGCGCATGCGAGGGTCAGTTCTTCGAATTCGGGGCGGTTCGCCTCCAGCAGGTTCCAGGAGGTGACGCTCCGCTGCTTTCCGTCCCATTCGAGCCGGACGACCCGCTGTGGCGAGAATCCGTTCTGGACCGCAACGAGTCCCTTGTCGTGCCAGATGAGGCCATCGATCCCGATCAGCGCGACGTCGGGAGCGGTGGCGACACGCGCGACGCTTTTCTTTGCCGTTTCGACAGCCCAGAGGCCGGTCGGGTAGTCGGCAACGACCAGCAGCGAGTCATCACCAGCGAACGCGAGCCCCTGCGGGTTCACGATCCGCTCGTCCTTCAGCCAGAGCTCGAGCTTGCCGCTGCCGGGAACGTGACGGTAGATCGCGGCGGCCGTGGTGTCGCTGACGTAGACGTTGCCTTTCGAGTCGAGCTCCAGATCGCCGAACCAGTGCTTCGTTCCCTCCTCGGCGAGCTCGACACGCGCCACGACCTTCTTTGCCTTGATGTCCCAGGCGATCAGGGCGGCGCGGTCGTGTAGCGACGCTTCGATGCCCGGAGTCATCGTCGTCGCCGCAGTGCAGATCCAGAGGAGGCCGCGCTTCGGATCGACCTTCATCCCCATCGCACTCCAGAGCTGGTCCTCCGCGATGGGCAGCTTCGTGGCGCGCCCCTCGGTGTCGACGCTCCAGACGGATCGGCCGATGACGGTGCTCACGAAGAGTGTGCCGGACTTCGCGTCGTACGCCACGCCTTCGGGCAGCGTGCCTCTCGTGTCGATCGTCGCGACGGCCTTTGCCGACCCGAATGGCTCGGCATTCTTCGCGAGCCGCTCGACGACGGCCGTGAACCGAGGCAGCTCGCGAAGCGCCGCGAGATCTTCATCTTCCTTCACCGGCATGACCACACCCATCGACGCGAGACGCTCGAGAGTCGCGAGCGCATCCGTCGGACGCCCGTTGCGCGCAAGCGCGCCGGCGAGGTTGAAGAGCACCCGTGGATGGTTCGGACGCATCGCGTCGAGCTTGCGCACGTTTTCGAGAAAAGCGGGCCAATCCTCGCTCTTATATGCGTCGAGCGCGGCCCGGTTGGCCTCACGCCAGCCTTGCGCGGTTGCAGGGAGAGCGGCCGAGAAGAAGACGACAGCTACGATCGACAGGACGATTCGACTCACAGGTTGCCTCCGATGGCGTTCGAGTTGGAGGCGAGTCTACGCGGCGGGAGAGCGGGAGACGCGACGAGTGACTGATTCGTTGCAGCGGAGTCACCGAAACGAACCGGCCCGCCGAAGGACCCCCCGCTGTGCCGTGCCCTCCCGGAATGGAGGATGCCGATCTACTTGGCCCCGGAGTCAGCGCTCGTCCACGGGCTGAAACGGCAAGGGGGAAGTCCCTCGGCGGGCCGATTCCGCCGGCGTTCAATACTTATA
>JBPPMG010000255.1:0-3058 GCA_051305935.1 Thermoanaerobaculia bacterium
ATGCTGACCGGGGCCCGGCTCTTCAGCGGCGAGACCGTGTCCGACACGCTCGCCGCCGTGCTGCGCGGCGACATCGACTTCGCATCGCTTCCCGCGGAGACGCCGCGCGAGATCCGAACCCTGCTCCGACGCTGCCTCGAGCGCAATCCGAAGAACAGGCTTCACGATATCGCCGACGCGCGGATCGCGCTCGCGGAGGTTCTCGAACGGGGACCGGACGATGAGATGCCTGCGCCGGCCTCCGGCGCGAGGCACGAGAGACGACCCGGAGCGATCCTGATCGCGATCGTCTGTTCTGCAGTCGCCGCCACGCTCATTACGTTAGGCGTAATTCGCTGGCTCATGCCCCCAGGCGTCGCTGCCGGCGCGCGCAGCGCTCACGTCAGCATCGCACTCCCCGAGGGGTACGAGGTGGGCTCGAGCCACCTCCGCGCGGTCGCGATCTCCCGTGACGGAGCCCGCATCGCCTACGTCGGGCTCAAGGACGGCAAGAACCGGATCTTCGTTCGCGCTCTGGGGGAGCCCGAGGCGGTGGCTCTCGAGGGCACCGAAGGGGGCGACGGGCCGTTCTTCTCGCCCGACGGAAAGTGGATGGGCTTCTTCGCCGGATCGAAGCTGCGGAAGATCGCCGTGGGCGGCGCGGCGCTGGAGACGCTCGCGGACGCACCGACCCACCGGGGCGGCGACTGGGGCGACGACGGTTTCCTCTATTTCGCGCCGACCAACGTCAGCGGCATCTGGCGCGTACCGGAATCGGGAGGCGCGGCCACTGAGGTCACCCGCGTCAACGCTGCGGGCGGCGAGATCAGCCATCGATGGCCTCAGCGTGTCGCCGGAGCGGATGCCCTCCTCTTCTCGATCTGGACCGGGCCCGGCGACGACGAACATCACGTGGCGATGAAGACGATGGACGCCCGGGAGCACCATCTGCTCGTCAAGGGCGCGGATGCCGCGCAATACGCGGCGAATCCCGGTCTGCTCCTCTACACCCATCGCGGCCAGCTCCTCACCGTGCCGTGGCGGCCCTCGCATAAGGACCTCGGCAAGGCCGTGCCGGTCGCGGCCGCCGAGAAGCCTAACGAGAGCATCGGGAACGAAGGCTGCGGGAACTTCTCCGTGTCCGACGACGGCACGCTCGCGTACCTCGGCGGCGGGCGTTCCTACGGCGAGATGCGTCTCGTCTGGATCGACCGGGAAGGCGCGCTCACGCCAGTGCCTCTGCCGAATCGCATCTACGAGAACGTGGCGATCTCGCCCGATGGCGGCCGGGCCGTGCTGCAGACCCGGGAAGGCACGACCCGACTCTGGATCTACGACTTCGACCGCGGCACACTGACGCCGCTCGGCACGGGCACCGGCAGCAGCCAGGCGCCGCTCTGGACCGCCGACGGCAAGCGCGTGATCTACCGCGGCACGCGCCAGGGAACGCGCAACCTCTACTGGATCCCGGTCGACGGCTCGGGCGACGAGCAGCGCCTGACCTCGAAGCCCGGCGTGATCCAGACACCGACGTCGGTCTCCTCCGACGGCAGCATCCTCCTGTTCAACGAGACTGGCCCCACGGAACCGGAAGGGGTCGGCGCCTGGGTCCTGCCGCTCGAAGGCGACCCCACGCCCCACCGCCTCTTCCCCATGCCGGCCGCCGGTCAGGACGTGCAGATCTCGCCCGACGGCAGATGGGTCGCGTATCAAACGACCGTGTCGTCGCGGCAGGAGATCTTCGTCGCACCCTTCTCGGGCTCGGGCGAGCGACGCCTCGTCTCGACCGACGGCGGCTCCGAGCCCCTCTGGTCCCGGGATGGCCGCGAGCTTTACTTCCAGAGCGGCACGCGGCTGCTCGCCGTCACCGTGATGCCCGGCGCCACGTTCGCAGCGGGCCCCCCACGGCCCGTGCACGAGGGTCGGTTCTTCCGGACGATCAACGGGAACACGAGCTACAGCATCGCGCCCGACGGCGCCCGCTTCCTGCGCATCCAGCCTCTCACGCAGGAGCCTGCGATTACGCGCATCGAGCTGGTGCTCGACTGGTTCGCGGAATTGAAGCGACGCGCCGCGGGCCGCGAAGAATAGGGGCATCACGCCGCCTCCCGGAGCGCCGACATCCCTGCCGGCTGGTTCGCCGCTTCCAGCCGGCGGTGCCTCGCTCGCCGCACATCCCGTCCGCAATGGTCAAATCGGCGCGTACTGCCCGCTATTTCGGCGCAATCAATCGCACTCCCGGAAAGTACGACCTGTACCTTCGCGCATCGCGCGTCAGCAGGCGGAACCCCGCAACGGCGGCATGCGCGCCGATATAGAAATCGGCAAGCGGAGCGCTCCGCTGCCCTCCGCGCCGCCGGTAGGCTACGAACGCCTTCGCGGCCAGGAAGGCGGCCTCGTAGGGGAGGTCGAGGCGGCGGAACGCATCCGCAGGAACCAGCTCCTCGAGCTCTTCGACTGTCGCGAAACCGGCCGAGATCTCCGCGAAGATCAGCGGATTGATCGCGAGCGTCGACTCGTCGGCCGCACGCGCCAGCGCATCGGATGACCACTCGGACCACTCCGGATCGTCCGTCGCGACGTCGAGAATCACGTTGCTGTCGACGAGCGTGATCATCGATCACTTCCTCGTCAACGCAAGAATCTCGTTGGTCGACAGTTTGACGCTTCCCCGTCCCCGAAGGCGGTTGACGATCGCCTCTCCGCGGCTTGGCCTCGTCCCGCTCTTTGCCTTCACGATCTGAACGCTGTTCCCTTTCGCAACAAACTCCACCTCGGTGTCGGGCAGCAACCCGAACCTCTCCCGGATCTCCTGCGGAATCGTCACCTGGCCTTTCGACGTAACTCGCATCGCCACTCCCTTCTTACTCTTACCGGTAAGAATATGCGGGAGAATACGAATATTCCGCGCTTCACCGCCCCTCGTCGGGGCACTCGTCGAGAACTGGACTGCCAGCCTCCGTCCGGCTCTCCTCGCCGCGCCAGCGGCGAAACATCGGTAGCCCCCGGCTTCATCCGGGGGGCCGACGTCCCCCTAATCACCCGAGGACGCGAGGAGGGCGGCGGGGTCCTGTCTCTT
>JBPPMG010000274.1:0-26145 GCA_051305935.1 Thermoanaerobaculia bacterium
GGTTTGGCGATACCATCCACGCTGAACGGAGGGCGTCGCGTTTGGCTAAACGCAGCTCGGAAGAAGTCCTTCGAAGAAAGCTGATCGCGACGTTCCTCTTCCAGGGAGTCGCGGCCTGTCTGGTTCTCGTGCTCGTGGCGATCGCACGCGCGGGCGACACGGCCCGTGTGCTCTCCGAGCTCGGAAGGCACGGGCCCCTTCTGGTCGGGATCTTCTTCGCGCTGACCTTCGCCCTCTCCCTCTTCAAGTTCAAGCTGTCCGAGAAGACATTCGTCAATCTCGCGCTGACCTCTGCGACTTCGATGCTCCCACTTCTCGGGCCGGTCGTCTCATGCTGCATCGCAGTCGCCGCGACTACGATCACACGCGCGCTCGGCGTGCTTCAGATCGGCCCTAACAAAACGGCGGACGACGACGCTGGCCTGAACTGGGCCCGCGTCTTCGGCCAGGCCGGCACGTACGGCATTCCGGTCTTGTTCGCGGGGAGCGTTTACGAGGCGATCGGAGGCGTGACTCCAGCGCTCGACTCGTCGTGGGGGTCGGCGCTCCGGATCGCGATCGCCGGCGCCTCGCTCCTCTTCGCGAATCACATCGTCATGGATCAGGTGGAGGTGATCTACGGGCCTTCGCCGCGAGACTTCGTGCGCGAAACGATCATCGACGCGACGATTTTCGGGCTGGCGCTTCCGTACGCGGTCCTGATGAGTCTCCATTTCGGCTCGATGGGGCCCGGCGCGATCCTCGGCTGGGCGGTGATCGGGGTCGTGTTCAACCTCGTGGCGCGCAACCTCGCGGTGACGCGGGGAGCCCGCGACCGGCTCGTCCATCAGCTCGCCTCGCTCAGCAACGTCGGCCGGACGATCTCGATCCGGTTCACGACGCGCGAGCTCCTCATGGCGATCTACGAGGCGTGCCGCAAGACTGTCGACGTGTCGTTCTTCTCGATCGCGATCCACGACGAGTCGTCGAATGAGCTGGTCGCCGAGCTCGACATCCGGGACGGCGAGCTTCTGCCGAAATTCCGATTCCCGGTGGGCACCGGGCTGAATTCGTGGGTCTTTCTCAACCGCCGGCCGCTGCGGCTCGCCGACACGGTCGAGACCGCGCGCATGGGCATCGTCGCGGTCGACGACGGCAAGGCGACCGAGGGATGGCTCGGCGTGCCGATGATCGCGCGTGATCGCGTGATCGGCGTGATCTCCGTGCAGAGCTTTCGCAAGAACGCGTTCTCGCAGGACGACGAGATTCTCTTGACGACGATCGCGAACCAGGCCGCGGTGGCTCTCGACAACTCGGCGCTGTTCCGCGAGCTGTCGGAGCTGACCGGCGATCTCGAAAATCGCGTTCTCGAGCGGACGAACGAGCTGCAGGAGACGAACCTTCGCCTCGTGGCGGCTGACCGCTCGAAGAGCCAGTTCCTCGCGCAGATGTCGCACGAGTTGCGCACCCCGCTCAACTCGATCATCGGTTTCTCCGGCGTGCTTCTCGGCTCGACCCGATCCGTGCTCGAGCCGAGGCTGTTCAAATTCGTCGAGAACATTCACGAGGCGGGTGAGCACCTTCTGACACTGATCAACGACATCCTCGACCTTTCGAAGATCGAGGCCGGGCGCCTCGAGCTGGCGCCGCAGCGCTTCGCCCTCAGACAGACGGTGGAAGTCGTCGAGCGCGTGATTCGAGGGGTGGGCGCCGAGGCCGGAATCCGCCTCGAGTCTCACCTGGCGCCGGATGTGCCGACGGTCAATCTCGACGAGGGGAAGGTCAAGCAGATCCTGCTGAACCTGCTGTCGAACGCCGTGAAGTTCTCGCACCCGGATTCGCTGGTCGGGCTCCGGATCGACCGGCTCGACGCGTCGGCTTCGCCGCTCGGCGTGGAATCGGTCTCGATTCGTGTGTCCGACTCGGGAATCGGAATCCCCCGTGCCGAGCTGAAACGGATCTTCGACCAGTTCTATCAGGTCGTCAGTCGCAATGTCCGCTCCCGCAAGGGAACGGGCCTTGGGCTCTCGCTGGCCAGGGGACTGGTGGATCTTCACGGCGGGCGGATCGGGGTCGATTCGACCGAGGGCCGGGGCTCGACGTTCACCGTCGTTCTTCCAGTCGACTGCGAGATTGGGGGTGACACACCGGGCAGAGGGTCCGGGATTCCCGAGGCCGTCGACAGCCAGCCCGCCTGACGCCGCCGCGCTGCGGCGCTCAGCGTTCGCGCCCGACACGCGGCCCCGCTATAATGCCCGCCTTTCGGGGAAGGCCCGAAGACAGGACGACACCATGGAACACGTACGTATCAGCGATCTCCCGAAGCACATCGACCAGACGGTCACGTTCAAGGGCTGGCTCTACAACAAGCGCGAGTCGGGGAAGCTCAAGTTCCCGATCGTGCGCGACGGTTCGGGCTACCTCCAGTGCGTCGTCTCGAAGAAGGAAGTGAGCGAGGCGTCGTGGCAGGCCGCGACCGACGCGACGCAGGAGTCGACCCTCGAGGTCCTCGGCGTCGTGCGTGCCGAGCCGCGCGCGCCGGGCGGCGTCGAGCTTCATGTCTCCGAATTCTCGGTCTCGCATCTCACGCAGGACTATCCGATCACGCCGAAGGAGCACGGCACGGCGTTCCTCATGGAGCATCGCCACCTCTGGCTTCGCTCGAAGAACCAGCACGCGGTGCTGCGGATCCGCAGCGAGGTCGAGCAGGCGTGTCGCGACTTCTTCTACGACCGCGATTTCACGCTGATCGATTCGCCGATTCTCACTCCCGCGGCGTGCGAGGGAACCTCGACACTCTTCGAGACCGACTACTTTGGCGAGAAGGCATACCTCTCGCAGTCGGGGCAGCTCTACCTCGAGCCCGCGGCAGCGGCGCTCGGCAAGGTCTACTGCTTCGGCCCGACTTTCCGCGCGGAGAAGTCGAAGACGCGCCGCCACCTGATGGAATTCTGGATGATCGAGCCGGAGGTCGCCTTCATGGAGTTCGAAGGCCTCCAGAACCTCGCCGAGGAGTTCGTCGAGTACATCGTGCAGCGCGTCGTCGAGCGCCGGAAGGAAGAGCTCAAAGCGCTCGAGCGCGACATCACGAAGCTCGAGCGGATCCAGCGCCCCTTCCCGCGCATCACCTACCGCGAGGCGATCGACGTCCTGCAGAAGAAGGGGAAGGACGTGAAGTTCGGCGACGACCTCGGCGCGGACGACGAGACCGCGCTCGCCGAGGCGTTCGACAAGCCGGTCATGGTCTCGCGCTACCCGAAGTCGATCAAGGCGTTCTACATGCAGCCCGACCCTGAGGATCCGGAGGTCGTGCTCGGTCTCGACATGCTCGCGCCCGAAGGATATGGCGAGATCATCGGCGGCTCGCAGCGCATTCACGACCACGACCTGCTGCTGCAGCGGATCAAGGAGCACGATCTGCCGATCGAGGCGTTCCAGTGGTACCTCGACGTGCGGAAGTACGGGTCGTTTCCGCACTCGGGCTTCGGCATGGGCATCGAGCGTGCAGTCGCCTGGATCTGCGGCGTCACGCACCTGCGCGAGTGCATCCCGTACCCGCGGATGCTGTACAAGATTTATCCGTAGGGCAGGTCAGAGGTCAAAGGTCATAGGTCAGAGCAGGCAGCGAGTTTCCCGGGGATGAAGCCTATGTGGCGCAGGCACTCCTGCCTGCGCGTCGCCGAAGGCGACCCGGCAGCGGCACATTCCGATGTGCCGCGCGTTGAAACGAGGGACCGGTAGATTGATATCGGGATACCGGACTGCAAAGCGGCGCTCCGCGCCGCGCGCAGACAGGAGTGTCTGCGCCACATTCCTTCGCGTACTGCTATAATCGACATGAAAAGATGCACGAATTTCTGCATTCATAATTCTGCATTCAGTGTTTTGCATTCAAGAGCCGAATGACCGATTCCACCACAGAGTCTCCTGCCTCCCCACCCGCAATCGGCCCGCTTCGCGTCGTTCCCCTCGGAGGACTCGGCGAGTTCGGAATGAACATGATGGTGCTCGAGCTTCCCGGCTCGGCCATCGTCGTCGACTGCGGGATGACCTTCCCCGACTCTTCGACGATGGGAGTCGACGCGGTCATCCCGGACATGACGTACCTGCGAGAGATCCGGGACAAGGTAGCGGCGGTCTTTCTCACGCACGGGCACGAGGACCACATCGGCGCGCTGCCGTTCCTGCTCGAGATTGCGAACGTTCCGGTCTACGGGATGAAGCTGACGCTCGGCTTCGTCGCGGACAAGCTCGACGAGCTCGGGATGCGGTCGACCGCCGATTTGAGGCTCCTCGAACCGCGCAAGCCGGTCGAGGCAGGCGAATTCACGGTCGAGCCGATCAGCGTGACGCACTCGATCGTCGACGCGGTCGGCCTCGCGATCCGCACGCCGATGGGCACCGTCGTCCATTCGGGCGACTTCAAGCTCGACCCGACGCCGATCGACGGCCTGGAGACCGATCTCCGCCGTTTCGCCGCTTACGGCGAGGAAGGCGTGATGCTGCTTCTCAGCGACTCGACCAATGCGATCGTGGAAGGTTACTCACGCTCTGAGAGCGTCGTCGGCAAGACGCTCGAAGGCGTCTTCGCGAGCGCAAAGGGGCGCATCGTCATCACGACGTTCGCGTCGCACATCCACCGCATCCAGCAGATCATCGACTGCGCGCGCAAGGTCGGGCGAAAGGTGTTCCTGATCGGCCGCTCGCTGGTCGACAACGTGGAGACGGCTGAGCGGCTCGGGTGGATTCACTTCCCGCGCGACACACGCCCCGGGCACAACAAGCCGATGGACGAGAGCCCGTCGAAGATCGTCGTCATCACGACGGGAACGCAGGGCGAGCCGTCGTCGGCGCTCGCGCGCATCGCGTTCGACGAGCACCGCGCCGTCCAGGTCGAGCCGGGCGATCTCGTCGTCATTTCGGCGCGCACGATTCCGGGCAACGAGCGGAAGATCAACAACGTGATCGACCATCTCTACCGCCGAGGCGCGGAAGTGATCCATCACGAGATGCCGGGGATCCACGTCTCGGGCCACGCCTGCCGGGAAGAGTTGAAGACGCTGCTGCGCGTCGTGTCGCCCCGCTTCTTCATCCCGGTGCACGGAACGCTGCGCCACCTCGTGAAGCACGCGCAACTCGCCGGCTCCGTGGGAGTGTCGCACGATCGAATCGTCGTGATCACGAACGGCGAAGTGGCGGAGTTCGACGGCGAGACGTCGCGGGTCCTCGAGGATCGGGTCCCTTCGGGCAAGGTCTTCATCGACGGGCAGTCGGAGGAAGTCGCCACGGTGGTCGTCCGCGACCGCCAGCATCTCGCCGAGGATGGTTTCGTGATCGTCGTCGTGGCGCTCGACATGCGGAGCGGGCAGCTCGTGCGCGAGCCGGAGGTCATCACGCGCGGGCTCGTTCACGTCGACGAGAGCACCGAGGTGCTGACGCAGATGCGCGCGCAGATCAACGAAGTGCTGGCGGCGTCGAGCCGCGAGGAGATGCAGGCCCCCGAGATCGTCCAGGAGAAGCTGCGCGCGGCGCTCAAACGCTTCTTCCGCAAGAAGCTCAACCGCCGGCCGATGATTCTCCCGGTCGTCTGGGAGATGTGATGACGATTCTCGAGGCGATCGTCCTCGGCCTCGTCCAGGGGCTCACGGAGTTCATCCCGATCAGTTCGACGGCGCACCTGCGTCTCGTGCCGGCGCTGCTCGGATGGAAAGATCCCGGCGCGGCCGCGTCGGCGGTCATCCAGTTCGGAACCCTGCTCGCGGTCCTCGTCTACTTCGCGAACGACTGCCGGCGGATGACCGTTGGCTTCGTGCGTGGAATCTTCACGAGGAAGCCGTTTGCGGACGCGGACTCGAGGCTCGCGTGGTACGTGGGACTCGGCACAATCCCGATCGTCATCGTGGGGCTCGCCTTCAAGGACTTCATCCGGAGCGGCGCGCGCGGGCTCTGGATCATCTCGATCGCGCTCATCGCGCTCGCGCTCGTGCTCTGGCTCGCCGAGACGATGTCGAAGCGAAGGATGCTCCGGCCGATGGAGGAGATGACGCTTCGCGACGCGATGCTCATGGGGCTCGGGCAGACGATCGCGCTGATCCCTGGTTGCTCGCGCAGCGGTTCGACGATTATGACGGGGCTTTTCATCGGCCTCAACCGCGAGGCCGCCGCGCGCTTCTCGTTTCTGCTGAGCATCCCGGCGATCCTCGGCAGCGGCATCTTCGAGCTCGTCGACGAGTGGCACCACCTCGCCGCGCTCGGATGGACCCCGATCCTCGTCTCCATCGCCGTCTCGTTCATCGCGGGCTGGGCGTCGATCTGGTTCCTCCTCCGCTTCCTCCGCACGCACACGACGCATGTCTTCATCTGGTACAGGATCGCGGTGGGCGTTGTGATGATCGTGTTACTAACGCGTGGAGTCATTGCGAATTGAGAATTTAGAATTGAGAATTGAGAGATGGAGGAACTGGCGATGATGCAGTCGATTTTCAGCGCGGCTGGGCCAGCAGCGCTCGTCGGCCCGCGCATTTCCAACCATAGGGTGTCTCTCAATTCTCAATTCTCAATTCTCAATTTGGCGGCGGCATCGCTACTGCTTGGCCTGATGCTCATCGCTCCATCCGCCGCCGCCGCCACTCTCGTGGTCGCGAACAAGACCGGGAACACGGTCGACCTCGTCGACGCGGAGAGCGGGGTCTCGCGCGCGACGCTGGAAACGGGGCACCGGCCGCACGAGGTCGCGGTCTCTCCCGACGGATCGCTTGCCGTGATCTCGAACTACGGCGATCGCGAATCTCCCGGTGCGTCGCTCACGCTCGTCGATCTTCGCGGGGCGAAGGTCGCAGGCACGATCGACCTCGGAGGGAACCAGCGACCTCACGGCCTCGCCTGGCTCGATGGCAGCGAGGTTGCGGTGACTGCCGAGGGGACGAAGCGCCTGCTCGTCGTCGACGTGGTGATGGGCGCGGTCGTAAGAGAGATCGAGACGGCACAGCAGGTTTCGCACATGGTCGCGGTCTCGCGCGACCGGAAGCGGGCGTTCGTCGCGAACATCGGCTCCGGGTCGGTCACCGTGATCGATCTGGTCGCCGGGAAGAAGCTGCGCGACGTCGTGACCGGAAAAGGGGCGGAGGGGATCGCGGTGTCGCCTGACGGGAAGGAGCTGTGGGTCGGCAACCGCGAGAGCGACACAATCTCGATCGTCGATCCTGAGACGCTCGACGTGAAGGCGACGATCGAATGCTCCGGCTTCCCGATCCGCGTTGCCTTCACTCCCGGCGGCGATCGCGTACTCGTCTCGGCTGCGAAGAGCGGAGAGGTCGTTCTCTTCGACACGAAGTCGCGAAAGGAGATTGCGCGCAGGAAGCTCGAATTGAAGAATGCGCCAGACGCCGCGCGGCGACTCTTCGGCGACCGCTTCGGCCAGAGTCCGGTGCCGGTTGGCATCGTCGTCGCCCCCGACGGAAAGCTCGCGTGGATCGCTGCGACGCAGGCCGACATGGTCGTTGTCGTCGACACGCAAACTCTCGAAGTGAAGGACCTCGTGCGAGCGGGACGGGAGCCGGACGGAATGGCTTTCGCGGGCGCCCGGCGGTGAACCACGGCTCAGGATGATTTGGGAATACACCCGGCGCGAGCAAGGTTGCTCGACTCGTACTATGGTGTTTTGCAACAGCGAGATGATGAGTCTCCTGGTATGCAGCACGGAAAGGAGACTCACCCAATGAGACAGACCGGCAGCGTCAAGTGGTTCAACGACGCGAAGGGTTTTGGCTTCATCTCGATGGCGGATGGCGAGGACGTGTTCGTTCACTTCTCGGCGATCCAGGGCAACGGCTTCCGCACGCTCCGTGAAGGAGCAACCGTCGAGTTCGACCTCGTCAAGGGCCCGAAGGGCCTCCAGGCGTCGAACGTCGTCGCGGTGTAACGAAGCGTTAATTCAGAACGCAACCCCGAGGGAGCAGCGGAAACGCTGCTCCCTCTTCATTTTAGGCGTTAGGCGAAAGGCGAGAGGCGATGAGCAGGCTCACGCAGGCTGAGCGCCGGAGTCAGAGGTCGCGACGCGGATTCGTAGGGGCGACCCGCTGGGCCGCCCGTCTGAGTTTCCGATCGCGTGATCACGAAAAGAAACGGGCGACGCACCGCGTCGCCCCTACGAAGACGCCCCTTCCCCCTGCCTGCTTTGACCTTTGGCCTCTGGCCTCTGGCCTGCCTCTAGATCACGCCCGTCTTTCGCGCCCTGACGTAAAACTCGATCGCGTCCTTGATCACGGTGAGCGCTTCATCGCGGTCGAGGAATCTGTCGACGACGACAGTCTTGTTCTCGAGCACCTTGTAATCCTCGAAGAACCTGCGCACCTCGGCGATCCGGTGCGGCGGCAGCTCGGTGATCGAGTTGTAGTGCGCGTACTCCGGGTCATTCGCGTGGACGGCGATGATCTTGTCGTCCTCCTCGCCCTGGTCGGTCATCTTCATCACGCCGATCGCCTTCGCGGTCATGATCGACAGCGGCACGGTCGGCTCCTGGCCGAGAACCAGGACGTCGAGCGGATCGTGGTCCTCGCAGTACGTGCGCGGGATGAAGCCATAGTTGGCCGGGTAGACGACGGAGCTGAAGAGCACGCGGTCGACCTTGATCAGCCCGCTTGCCTTGTCAAGCTCGAACTTGTTCTTCGAGCCCTTGGGCACCTCGATGACGGCCGGAAAGATGTCGGGAAGCTTGTCGCCGAGCTCGACGTCGTGCCAGGGATGCATGTGAACCTCCGCGTGAATGGAGACCAGGGAGAGACTCGATTTCTCGTTTGCGCGATTGCGCGATTGCGCGATTTGAACACACCCGGGCCTTTGAATCGAGCAATCGAGGTATCGCGCTATCGAGAAATCAGATGCTCGCTTCCTGCTCGACCGCTGCTTCGGCCGCCTCCTCGTCGCTCTCCCACTCGGCGCCCTCGATCACGTACTTCAGGACGAACGCCGACACGGGGACGCCGAGCAGCAGGCCCCAGAGGCCGAAGACGTGCTCGCCGATGAGAAGGATCACGATGATCGCGATCGGGTGCATCTTGAGATGCCTGCCGTAGATGAGCGGGTTGACCCCGTACGCTTCGATGGCGTGGATCACGGCAACGATGACGACCACCCAGACCACCATCGTGCCCCCGCCGGTGCGCATCGCGAGGATTGCCGCGGGCACGGTCGAGATGATCATCCCGAAGATCGGGATGTACGAGCAGAAGAAGACGATCGCGCCCAGCAGGGCGAGCGCGGGAAGGCCGAGTATCCAGAAGCCGATGCACGAAAGGAGCGTGTTGACGAGTGCGATGACGGTCTGCGCCTCGAAAGCGCGACCCATCACCATCCCGAAGGCGCGTGCGCCGGGGGCAATCTCCGCGTAGATCTCGGAGGTGCGCCCTTCCCGGAAGCGCGCGAGCCGCTTGCCGATGGCCGGCAGGTCCCAGAGCACCAGGAAGGCGATGATCACCGAGACGACGAATTGCGTGCCGACGTTGAACGACCCGTTGACGAACTTTCGCACTCCGGACGTGACCGCCGGGCCGAGCGAGCCGAGCGTCGAGTCGATGTTGTCGATGATCGCATCGTAGAGCTCGGTCCTTCGGAACGATTCGTGCGTATCGATGCCGACGAGCCGGACGAGGCCGTCGTCGAGCATCTTCTTCAGCTCCTGCGCGATGACCGATCGGGGATGCGGCTCTCCGTCGACCGCTTCCGGCTCGCCCTGTGCGATGTCGCTCTGCTCGGCCTCGCTCGTGATGATCTGCCTTGCCAACCCCGCCGCCTCCGTGATCAGGCGCGGCACGATGAGGACGCCGATCAGCGACAGGATGATCAGCAGCAATACGAAAACGATCGACAGCCGCGCGCGACGGTTCGCGATCCGGTGCTCCAGCCCTTTCACCGTCGAGTTGCAGATGTAGGAGAGTACGAAGGTGAGAAAGAAGAGCGGAAAGAGGTGGCGCAGCAGGTAGAGAATCCCGATCACCGATCCCCAGATCGCCCACTTCTCGAGTTTCAGTACCAGGCTGCGCTGCATTGATCTCTCCCTCGCCTCGTGGTGCTCGCCGACCAGTATCCCCGGCGCGGCCCGCAATCGCAATCGGGCCGCTCTCGGATATCCTAGCGAACCAACCACTCAGAACGAGGATGCCACATGAAGACGATGCCCGTATTGTTTGCCATTTCCCTGCTGGCGTTGCCTGCCTGCTCGAAGCCCGCGCAGCCGTCCGAAACGGCCGCCGCATCGCAGGCATCCAAGCAGGCTGACCCTCACGCCTCGGTGACCGACACGAGCCTTGCGCTGATGACTGAGGCCGCGTCGTCCCCGGCGGAGGCGGCGATCGCTTACGACTTCCCCGAAGGCTGGACTCGCGTCAAACCGAAATCGATGATGCGCATGGATCAGGCGACCATCGTCGGCCCGGGCGGAGACGGCGAGCTGGCAGTCTTCTTCTTCGGGACCGGCGGTGGCGGCGGCGTGCAGGCGAACCTCGACCGCTGGGCCGAACAGATCGACGGCGGCACCCCCGTGACCTCCGCCTTCGAACACGGTGGCTACAAGATCTCGTGGGTCGAGTCGGCCGGTACGTTGATCGCGAGCGGCATGGGTGGCTCGAGCGAGTCGATGCCGAACTACCGCCTGCTCGGCGCGGTCGTGGAAGGCGAGGGAGGGCCATGGTTCTTCAAGGCCACCGGCCCCGACGCTACGATGACCGCGCAGAAGGAATCCTTTCTTGCGATGCTCCGCACCGTAAGGCCGAATGCTGCAGCCACGAAGAAGGCCACGTTTTAATGCGGAATGCGGAATGCGGAACGCGGGGTGGGCAGCGCGAAGATGTCCGCGTCGCGTAGCGACGGCCGAGCTTAGCCCCCGGTCGAAGACCGGGGGGGAACACGCGACGAAAGAATCGCGCCGCGTAGCGGCGCTGGAGGGAGCCACCATGGCCACGTCAAATTCCTTTGCCGACGCCCGCGCGAACGCTGACGCCTACGTGAAGCGGATGATCGAGATCGTCGGCGATCGCGATCCGGTCGTGGTGATGGAGGCGTCCCTCGAGTCGCTCCGTATCGCGGTGGCGTCGTTCCCGGCGGGGAAGGAGGCGGTCGCGGAAGCGCCGGGCAAGTGGTCCCTCCTCGATGTCGTCAAGCATCTTGCGGACACCGAGATCGTCTACGGCTACCGGGTGCGGATGATCCTCTCGCACGACACTCCCGACATCGAAGGCTTCGATCAGGACCGCTGGGCGAGCAACGTCCGCTACGACGGCGCGACCGTCGCCGATTTTCTCGACATGGCAGTGACCGTTCGCGCGATGAACCTGCGCATTTACCGCGCCCTCACTCCGAGCGATCTCGAGCGTTACGGCGTCCACAGCGAGCGCGGCAAAGAGAGCATCTGGCGAACGCTCCGCATGTGCGCCGCGCACGACGAGGTGCACCTCTCGCAGATCGCGCGTATCGCAGCAGCCGTGGGCGTGGCGTAGCGCGCCGCGCACGCGCAGGCTGCCGCTATGATTCACCGCCCGGCGCCGGGCGCGGAGACTGGTCCGGGCTGACGGCCTACTTCGTCGCCTTCGCGAGATAGTCGAGCACGAGATTCGTCATCGCCGCGGCGCCGTGAACGATCGCGTCCTCATCGGGCTCGAACGCGGCCGTATGGACGTTGGCCGTCAATCCCTTCTCGGGATTCGAGACGCCGAGCATGAAATAGAACGACGGGACGCGTTCGGCGAAGAGCGCGAAGTCTTCGGCGACCATCGCCTGCATCCCGCCCTTCACGCGTCCCGCGCCGAGCGTCTTCTCGAGGGACCGTGCGCCGAACGCGGCAAGTTTCGCGTCGTTGACGAGCACCGGGTTCGCCTCGGGGTCGATCCAGACTTCTGCCATCGCTCCGTGCGCCGCCGCCGTCTCCATGGCGAGCTTCTTCACGAGCTCGAGCGTCTGCGCCCGCACCACGGGAGAAAGCGTGCGTATCGTTCCTTCGAGCTCAGCGGTGGGAGGGACGATATTGAAACGCGTTCCCGCGTGGAACGTCCCAACCGTGACGACGACCGGCTGGAGCGGATCGACGCGTCTGCTGTCGATGGTCTGCAGCGCCGTGACGATCTGCGCGCCGACGACGATCGGGTCGATGCCCAGGTGAGGTTGCGCGCCGTGGCTCTGCTTGCCGGTGATCGTGACCTTAAAGCGGTCGGATGATGCCCACATCGCGCCCGCGTTGTAGCCTGCTTCTCCGACGCGCAGCGGCGGCCAGACGTGGAGTGCGAACATCGCCTCCGGTTTCACACGGTCGAGGAATCCCTCCTCGATCATCAGAGGCGCGCCTCCCTTCTCTCCGGGAGGCGCCCCTTCTTCGGCGGGCTGGAAAAAGACGACGACGGTGCCATTGAGCGAGGCGCGTCGCTTCCACAGCAGCTCGGCCGTCGCGAGCGCGATCGTGGTGTGGACGTCGTGGCCGCAGGCATGCTTCACGCCGGGGTTCTTCGACTTGTAGGGAAGGTCGAGCGTTTCCTCGATCGGGAGCCCGTCGATGTCCGCGCGAACCGCGATGACCGGTCCCGGCTTTGCCCCCTTGATCGTCGCGACGACGCCGTAGCGTGCAATCCCGGTTTCGTGAGGGATGCCGCGAGCGGCGAGCCAGGCCGCGATCCGCTTCGACGTCTCGACTTCACGGTTCGAGAGCTCGGGGTACATGTGTAGCTCGCGGCGAATCTCGATGAGCGACGGCTTCAGCTTTCCGAGCTCGGAGGCGAGCTCGGAGCGGAGATCAGCTGCCAATGCAGGCAGTGCGGAGAGGCCGACGGCAATCGCGACGATGGCGGCAGTTGTTCTCATGGCGGGCTATTCTACAGGTTGGCAGGACCGATCGAGGAGACACCGCATGACAGGAACGATCGAGATCACGACGGACCCCGCACGCGTCGACATCGACCGCGTGCACGCATGGCTTTCCAGCTCGTACTGGGCGCCGGGAATCCCGCGAGAAGTCGTCCTGAAGTCGATCCAGGGTTCGATCGCCTTCAGCGCGTTTCTCGACGGCGAGCAGGTCGCGTTCGCCCGCGTGGTCACCGATCGCGCCACCTTCGCCTGGCTCGCCGACGTGTGGGTCGAGGAGTCCCATCGTGGGAGGGGCATCGCTCACGCGCTGATGACAGCGGTGCTCGCGCATCCCGAGCTGCAGGCACTGCGACGATTCCTGCTTGCGACACGCGATGCGCACGCACTGTACGCGCAGTACGGCTTTCAGCCGGTCGACAGGCCCGAGGCTTACATGGCGGTAAGGAAGGCGCCGGAGAGTCTGTACAGGAAACCTGACGAATAGCCCCGAGTGGAACGCTTCTCATTCTTCATTTCGGTTTTCTTGCGTCATGCAGAACCCGAGATGAAGAATGTCGAATGAAGAATGAAGAATTGAGAATGAAAGGCGGTGGAAGCCGGACTACTTCCCGTTTTCGTTAGGCGCGGGCCGCTGTCCCGGCTCGAAGGGACAGTTCTGGTCGCGACGCCGCTCGAAATCGTCGCGCACCGCCCGCTTTAGCTCGTCGGCGCTCCGCCCCTTCAGGAGCTCCGCGACGTACGACTGGATTTCGATCACCTCGAGGTTCATGCGCACGGTGCGGAAGACGCGGGGGTTGTGCTCGCCGGGAGCCTGCACGTGGTGCAGGCCGCCGCTGTAGGCGATCAGCATGCGGCCCTCGCCGATCGCCTCGATGACGTCGGCGATGCCGCCGCGCACCGTCATCGGCTGCCCGTTCGAGTCGAGCCCCCCTTTTCTCATCATCCGCCCCTCGGGGAGAATGACGACCATCGACTCGGGATCGATGCGTCGCAGGACCTCGAACCAGGTGTTGTCGCGCTGCCGCGAGATCGGAATCACGTGCGCGGCGATCATGCGGAACAGAAGGCCGACCAGAGGACGCTCGATCGTCTTCTCGGCTGCGGGAATCACGCCGTGGAATGCCACGCGCCGGATGAACGACTTCGGAACTCCACCGAGGAATACCGGCTCGAAGAGGCTCGTGTGATGGAGAAATGCGACGAGGCGGTGGTTCTCCCAGCGGTCGGCCGGCGGATCCCCGATCCAGGTCATTTCGACCCGATAGAAAAAGCTGCTGACCCACTTGAGGGCGAGAAGAACGCCGTAGATTAGATAGTGGCGCATGCGCTGCGGCGAGAGTGTAACGCTCGGCGCTCCCGTCCTCGTGAATGGCCATTCATTTTTTGGTGGAAACGTCCGGCCGGGTTCCCACGTCCGGCGCGCGGTCCCGGTCGGCTGCTTCCTCGCCGATCCACGTATAATCCGCCGCGAGCGTGGAGCCTTGAGAATGAAGCGACCGCGGGCGCGCAGGCAGCGCGGCGCCCATCTCTCAATTCTCAATTCCCAATTCTCAACTCACCCTCTCCAGGAGGCTCCTTCGTGAAGGCTACCGTCACCGTAGAGCTCAAGTCTGGTGTTCTCGATCCCCAGGGCAAAGCGATTCAGCACTCGCTCGAGGCCCTCGGTTTTGGCGGCGTGGAAGACGTCCGCGTCGGCAAGTTGTTCCGTATTACTCTCAGCCATGGTTCCTCATCGCACGCCGACGTCGAGAGCCAGCTTCGCCAGATGGCGGAGAAGCTGCTCGCCAACCCGATCGTCGAGAACTACTCCGTTCAGATTGAAGACTAATCTCGGCGCAGTGCTCGCGTTCGTCGCGCTTGCCGCGGGAGCGTCGTCGGCGACGCTCGAGGAGGTCCCGGCACGTGGCCGCCTCGTCGAGAAGCGCTGGAAGATCGACGGAGATCCGCGCGGCATCGCGATCGCCGCCGATGGAACGATTTACGTCGGGCTCGCGACGCCCCAGTCGGTCGTGGCGATCGATCCCTCAAAGGGCGCGATCGTTCGCGAGGCGAAGCTCGGCGAGCCGGAACTGGCATCGACGAAGGACTTCGCGACCCTCCGGATCGCTCACGGCCGCCTGTACATCGCGCAGGGAAGCGACGAGAGCGCGACGATCCTCTCGCTGCCGGACCTCGGGGTGATCCGCGAGATCGGGCTCGAAGGCGAACGAGTGCGCGACGCGCTTCCCGATCCCGCAGGGCGCCATCTCTACGTTCTCGGACGGACGGTCCACGTGTTCGATGCGCTTGGGACGCGCGAGCTTCGCGAGCTGGAAGGCGTCGATCCGCTCGCGCTCGCCACCGACACGAAAGGGCGCGTGCTCGCGGTCGTTGGCTACGAGACATTTCCCAACGGTCGCGTGACGATGGCCGTCTTCTACGACGCCAGAAGCCTCCGCGAGATCGGCCGGCTCCCGTTGCAGACGGACCGCGAGATCGTCTCCGCGTTTTTTGCGGCGGAAGATCGCGTGCTCGTCGTCGCGGCCCGCGACTGGCTCGCCGAGGCCCCTGCGGCGCCGCGTGAGGAGAAGAGGCCGCAGGGCGACGCGGGTGCGATGCGTCTCAGCCTCGAGTTCGGCGATCTCATCAGCAGCGAAGCCGTCTGTCTGCCCGACGGTGCCGGCCCCCAGATTGCGGCAGCCGAGGGGAAGGCACTCGTGGTGCTCGCGGAAAAGCGCTGCGCCGCCGGCGGGTCTTTCACCGCGTCGAAACGTCAGACGCGCGCAGCCTCGCTCTACGGCATCGCCGCCTATGCGCTGGCGAGGACACCGGCCGGGAAGTGGGCCGTGACTGATCCCGCCGGCTTTCTCACGATCTATCGCCAGCCGCAACCGAAGGAGTAGCGGCCGGGGCCGGCCGGTCTCTAGCTTGAAGCCGGATCCCGCCGCTCGGGTCAGCCGGTCATGCTCTACAATCGCCCCATCAAACTGCCGCCAGCGCGGCGCGAGTCAGGAAGCCTCCATGAAATTCGGAATCGTTCTTCTCCCGGGATCGAACTGTGACCACGACGCCTTTCACGTCGCGTCGAAAGTCGCAGGGGCCGAGACCGAAATGCTCTGGCACAAGGACCGTGACCTCAAGGGCGCGGACTGCGTCATCGTGCCGGGTGGCTTCTCCTACGGCGACTACCTTCGCGCGGGAGCGCTCGCGAAGTTCGCGCCGATCATGGACTCAATCCGCGATCACGCCACCGCAGGCGGGCTCGTGCTCGGAATCTGCAACGGCTTCCAGGTCCTGACGGAGGTCGGGCTTCTCCCGGGCGCGCTGATACGGAACCAGCACCTCCGCTTCATCTGTCGTGACGTGCACCTCCGCGTCGAGAATGCCTCCACCCCGTTCACCGGCGCGATGGCAAAGGGTCAGGTCATGCGAATTCCGATCGCGCACGGCGAAGGGAACTTCTTCGCCGACGACCGGACACTCGACGAGCTCGAGGCGAACGGCCAGGTGGTCTTCCGCTACTGCGACGCGGAGGGCAGTATCACCGCCGCTGCAAACCCCAACGGGGCCGCCCGCAACATCGCCGGCGTCTGCAACCTTGAGCGAAACGTCCTCGGCATGATGCCGCACCCGGAGCGCTGCTCCGAAGAGGTTCTCGGCAACGCCGACGGCTTCGGCGTCTTCAAGTCGATCGTCGCCGCCTTCGCGACGGCGAAGTAGAGAGGCAGGCCAAAGGCCAAAGGCCAAAGGTCAAAGCAGGCGGCCGCTGACTGCCTCGGGCTTGTGTGGCGCAGGCACTCCTGCCTGCGCGCGGCGCAACGCGCCGCAATTTCGCGGCCCGGAACGCGCCCTATGAGGTCGCCTTCGGCGACGCGCACGCAGGAGTGCCTGCGTCACACACACGGGCTACAATCTCCGGCACGATGAACCTCCTCGCACGCCTCGCCACCGTTGTCGCGTTGCTGCTCTCGCCGTTTGCCGCGCTCGCACAGCCGATCGCGACGCCTTCCGAGCACCTGAAGATGTCGATCGGCGAAGACCGCGTCGTCGCCGACTACCGGCAGATCCGCGACTACTTCGCGATGCTCGACCGCGTATCGCCTCGCGTCGCGATCGAGACGCTTGGTGAAACCACTCTCGGCGAGCCGATGATCATGGCGGTGATCTCCTCCGAGGCGAACATCGCGAATCTCGCGCGCTACAAGGAGATCGCACGAAAGGTGTCCGATCCCCGCGGCCTCTCCGAAGCGGAGCGGGCGAAGCTCGCCGCGGAAGGCCGCGCGATCGTGCTCGTCACCTGCAACATCCACTCGACGGAGATCGCGTCGAGCCAGATGGCGATGGAGTGGGCGCACGCCCTCGCGACGACCGCCGACCCGAAGAAGCTGCGCGAGCTCGACGAGGTGATCCTGCTGCTGGTTCCGTCGCTCAACCCCGACGGCCAGATCATGGAGACGGAGTGGTACCGCAAGCACCTCGGCACGAAGTACGAAGGCGGGCCGATGCCGTGGCTCTACCACCACTACGTCGGCCACGACAACAATCGCGATTGGTTCATGCTCACGCAGAAGGAGACGCGCGCCATGAGCCGCGCGCTCTATCACGAGTGGTACCCGCAGCTTTTCGTCGACGAGCACCAGATGGGGCGCGAGGGCCCGCGTATGTTCATCCCGCCCTTCGCCGATCCGGTCGATCCCGACGTGCATCCCCTCATCTGGCGCGAGGTCAACCTCGTCGGGTCGAATATGGCGATCCGCCTCGAGGAGGCCGGCAAGGCGGGCGTCATTTACGGCTATGGCTTCGACGCCTACTGGATGGGAGGAACGAGGAACACCGCGTGGTGGAAGAACATCACGGGGCTGCTGCTCGAGGTCGCCTCCGCGCGCTTTGCTTCGCCGGTGTACATCGATCCCAACGAGCTCGAGGGGGGAAGAAAGGGACTCGTCGAGTACAAGCCGCAGATTAACTACCCGAACCCCTGGAAAGGGGGATGGTGGCGGATGCGCGACATCATGGATTACGAGCGGATCGCCTCCGACGCGCTCCTCGAGATCGCGGCCGACCGGCGAGAGGACCTGCTTCGCAACAAGATGACGCGCGCTCGGCTCGCGGTCGAATCGGCTCGTCCTCGCGACGCCTATCGCATCCCCGGCATGCAGCGCGACCTCGCGACCGCGAAGCGTCTCGCCGAGCTCATGGCCGACCACAACGTCGACGTCATCATCGGGGAGAACGGCGACTACTGGATTCCGCTCGCGCAGCCTTACAAGCGCTTCGTCGAGGAGCTGATGGAACCGCAGCGCTATCCCGAGGTGCGCCTCACCGGGAGCGCCGAGATCCTGCGGCCCTACGACGTCGCGACCTGGACGCTCCCGATGATGATGGGAGTGAGCGTCGAGAAGATGCTGATGCCGGCGATTCTGTTCGACGCGCCAAGGCTCGCGCCGTGGTTTCGTCGCGATGCGGTCGTCGCGCCGCAGCTCCAGCCCGCGCCGGCGTACGCGGTGGAGTATCGGTCGCCCGAAGCTGCGCGCGTGATCAACGCTGCGCTGAAAGGGGGAGGAGCTGTCGCGTTCGGAACTGCGGTCGAGAGCGACCTGACGCAGGCTCCCGTTCCCGTCCAGTTCGCAGCAGGGACGATCTACCTCGATCCGAAAGCCGCGGAAGCGGCGCGCGAGGTGGCTGCCGAAGCCCGAATCCCGATCGTGCCGCTCGCGAAGAGTGCGGCGAGCGCGAAGCCGGTCCGCGCCCCGCGTGTCGGCATCTACAAACCGTGGCGCCCGTCGATGGACGAGGGATGGACACGTTTCCTGCTCGAGACGTTCGGCTTCGAGCCGAAGACGATCGACAACAAGATGTTGCGCGGCGGTCGGCTCGACGTGGACGTGATCGTCGTGCCATCGATCGCGAAGAGCATTCTCGAGAGCGGCAGACCGAAGGCAGACGAGGAGAGAATCAACTATTTCGTCGAGCTACCCGAGCCGTACCAGGGGGGCATCGGCGCCGAAGGCGCGCGCGCCCTCAAAAGTTTCGTCGAGGGCGGCGGAACGCTGGTTGCCTTCAGCGCGTCGACCGAGTGGGTGATCTCCGAGTTCAACATCCCCGTCCGCAATGTGCTCGCGAAGTCGAAGCCGGGCGAGTTCTCTTCGCCGGGGTCGCTTTTGGCGATCGAGGTCTCGAACGAGATTCCTCTCGGCTGGGGGATGCCGCCGAAGTCGGTCGCGTTCGTCGACAGCGCGATCGCCTACGAGACCGCGTTGCCCGCCGTCGACATGGAGCGCTGGGTGATCGCCCGCTACCCCGACAGCGCCCCGAAGATCCTCCTCTCGGGCTGGATCACAGGAGCCTCGAAGCTCGAGCGCCGTGCCGCCGCCGTGGCGTTCACCTATGGGAAGGGAAAGCTCGTCCTCTTCGGCTTCCGTCCGCAGAACCGGGCGCAGACGCACGCGACATTCCCCCTCGTCTTCAACTCGCTGTACTGGTCGGTGATGGACAAGGCGGCCGAGAAGCAGGCCAAAGGCCAAAGGCCAGAGGCCAAAGCAAGCGAGAAGAGGGATTAGGCCGGAGGCCAAAGGTCCTAGCAGGCGGCAACGAGCTGATGTGGCGCAGACACCCCTGTCTGCGCGCGGCGCGAAGCGCCGCTAGTTCGTGCCCGCGCTCAGCGAGTCGGCTTCGCCGACGCGCAGGCAGGAGTGCCTGCGCCACATTCTCTGCCTGCTTTGACCTTTGGCCTTTGGCCTCTGGCCTGCTTTCTCAGAACAACCGCATCTGCCCTTTGCCGCTCCGGCGTGTCACCTCGATCGGCGCCATCGGGGCGTGCTGGCCGGCGACGGTGAGGGCGAGCTCCGCGCCTACCTTCCCGCGCAGCTCTTCGGCGTGCGCGCGCACGATTGACTCGTGGTTGTTCCGCTCCGAGAGATGGATCAGGCAGAGGTGCCGTGTGCCTTCGCCGACGATGCGCGCGAGCGCGTCCATCGAATCCTCGTTCGACAGATGTCCATGCCGGGAGAGGATCCGCCGCTTGAGGCTCCACGGGTAATTCCCCGACCGCAGCATGTCGAGGTCGTGATTCGCCTCGAACAGGAGCGCGTCGCAGCCGCGCAGGTGCTCGAGCACCGGGCCGTCGACGACACCGAGGTCGCTCGCGATGCCGGCGCGCGTTCCGTCGCCCGCCTCGATGACGAAGCAGGAAGGGTCGCTCGCGTCGTGAATGATCCGGCGCGCGTGGACCTCGAGCTCCCCAATGCGGAAGCTCGTGTTGTTCTCGAAGATGCGCGCCGGGATCTCGGCCGGGTCGAGCCCCGCGGCGACGAGCGTGCCGCGCGTCGCGTAGATCGGGATCTCGAACTTCGCCGCGATCTTCACGGCGCCGTGGACGTGGTCGCCGTGCTCGTGGGTGATGACGATCGCGTGGATGTCGGTGAGCTCGCGCCCGAGAATCCGGAGCCGCTGCTGCGTCTGCCGCAGGCCGAACCCGGCGTCGACGAGAATCCTGGTGCCGTCCGCTTCGAACAGGCACGAGTTCCCGCCACTGCCGGATCCGAGGGAGGCGACGAGCATGCGGGGGACGATAGCATGGCGGTCGGCTGCTTTGGGCTCGGGCCGGGGGTTCGGGCTCGCGCAGGTTCGTTGGTTTCTGAATCCGGGAACGGCCGGGCTCGGGATCGGGCTCGGGATCGGGCTCGGGCCGGCGAGCCGGTTCGTTGATTGGTGAATCCGGGACCGGGCTCGGGATCGGAGCGGCGCCGTGCGGCATCCGCCCCGGTGGAACCCCTTCGACGACCACGACCACGGATTGCATGGGCTCGCAACTCGCCGCGCGCGATGGGCCACCCGATCCCGATCCCGATCCCGAGCCCGAGCCCGGCTTTTGACGTTCGAACACCACCCGTGAGTGCCCCTCCGCCCGGGTGATATTCTTCGTCCAGTTTCGCGGGGAGCGCATATGGAACGATTCGTGGTCGAGGGGGGGCGCAGGCTCCAGGGAACGATCAGGCCGGTCGGCAACAAGAATGCGGCCCTGCCGATCCTCGCCGCCTGTCTTCTTACCGACGAGCCGGTGACACTGCACAATCTGCCCGACATCCGCGACGTCCGTGTGATGCTCCAGTTGCTCGAGACGCTCGGCCGCACGGTCGAGCGAGGCGAAGCAGGCGAGGTCACCATCCGCCGCACCGGCGAGATGTCGTCGATCCCCGACGCGGAGCTCTCGCGCCAGATCCGCGCGTCGATCCTGCTCGCCGGCCCGCTGCTCGCGCGCACCGGCGCCGCGACGATGGTTCGCCCCGGGGGCGACGCGATCGGCCGCCGCCGTGTCGACACGCACCTCCTGGCCTTCGAGACTCTGGGCGCGACGATCGAGGCGGCGCCCGCGCAGTACACGATGACCGCGCCGCGCCTCGTCGGCCGCCGGCTGTTTCTCGACGAAGCCTCGGTCACAGCCACGGAGAACGCGATCACCGCCGCGGCTCTCGCAGAAGGCGAGACGCTCATCTACAACGCGGCCGCCGAACCTCACGTGCAGGATCTCTGCCGATTCCTGAACATCCTCGGCGCCGACATCGACGGCATCGCCACCAACTCGCTCCGCATCCGCGGCGTGAAGCGCCTCGGCGGCGGCGCGTTTCGAATCCCGAGCGACCACATCGAGGTAGGAAGCTACATCGGTCTCGCTGCCGTGACCGGCGGAGAGTTGCTGATCGAAGACGGCGTCCCCGAGCACATGGACGCGGTGCAGCTCATGTTCCGCAAGCTCGGCGTGTCGATGGTCTTCGAGGGCGAGAACATCCGCGTGCCCGGCAACCAGACGCTCGAGATCCAGTACGACGTCGGCGCGGCGGTGCCGAAACTCGACGACGGCCCGTGGCCGCTGTTTCCCGCGGATCTCCTTTCGATCATGATCGTCGTCGCGACCCAGGCGCGCGGCACGGTGATGATCTTCGAGAAGATGTTCGAGTCGCGGCTGTTCTTCACCGACAAGCTGCTCGACATGGGTGCCCGCATCATCCTCTGCGATCCGCATCGCGCGATCGTCGTCGGCGGGATCCCGCTCTACGGCTCGACGATCTCGAGTCCCGACATCCGGGCCGGCATGGCGCTCCTGATCGCGGCGCTCTGCGCGCAAGGAGAGAGCGTGATCCAGAACATTCAGCAGATCGATCGCGGCTACGAGCGCATCGACGAGCGGCTCAACGCCCTCGGCGCCAACATCCGCAGGGAGGTCGATCGGTAGTGGGCCGCATCGTCAGAAGGGACCGCGGAATGGAACGGGTTGGACGATGACACGCATCCCCCTTCCTCGCGGCCGGCATTTCGAGATCGGCGACGCGCCCCTCGTCATGGGCATCGTCAACGTCACTCCCGATTCGTTCTCCGATGGCGGAGCTCATCACCGCGCGTCCGACGCCGTCGCGTGTGCGCTCGGGATGGCGGCCGACGGCGCGGCGATCGTCGACGTCGGCGGCGAGTCGACCCGTCCCGGCTCCGATCGCGTGAGCGGAGAGGACGAGATCGCGCGCGTGATTCCGGTGATCGAAGGGATTCGCCGCGAGTCGGACGTCGTGATCTCGGTCGACACGATGAAATCGTCGGTCGCGATGGCTGCGCTCGCCGCGGGGGCGGACATCGTGAACGACGTGACCGCGCTGCGCTTCGACGCGAAGATGGCAGAGGTGGTGGCGAGCGTGGGCGCGGCGGTCGTCCTGATGCACATGCGAGGCGAGCCGAAGACGATGCAGGATGAGATCCGGCTCGGCGACGTGATCGGCGAAGTGTGCTCGGAGCTCGTCGAACGGCGCGCTGCCGCGATCACGGCCGGCATCGCTCCGGAGGCGATCCTCGTCGATCCCGGTCTTGGTTTTGGCAAAGCGTTCGAACACAATCTGGAGATCCTCGCGCGGGCTGCCGAGCTCGCGGAGATAGCCCCCGTGGTGATCGGCGCGTCGCGAAAGGCCTTCGTCGGGCATCTGACGGGACGCCCGGCGGGGCCTGAGCGAATGGCGGGGTCGCTGGCAGCGGTCGCGGCGGCTGCCGCAGCGGGTGTCGCGGTGGTGCGGGTACACGACGTGAAAGAAACGGTCGACTTCATCAAGGTCTGGCGCGCGATCCGGGGAGCTTCGGAATGAGCCTCTACGAGAGCTTTCTCGCGCTCCAGCTCGGGTGGCTGGACGCCGTCGACATCGCCATCGTCGGGTTTCTGATCTACACCGCGCTCTACGTCATCCGCGGCACGAAGGCGATGCAGATGTCGATGGGGATCGTGCTGCTGGCGGGCGCCTACTATCTCGCGCGCGAGATGGGGCTGACGGCGACGGAACGGGTCTTCGCTGCGGTCCTCTTTTACTTTCCGTTCGCCGTGATCGTGCTGTTCCAGCAGGAGATCCGCCAGGCGCTGGCGGCGTTCGGCCGTACTCCGCTGCTGCGCTTCATGTCTCCGCCGGAGAGCGGGAATCGCGTCATGAAGATCGTAGACGCGACGCGCGACCTCGCGTCGCGCAGCTGGGGCGCGCTGATCGTCATCGAGCGGCGGGACGGGCTGCGCGAGTGGATCGAGCGTGGCCGCCAGCTCGACGCGCAGCTCGTGCCCGAGCTGCTCGTGAGCATCTTCGCTCCGGGGACGCCGATGCACGACGGCGCCGCGATCGTGCGCGGCGACCGAATCGTCGCCGCCAGCGCGGTGCTTCCGCTCAGCTCGGGCGAACAGCTCGCGGCCGACATGGGGACGCGCCATCGCGCCGCGCTCGGGCTCGCGGAGGAAACCGACGCCGTCGTCGTGATCGTGTCGGAAGAGAACAGGTCGATCGGCGTTGCCTTCGGCGGGGTGCTGCGCGCGAACCTCTCGCTGGAGGCGCTCGATGAGTTTCTCCGCGCGGAGCTGGGCGCGGAAGGGGATGACGGCCAATGAGCGTCGAGCGCGTCTTCCGCGGCACAGGGCTTCGCATCATCGCGCTGATCGCGGCGATCGTGATCTGGTTCGGCGTGTCGTCCGAGCGGCGAGAGCAGCAGCTCGAGCGCTCCTACGAGGTGCCGATCGCCCTCGTCGGCGTTCCTCGCGACGTGATCGTGATGGAGCCCGTGCAGGAGGCGATCGGCGTCCGCCTGCGCGGGCCGCTCAGGGCGCTGCGATCGCTCTCCTCGCAGAACCTCGAGATCACCATCGATCTGCGCGATGCAAAGCCCGGGTCGCTTCGAGCCCTGATCCGCCCCCAGGCGCTCAACGTTCCGCCTAACGTCGAAGTCATCTCGCTCGAGCCCGCTTCCATCTCGTTCCGCATCGAGTCGCGCAGGAACAAGAACGTTCCGATCCGGCCGTTCCTCGTCGGGCAGCTGCGGGAAGGCCTCGGCTACTCCGAGGAGTCGATGCGCGTCGAGCCGCCCACCGCACTCGTCTCCGGTCCGGCGTCCGCCATACGCGAGCTCGAGGAAGTCTTCACCGATCGCATCGTCCTCTCGGGCCGCTCGCAGTCGTTCCGGCAGACAGTCGGCGTCCTGTCGGACGTTCCGCTCGTCCGCGTCCTCGAGCCACAGACCGCGGTCGTGACGGTCGAGATCGCGGAAAAGCCCCCGGAGCCCGAACCGAAGCCCAAAGTGAGACCGGGCGCGAAAACCAGATCGTCGAAAGGCGGAACGAAGTGAGGAAGCTCTTCGGTACCGACGGAATTCGCGGCCGCGCGCACGAGTACCCGCTCGACGTCGCGTCGATGCTCGCTCTCGGCGAGTCGACCGCGCACCGCCTGCGCGCGGCGGGAATCCCTCCGGTCGTGATCCTCGGCATGGACACGCGCGAATCGGGGCCCGAGATCGCCCTCGCGCTGCGCGAAGGCATCACGCGCGGCGGCGGAACCGCACTCTTCGCGGGGGTCATCCCGACTCCGGGCGTCGCCTACCTCTGCAGAATCTCGCAGGCGGGCGCTGCCGTGTCGATCTCTGCCTCGCACAACCCGTGGCACGACAACGGGGTGAAGCTCTTCGGCCACGACGGCATGAAGCTCTCCGACGAGATCGAGCTCCGGATCGAGGAAGAGATGCTCGCGATCCGGAACGACGGAGAGTCGCTCCCGATCGCCGGGACGCTCGAACAGGACCGCTCGCTCGTGGCGCAGTACGCGCGCTTTCTCGAGAACGGATTGAGCGCCCGGACGCTCGCGGGGAAGAAGGTCGTCGTCGACGCCGGCAACGGCGCAGCGTTCGACATCGGCGTCGAGCTGTTCCGCCGGGTTGGCGCCGAGGTGGTCCCCATCTGCACCGCGCCCGATGGCAGGAACATCAACCAGGATTGCGGCGCGCTCCACCCCGACAGAATGGCGACGCGCGTCGTCGAGGAGAACGCCGACTTCGGCGTCTCCTTCGACGGCGACGCCGACCGCGTGATCTTCGCCGACGACGAGGGGACGATCCGCAACGGGGACGAGGTGCTCTACCTGATCGCGACGCGAAGGAAGGCCGAAGGCCGTCTCCGGAACGACGTCGTGGTCGCGACCGTCATGTCGAATCTCGGCTTCGAGAACCGGCTTGCGGCGCAGGGCATCGAGCTCGTCCGCGCAAACGTGGGCGACAAGTACGTGCTGGAGCTGATGCTCGAGCGCGGGGCGACGATCGGCGGGGAGCAGTCGGGCCACGTCATCGACCTCGAGACGCACACGACCGGAGACGGAGTGCACACGGCGCTCGTCATGGGCGAGATTCTCGCGCGGGAGGGACGCCGCTTCTCCGAGATCGACACTTTCACGCCGATCCCACAGATCCTCGTCAACCGGAAGGTCGGGGCGAGGCCTCCTCTCGACTCGCTGCCGCGCTATCGCGAGGCACTCGCCGTCGAGGAGGCGCTGCTCGCGGGCGAAGGGAGAATCCTCGTTCGCTACTCCGGGACCGAGAATCTCGTCAGGGTGATGATCGAGGGGCGCGATGACGAGATGATTCGCGCCATGGCAGAGCGGCTGACCGGAATCCTCGCCGAAGAGATCGGCTAGCCCGGGCTAGCGCTACACTCCCGACAGCAACGTCATTCCGAAGCGAAGCGAGGAATCTGCTAAGGAGTCAGCGGTTCGCTGCAACGCCCCGCCGTCCAGCGGGCATTTACGGAACTCGCCAGCCACCTGCCCAAAAACAGTGGCGAAGTCGCGCCTCGGTTGGTATAGTGCGCCAGCCCAAAAAGCCCGGAATCAAAGGGTTATCTCATATTGAGGGAGTGTACGATGGCGCGGGCGAAGAGCAAGACGTCCACGGCCACGGCGCGGATGAAAAGTTCCAGCATCAAGGTTGCCGGTAAGTCCAAGGTTGTCAAGAAGTTGAAGCCGACGGCGAAGAAGGCCGTGGCGAAGCCTGTCGCGAAGAAGGCAATCG
>JBPPMG010000318.1:0-4663 GCA_051305935.1 Thermoanaerobaculia bacterium
GTCTCGAACGGGGGGTGGCTGCGCGACAGGCTCGAACGCATCGGGATGCGCGCGGGCGGGAAGGAGCGCTTCGGGATTATTCTCTTCTGTGCCGTCGTGCGGGTGGACCAACGGTGGGTGTTCAGCCATGCGTGTTGGGGTGGGAGATCGAGCGGTCGGTGTCCGGCTCGATTCACCGTACGTGCCCGATGAACACGCGGAGGGCGCCGGAAGGAGCGCCGTGGCGCGTTGCCACACACGTTTGGCCGCCGGGCGCGACCGACGTCGCAGGCCCCGTGGCAGACTGCCACCCGCCATGCGCGTTCGGCACCCGTTGTAAACCACGACGACAGCGCGGGGTTCGTCACGGCGCATCGGGAAGCCGGTCTCGTGCTTCGAGGGACGTCTCACTGCCAAATCGGAAGACAATGCGTACGGTGTGACGTAGAGTGGAATCAATACGAACTCTACGACGGATGGCAGCACATCGATCGCCTTCGTGACGGGCTGCCACAGTGAACCTGGCGATTCGCGCATCGGAACGCGACATCCCTGTGGCGAGCCGCCACGTTCTCTCCTCATCGTCTCTGCGTCTGACCATTGTCAGATCAGAATGACGCTGTCGCTCCTCGCACCCCATGCCGCATTCTCCCCAAGTCATCACGGAGCTCTTCCGCCTCGCCGATGCGTGGGGATGGTCGGCGGAGGATCTCGCACGCGAACTGCGCGTCGACCGAACGACGCTCCTCCAGTATCGGTCGGGGCGCCGGGCGCTCACGGTCCGAGTGCTCGCGCGGATCGCCACCCGCTTTGGCACGCAGCGCATCATCCGTGACCTCGTGTGGCACCACCTCGCGGTCGAGTGCCACGAGGACGCGGTAGCGGCAGCAGCCCTCACCCCGCCCGCGGGAATTGCGCCGCACACCCTTCGCCTCCTGCGCTCGTACGTCGAGCGGTTCGGGGAGGCGTCGCTCCACGGACGCGGACTCTTCCTCGTCAGCGCGGACGCGTCCGTGCTGAGCGGCGTCCTCCAGTACCTGCATCGGTTGCTGGAGGACGCACGCATTCCAGTCTGCCGTCTGCGCGCCGATCGACTTCCGGCCGCGTCCGAGACACGCTCCGCGCTCGCGGCCCCCGTCCTCCTCATCGAGCGCTTCGACTTCACGTGCGATGCCGTGCGGGACCTCGTCCGCCAGCGCGGGGATCTCGTCCGTCCGACCGTCCTCACGAGTATGCGTGCTCCCGGTAGCCTCTCCGATCCGTACCTTCGCCGCGTGCTCACGTCGATGACGCGGCTCGTCGAACTCGACCCTTCTCCCTCCACCCTCCAAACCGATGGACCTCGTTCCACCGCATCCGCACCGCAGCCGGTTCCCGCGTCCTGACCACGCCCTCCAGGACGACACGCGGCTCAGGTTCGTGACGCCGCGTCCGGAACCGCCCGAGGGTGTCTCCACCGTGCGGGCCGACCTCTCCGCGTTCTTCGTCATCGTCGATGGGGTTGGGAGGAACGAAGCGCTCCTCCTCCTGCTCACGAAGGCGCTCCGCCAGCGGACGGGCCTCCTTGCGCTCCGCGTGAACGATCTCGCGTGGATGCTCCGGGTCTCGAACCGTCGCGTCATTCGCTGGCTCGACCGGCTCGTCGAGACCGGCCACGTCGTCTACCACGTCGAAGACCTGTGGGGCATCGATACCGTCCTCGTCGAGATCGTCGCGGGGGGCGTCGAGCCCCACCGCTACGAGCGCAGCGTCCACCAGGAGCTGCCGACCCACTGGTTCGTGCAGGTGCTCCCGCTCATCGGCCGCACGACGTTCACCGTCTACCTCTACCTGCTCTGGTGCGAACCGCACCGCGCCATGACGCACGTCGATCACCTGACCGAGACGGTGAAGCTGCGCGGGCGCTTCCATGCGCGGTGGCACCTTCGCAAACTCGAACGGCGTGTACTCCTCACGCGACACCCAGAGCACGGCGGCCTCGTGGTGCAAGACCCCGCGCCGCCGACGCGCGCGGAGCGTCTGCGGCTGCGGTTCCTCGCGATCCCGCACCTGCGCCGCTCGCTCGTCCACGTCGCGGTGCTCCTCGGCTGCGTGCTCCTCGTCGTCCTCCTCCTCGTCGTGCTCGCGCGCCTAACCTGACCCTCACCCAAACACCCATGACGCCGCTCGCCCTCTTCCTCTCGGTTCTCGCCTCCCTCCTCGTCGCGGCCGCTGCGACGTACGCGCTGCGGCGCGCGACGACGGAGGGTTTCGCGGGCGATCCGGACGCCCTCTCGCTCACCTTCGACACCTCCACCGCGAAGGCGAAGCAGGGCTGGGCGGCCTTCTGGGCGCGCGACCCGTTCGTCGAGGCGCAGCGCGCGCGGGACGGGGTGGCCTTCGGCACGTACGCGGTGCCCGGAGAAAACGATGCGATCGCGACGCACCTGAGCCGTGCGGATGTCCAGCAGCACACCCTCGTCCTCGGCGCCACCGGGAGCGGCAAGTCGAACCTCCTCGAAACGCTCGCCCTCGCGAACCTCCGCGCCAAGCGCGGCTTCACCCTCGTGGACCTGCACGGCGACCTCTTCACGCGCGTCGCCGCGTGGGCGCTCACGACGCGGCCACAGCGCCTCGTCCTCCTCGACTTCACGCGCCCCGATTCCCTCCCGGGCTGGAACCCGCTGAATCCCTTTGCGGGGATTGATCCCGGACGGCAGGTGGATCTCCTCGTCGGCGTCATGAAGCGGCTCTACGCCGGGGAGGAGGCGGCGTCCTGGGCGTGGGGCGTGAAGGTGGAGGAGCTCATGCGCCACGCGCTCCGGGCCTGCATCGAGAGCGCGTCGGCCTTCAGCCTCGCGGACCTGCCGTCGTTCTTCCTCCTTCCGAGCATCCGGCAACGGGTCCTCGCGTCGCTGCCCGAGGAGCACATCGCGCGCGTGTACTTCACGACGCGCTTCGGCGCGCGCGAGGAGATGTACGTCTCGGCGGTTCTGAACAAGCTCGAACCCTTCCTGGGATCGATCGCCGTGCAGCGCTTCCTCGGCCAGAAGATCTCGACCTTCGACCTCATGGGCGCGATCGATCGCGGGGATACCGTCCTCGTGAACCTCGCGAAGGGCTACCTCGGGCCGACCGCCGACGTCATGGGCCGCCTCCTCGTGAACGTGCTCCAGACGGCGGCGCTGCGCCGCGAGCGGATCGCGCCCGCGCGGCGCACACCCTATGCGCTCCTCCTCGATGAGGCGCACGTGCTCGCGGGTGCGGAGAGCGGGCTCGAAGACTTCCTCGTCGCCGCCCGCAAGTACCGCGTCTCGGTCACACTCGCCGCGCAGGGGCTCTCGCTCTTCCCGCCGAACTTCCGGGCGCACCTGCTCGGGAACACCGCGCGGCAGTTCTTCTTCCGGCTCCCGCACTCGGAGGCGCGCATGCTCGCGCCGGACATCTTCGAGCCCCTGGGCTCCGTGTGGCGTGCGCAAGTGCGCCCGAACGAGCGGATCGAGGACCCGCTCCTCACGCCTGCCGAGGAGATCGCGTGGCGGACGCGCGAGCTCGCGAGCCTGCCGGTGGGTGCGTGCTACTGGTACCTGAAGGACCGTCCGTACAAGGCGCGGCGCATCCAGATCCTGAAGCCGCTCGATCCGCCGCTTCGCGGGCGCGCGCTCGAGCGAGCGATCGAGGCGGCGACGGCGAAGCAGAAGGGGATTGCGGCCCCTGAGGCGCAGGCCGCTGAGTTGAAAAGCGCGCTGCTCGAACAAATCAGAATCCGAAGCGAACGTCGGAATCGTGTTGTAGGAATCAGCGAGGACATTGCACAAGTGGAGCGATGAGCGAAGTGCTTCCGATTGAACTCCAGGCGCGGAACCCGAGCGTCCGACCGTTCGCCCTTCGGCGCGTCTCTGCGGGCCAGGCGCTCCTTCCGCTGTCGTTTCCTACGCCGGACCACCTGCGCGAGCGCCTGGAGGAAGTCGCCGCACGCGCATCGAGCGTGGAGGGCCTCCAGCTCAATACGCTCGCACGATGGAAGGTGTCACGGCGATCCTTTTTCTCGTTCATGGAGGAACGAGGCTCTGGGAAGCGGTTTGTCGGGGGCGACTACCGCGTGCAGGCGGTGCTCATCGAAGACTGGATCGCGTGGCTTCGCGACCGGCGGGCGTCGCGCGCGTCGATTGCGACGTACTGGCACTCGCTCGCGTCCCAACTGAGCCGCGTCGAGCGCGAGGACGGCATGCTGAACCCGTGGTCGCTCCTGGACGCTCCGAAGCCTGGGCGCGCGCTCCCGCGATCGCTCACGAAGCAGCAGGCGGAGCGGCTCGTGTCCGTCGTTCGCAACGAGCCTGGGAGCACGCTCGCGCGTACGCGAAACCTCTGCGTCGTTGGGCTCATGCTGCTCGCAGGGCTCCGGCGGGGCGAGGCACTCGCAATCGAGGTGGCCGATTGCGACGTCGAGCGGCGAACGCTTCTCGTGAAGCACGGCAAGGGCCGGGACGGCGGTGCGCCCCGTATGAGCTACATGACGTCGCAGCTCGCCCTCATGCTCGCGGAATACGTCGCACAGAGGGAATGCGCGCGTCCGGGCCGAACGCACGCGGCGCTCCTCACGTCGATCGGATTCGACCGTCCGCTCACCGTCGACGCCTTGCGCGGGCTGTTCCAGCGCTGGAGCGCGACGCTCGGCTACCGTGTCACACCGCACATGCTTCGG
>JBPPMG010000338.1:0-4623 GCA_051305935.1 Thermoanaerobaculia bacterium
AATCTAAGCCACACTCCCGCGTGCGCCGGCTATCACAGTTGGCCAGACTCAGGCGGTACTTCGCACCGCCGCGAAAGCTCCGCTTTCGCACTCCACATGGCTGCGGGTCTGCTCATCGCCTCTCGCCTTTCGCCTCTTGCCTGCCTCATTCACGCTAGAATCGAACCGGCGTTCAGGCTCGATGCCGGGCGCTCTGGAGACTCTGATGCGCAAGCCACGACTGGATCACATCGGCATCGCGGTGCGCTCGATCGAGGAGGCGGCGCTCTTCCGAGAGCTCGGCCTGACCATCGAGCACGTCGAGGTCGTCGAGACGCAGAAAGTGAAGACGGCGTTCATCCCGGTAGGCGACGCCAACCTCGAATTGCTGGAGCCGACTTCCGTCGATTCGCCGATCGCGAAGTTCATCGAGAAGCGGGGCGAGGGGATTCACCACATCTGCCTCCGCGTCGAGAACATCGACGCTCACCTCGCGAACCTGAAGGGAAAGGGCTTCCGGCTCGTCAACGAAAGCGCGGTGCCGGGGGCGCACGGATGCCGCGTCGCGTTCCTTCACCCGGCGGCCGGCAACGGCGTGCTCATCGAACTGAGCGAGAAGGACGAGGAACACTCGACGGCCCCCGAGGATGACGTCGAGGCGATTCTCTAGGAGCGAACGATGATCGAAGGACTCCCCGAAAACGCGATCGTGATCGTGAACCTCGTCAACCCGAAGGAGAAGTTCTGGGGCGTTCTGCGTTCGCTCTCCAGCGCCGGACTCACGATTCGAGGGATCAACCTCGACAGCTTCCAGGACTGGGTTGCGCAGATCGCGCGCAAGGATGAGACGTCACTCGATCTCGTGACGATGTTCCTCCCGCTGTTCCGTCTGGAGCGGCTGTTCGTGGACGAGGCAGTCGGGGCCGTGAAGTCGTACTCGGATTCCTTCGAGGACGTCGTCGGCATGCGCCCGGAGGAGTATCTCGGACTCTTCGAGCCGCGGGGGGGAGTGTCCTGATCGGTCGAATCGCAATGGCGGCGTTCCTCGTCGTCTGCATTGCCGGATGCAGGAGCGAGCCGACGCGCCTCGCGAGTTACGAGTGGGCCGACCCGGCCGCGGAGGTGGGACCGTTTCTGGTCTACCCGGGGGCGACCGTACTCGTCGAGCAGACCGAGCTCGTGCGCCGCGCCCGTGGGCTGCTCGAGCCGAAGGGTGGGGCGGAGCGGCACCTGCTGCTGGCCGACACCGACGCGCCGATCGATACGATTGCCGCACACTTTGCTGCGCTCTATGCGACGGATAGCGGCGCGCCGGTTCCCCTGCAAACGGGAGTCGGCGATCATGCTTCCGACGAAGCCTCGCTGGCTCCAGTCCTCACGAAGCTGGGTGTTCGCCACACACCCTGCACCGGCGATTGCGGCTATCGCTGGGTGGAGATTCCGCGCGACGGGAAGCGGCCGTCGATTTCGATCCAGCGGCCCTGGCGCAATTTCATCGAGGATCGTATCGTCGACAGGACCCTGATCACGATCTCGGAGTGAGCGCGAGCCGGAGTCGCGCCGGGACCCGCCGGCGTGTGTGGCATGATTCGCGGCAGGGGATCGGAATTACGGGAACGGGAAAAGAGCCATCGTGTCGAATGCAAGAAACATCGGGTCACCGCTGATCGCGTTTCGACGCAGCTCTCCTCTTGCCGCCTTCCGAGTCGCAACGGTATGACCGCAATCGTCAGCGCCCGCGGAGTGACCAAGGAGTATCGCGTTTACCGGCGCCCGGCCGACCGTCTGCTCGAACTCGTGTCGAGCCGGTGGCGCCCGGAGCTCATCACCGCGCTCGACGACGTTTCCTTCTCCATCGAGCGCGGCGAGACGATCGGGCTCGTCGGACGCAACGGGGCGGGGAAGTCGACGCTGCTCAAGATCCTTGCCGGAGTCGTGGCGAGCACGCGCGGCGAGGTGGCCATCGACGGCCGCATCGCGTCGATTCTCGAGTTGGGTGTCGGGTTCCACCCCGAGTTCTCCGGCCGTGCCAACGCCGAGATCGCGGCGTCGATCCTCGGGGTCGGCAGGGACGAGATGAAGCTGACGCTTCCTCGGATTCTCGAGTTCACCGAGCTCGACGCTTTCCTCGAACAGCCGGTCCGCACCTGGTCGTCGGGCATGATCATGCGTCTCGGCTTCTCGGTTGCGGTCCACGTCGACCCGGACCTGCTTCTCGTCGACGAGGCGCTCGCGGTCGGCGATCTGCACTTCCAGCGCAAGTGCCTCGAGAAGATGCGGGAGTTCGAGGATCGGGGGAGGACGGTGATCTTCTGCTCTCACTCCCTGGGCGCGGTGGCTTCGACCTGCGTGCGCACGCTGTGGCTCGATCGTGGGCGCCTCGCGATGTTCGGCCCGACCGCGGGAGTGATCCGCGCCTACGAGGCCGAGTTGCTCGCGACCGAGGCGGAGCCGGTCGGTGTCGGCGACACGTTGCCCGAGCGCCCGTCGCGGGTGAGGCTGCGCGCGGCGAGCGTCACCGACGCGGAAGGGGGCGCGCGCAGCGAATTCGAGCCCGGAGAACCCCTGGCGATCGCGCTGCGACTCGAGGCGGAGAGCGAAGACGAGCAGATCCACATGGTCGTCGGCATCGACCGGGCGCTCGACGGCGTCAACTGCTTCAGCTTCGGAACGCACTGGGACGGGATGTCGCCACTCTCCGGCCGACGCGCGTACGAAGTGTCGCTACTGGTTCCCGACGTGCCGCTGAACCCGGGCGAGTACAGGGTCTTCGCGTTCGTCGGAGACGGTGAGGCGCTGCATCTTCACGACCGCGCGGAACTCTCGTTCTCTATTGGGGGAGAGGGCGATCCCGGCACGATGTTCGAAGTCGGGCACGAGTGGCGCATCCGGCGCCTCGGCAGCTGAAGCACTGCCGGGTTTGATCGACTGCGGGCCTCGCGGCGCATTAGAATGCAGGGACCATGGAAGACCAGTCCTTCGAAGAGTGGCTCGAAGATTTTGCCAGCGGAACGTTCCCCGACGCGGAGCTCGTGGATTTCGGATCGGGTGTCCGGCACGCGAGTGAGATCGACGTGAGGAACCTCGTTCGCGAGGTTCAGTTCCTTCGCGAGCTCACCCGGAAACTCCATGTCCGGCTCGGGGAACTGGGTGACGACGGCAGTCCGCTGTCTCGCTACACGGCACTCGTGATCGACGGCGTCCGTCCGGACGCCGAATAACGTTCGCAAACAGAGAGGTCGAACCTGACGCGATCGCCGCACCCCGCGGCCGGCGAGCCGGCGCGGGGTGCGTACAGGGATCAGTCGCTCAGTTGCCGATCCAGCCGATCGACCCGCCTTCGTACTTCGGCCCGATCTTCTCGCCCGGAATGTTCACGCCGTTGCCGCCGGTCAGATAGGTCACGCCGACGAATCCGAGGCAGCCGTTGCCGAGGTACGCGGCATCGAAGTCGACCCCGTAGCGGGCGGCGCCGGTCATGCGGATCTGGACCCAGTTCTGCGACGGACGGCCCCAGCCGAGCGGATCGCCCTCGGGGATCGTGAGGTTGAAGTAGACCCAGCCGCCGTTGTCCGCCGACGGGTCGCTCGGGAAGATCGACGTGTTGTTGATGTTGATGAGCTGAGTCTCCGACAGGCCCTGGTTAGGCGGGCAGGGTGATACCTGGCAGCCTCCCGTCCGGGTCGTCGGGTTCTCGCGCTCGTCGAAACGAACGAGCTCGACGTACGGGAACGACGCGTTGTCGGGGAGAATGGTGTTGCAGAGGAGTGTGCCGACCTGGTCGGTCACTCCTTCGCGCCAGATCACGAAGTCGGTGTCGAAGGCCTCTCCCGCTTCGATGTAGCGACCGGCGAAGAGGAACGGAAGCGGCACACGGCGATCGAGCACGCCAATGCCCGACTGATAGCGGTTGTAGAACGTCCACGGGAGAGTCGTGACCGGAGTGCTGTCGCCACCCGGGATCGCGGCAATGTGAACCAGGGGGTTGCCGCCCGAGACGCCTTCGGCGTCGTTGAGCCGGATGTAGTCACCGGTCAGTTGGTTTTCCCAGCGGATCTCCGTCGCGTAGTAGACCGCGTCGGTTGGCAGCGACTGGGAGCAGACCGCCGAAGTGTCGAAGGTGATGTAGCCGACCATGTTGTCGTGGATGTCGCCGACCTGGCCGCACGGTGTGCCGCCTGCCGAGTAGGGGCCACCGGTCAAACCGCTCTGAATCTGCGCGAGCAGGAAACCGGGAACCGCACCGTTGCCTCCCTGTGCGCTCGCGCACGTGCTTGCGAGCCCGGCCGCGTTATAGGGAGCAATGAGGCGAACCGGGGACGCCGCGGTCGACGCGTCGGTGCGCGAGCGAACGCCCACCGGCGAGATCGAGGTGACATGGCCGGTGTTCGGAATGTTGCCGCTCACGAGCAGGTCGCGGAGCGACATCGTGACAACGTCGTAGCCGGTGAGGTACAGGTTGAAGTCGAGAACCGGGAAGGACCAGTTGGTCCACACCGTCGTATGGACGACGATCGCGGTGTCTGACGTGTTGGTGATGGCGACGACCGTGTTCTCGCCTGCACCCGAGGGATCGACTTCGAAGTAGGGAAGCAGAAGGGTTGCCGCCGGCGAGTTCGTGATCTCGCACGAATCGTAACCGCT
>JBPPMG010000398.1:0-2051 GCA_051305935.1 Thermoanaerobaculia bacterium
GAACATGGTCATGGCGCCGGCGGACTTGCCGCTCGACGACAAGGGCAACATCGTCGGCGAGCGCGTCCTCGCGCGCCGTGACGGCGACAACATCGAGTGCCTGCCGAACGAAGTCGACCTCGTCGACGTCGCGCCGACGCAGATCATCGGTGTGTCCGCGTCGCTGATCCCGTTCCTCGAGCACGACGACGCGAACCGCGCGTTGATGGGCTCGAACATGCAACGCCAAGCGGTGCCGCTGCTCGTGCCCGAACCGGCCGTGGTCGGCACGGGCATGGAGGTCGTCGTCGCGCGCAACTCGAACTTCCCGATCTTCGCGGAGAAGGACGGGACGGTGCGTTACGTCGCCTCGAAGCGCCTCATCGTCGACGACGTCGAATACCCGCTGATCAAGTTTCAGAAGCTCAACGAGCGCACGACGCAGAATCACCGTCCGGTGATCAAAGAAGGCGACGTGGTCAAGCAAGGCCAGCTGCTCGCCGACGGCGCGTCGACGTGCAACGGCGAGCTCTCGCTCGGCAAGAACCTGCTCGTCGCCTTCATGCCGTGGGACGGCTACAACTACGAAGACGCGATCCTCGTCTCCGAACGGTTGATGCACGACGACACGTTCACCTCGATCCACATCGAGGAGTACGAAGTCGAGATCCGCGAGACCAAGCTCGGCAAAGAGGAGTTCACGCGCGACATCCCGAACGTCGGCGAGAAGGCGCTGTCGAACCTCGACGACGCCGGCATCGTGCGCATCGGGACGTTCGTCGACGCCGGGGACATCCTCGTCGGCAAGGTCGCTCCGAAGTCGAAGAGTGAACTGACGCCGGAAGAGAAGCTGCTGCACGCGATCTTCGGCAAGGCCGGTGTCGACGTGAAGAACGCGTCGCTCACGATGCCTCCGGGCACGCGTGGCGTCGTGATCGACGCGCAGAAGTTCTCGCGCCGCGTGAACCTCACGGATGCGGAGCGCACGAAAGCGCTCGCGGTCATCCGCGACGCGGAGAAGGACTTCCTGAAGGCGCTCCGCGACTACACCGCGGCGATGCTCAAGGAAGTGAAGCAGGTCCTCGGAGGCGAAGTCACCGACGATCTCACGGGCAAGGCGATCTCGGTCGACGACACGGCGACCTACGACGAGCTGCGCCGCGTGCGTCTGCTCTGCTTGCAGTCCGCCGAGAACTTCCCCGCGAAGGACAAACGCGAGAAGTCGCTCATCGCGATCAACGACTACCAGTCGCGCATCGACAACAAGGAGACGGAGAAGAACAAGATCGTCAACCGCCTCTCACGCGGTGACGAGCTGCCGACGGGCGTGCTCGAGATGGTCAAGGTCTACGTCGCCACGAAGCGCAACTTGTCGGTCGGGGACAAGATGGCCGGACGCCACGGCAACAAGGGCGTCATCTCCAAGATCTGCCCGCTCGAAGACATGCCGTACCTCGAAGACGGCACGCCGGTCGACATCGTGCTCAACCCGCTCGGCGTGCCGAGCCGGATTAACGTCGGTCAGATCCTCGAGACCCACCTCGGTCTCGCGTGCAAGAAGCTCGGCATCCGCGCGCACACCCCCGCGTTCGATGGTGCGAAGGAAGACCAGATCGAGAAGGTCCTCAAAGAGGCGAACCTGCCCAGCTCGGGCAAGTTCACGCTCTTCGACGGTCGTACCGGCACGCCGTTCGAGCAGTCGGTCACCGTCGGCATCATGTACATGCTGAAGCTGCACCACCTCGTCGACGAGAAGGTGCACGCGCGCGCGACGGGGCCCTACAGCCTGATCACCCAGCAACCGCTCGGTGGCAAGGCGCGCTTCGGCGGTCAGCGCTTCGGCGAGATGGAAGTGTGGGCGCTCGAGGCGTACGGCGCCGCGGCGATCCTCCAAGAACTGCTCACGGTGAAGTCCGACGACGTCGACGGACGCACGAAGATCTACGAATCGATGGTCAAGGGCCTCAACATCCTCGAGCCCGGAACGCCGGTCTCGTTCGAAGTGCTCTGCAACGAGATCAAGGGCCTTGGTTTGAACATCGAATTGCACAAGAAGGCGGTGCTCAATGGCT
>JBPPMG010000415.1:0-25822 GCA_051305935.1 Thermoanaerobaculia bacterium
AGGACGGGGAACGGATGTCCTCCCACGACGATCGTGAACGGCTCGGGCAGATTCAGTTTCCCGGCGACCCACGGTCCGAGCAGCGCCCCGACGAAGCCGAGCGCGATCGAGACGATGAGGCCGCCGCGAACGCTGCCCGCGATGGCCTGGCCGATCGCGCCGCAGATCGCCGCGATCACGAGAAGAATGAGCAGTGCAGGAAGCGAGATCGACATCACAGGTTCCTTTCGCCGGCCTGGCCGGGTTCATGCAGTTGGCGCCGCACGACCGGCCTCTGAAGCCCGGGCGCGATTCGGCATGTCAGACCGCCCGAACAGGCGGCAGTGTCAGAGTCCCTTGACCCGGCAGGCCACGAGCAGGAGGGCGAAGCCGATGATCCAGGACCACGAGGCAAGCGGCGCGCCAAGCCGTACGAGCCCGAAGTGTCCCGCCAGCGCGACGAGAAAGAGAACCAGTGAGATGACCCATGTCACCAGAGTCGGGGCTTTACCTGAGAAGCGCATGTCGTCGTCCTTATTTCGATGGTTGGATGAGAGTGGAATTGCAGTTGCGGCCGCTGCTGGTTCGTGCGGGAACCGCGCCCGTTGCCCTTCGCAGACGCCTAGATCTCCCAGAGCTGCACCAGTTGCTTGCCTTCGTTTTTTCCCTGCAACACCTCGATGAAGGCCTGAGGCGCGCTCTCGAGTCCCTGGGCGACGTCTTCGCGGTACTTGAGCCGGCCCACCCTCAGCCAGGCGGCGAGCTGTTCACGCGCTTCGGGGAACCGTTCCGCGTAGGAGGCGACGAGAAAGCCTTCGACCTTCGCCTGCTTCGCAACTAGGTGGCCGAGCCAGCGCGGTCCGGTCTCCGGTGTGTCGGGGTCGTACTCCGAGAGCTGCCCGCAGACGGCAATCCTCGCTTTGGCGTTGATCCGGAGAATGACCGCGTCGGTGATGCATCCGCCGACGTTGTCGAAGTAGGCGTCGATCCCGTCGGCGCAGTGCTCGTCTAGGGCGGCATGAACATCGACGAGACTCGCGTCGTTGAACGCCGCATCGAAGCCGAGCTCATCGACGAGCCACGCGACCCTCGCGTCCGCGCTCGCGATTCCTACGACCCTGCATCCTTTGATCTTCGCGATCTGGCCGGCCAGAATCCCGATGGCTCCAGCGGCGCTCGAGATGACGACCGTCTCGCCCGGCTGCGGGTTGCAGATGTCCAGCATCCCGAAGTATGCGGTTAGGCCAGGCATGCCAAGCGCTCCGAGCGCTGTCGAAATGGGCGCGAGCGTGGGGTCGAGTCGTCTCGTGTCTCGTCCGCGGGCCACGGCGTACTCCTGCCACCCGAACATTCCTTCCACGACGTCCCCGACGCGTATGGCTGAGTCGTTCGACTCGACGACGAAGCCGACGGCCCCGCAAGGCATCACTTCTCCGATGGAGACCGGCCGGGACGCGGACGTCGCGCCGTCCATCCTACCGCGCATGTAGGGATCGAGCGAAAGATAGAGGGAACGAACCAGTACCTCATCCGCGGCGGGTGCAGGAATTGACAGGTATGCCAGTTGAAAGTCCGAGACCCTGGGAAGCCCCACCGGCCGTGAAGCGAGAGTGATCCGTCGGTTCAATGTCGCGATTGAATTCAATGTTCCTCCTACGGCAACCTGAAGCGTCCCGAGACTGCCCAGCCCCCGCTGTGAGAGGGGCTCCTGGGGGCTTTGCGTATCCTCGGAAGGGCCGAACCCGGCCGGACACTCCAGGCGAGGAGGAAGGAGTCGTTACCCCTTCTTTCCTGTCAACAGCAGGGCCCCGCCGACGACGATCGCGCCGACACCCGCCCAGATGGGAACGTTCACCGTCTTCTTGTCTTTGATCGAAATGTCGATCGGTCCGATCTTCGCGTCGTGCGTCGTCTGCGTGTAGGTGAAGCCGCCGTAGACGAGCGCGATGATTCCCGCGGCGATCAACACGATTGCTACCAGCTTGAGTCCATTCATGATTTCCACTCCTACGTTGCCCGACGCTCATTGCGGCGGCGAGACTCTCGATATAGAAACTAGACTCTCGGGCCGTCGCCGGACAGCGCACTTACTACCAGGCGGCGGCACGAATCAATCAGTAGAAAGTACGTGGCGAGACCAGCGTCACGATCGGTCGATCTCGACGTTCTGCTTGCTGCCGCTGTTGGCGACCGCGATCATGATCCCGAATCCGATGAGGATGACGACACTGATCACCGTCCAGGTCGTTCCGACGTTCGCGAGGATCCCCATCTTCCAGAGCGCGGCGAGGATTCCGCCGATGAGGACGACATATCCGAGCAGGTACAGTCCAGTCCATTTCATCGCATTTCTCCCTTTCGGCGGCGCAACGCTAGAAGGCGCTCGTGTCGGCGCCGCCGACGAACTCGAGTCCCGGTTTCACGTAAGTCTTCGTCGCGCCTGTCGCAGTTTCGACGACGGTGATCGTGTAGGCGAAGTCGGTCATACCGCCGTAGAAGACCCAGAAGTGCCCGTTGGTCGTGCGGCCGTCGAGCACCTTCACGAAGACCTCGAAATTCGTCGGGTCGTTCGTGAGGTCCGGGATCGCGAAGAAGCCGTTGATGTCGTTGTACGGGACGCTATGTCCGATTCCCGTGTTTCCAGTTCTGGGATCCGTGGCCGCCAGGGTGACGCGGAAGCGATTGTTGTTGAGGCAAAGACTGTCCGCGCTGCGGAAGCAGGTCGACTGCGTCTGACAGTTGAGGTTCAGCCGGTACTCCATGAACGAGGTTCCGAGAACGGCGATCACCCATGTGCCCGACTTCGACAAGGTGGAGCTGATCGACGAGGTGATGTCGTCGGCATTGTCGCTCGCAAGCGTGGTCCCGTCGGCGTGGAAAAGGCCAAGGCCGATGTTGCCGGCCCCGGCCGTGCGACTGGCGGCGATCGCAACGTTCTGGCCGGCCACTCCGGTGAAGGTCCAGAACTCGAACGGGAGGCCTTCGCCGATGCAGTCGTTCACGTCGATCGTGCCGGTGAGGTTTGCGCCGCAAGCCGTGCCCCGAAGCTGCGGGGTGCACGCGTCGCCGGCCGAGCACTCGAGCGTGAGCTGGTAGGAGCCGCTCGCAGGGTAGACCTGGTTCGCGACGATTCCCCACTCGCCGGACTCGGTGAGTGTGAAGGTGATCTTCGCGTCGAGCTCGCCTCCGGACTGGTCGTCGGCTGCCACCATGTTTCCCGACGGATCTCCGAGATAGAGGTACGAGTCGAAGCTGGTGCTGCGCATGGTTATCGTGACCGTCTGCCCGATGTTGCCGTGAAACGTCCAGACATCGAGGTAGGTAGCGTCGGAGTTGGCGGTGCAGTCGCCCTGCTCGAGGGTTCCACTGCGGACCGTGTTGCAGGTCATCGGCGTGACCGTGCAGGCGGCGCCGCCCGGAAGCGTGAACTCTGCAGAGGCATCGACGACCCGGCTGGCGTTGCGATACTGCGCGCTGACGGCTTCGATCAGGCTGGGCGATGGCTGAAAGAGCCTCTCGAGTTTGACCGATTCTGCTGACGTGAGGAATGTGAGTAGTGACAACACGGTCGTGATGGCCGTGAATCGAAGCGTTCGTGCGAGCATGTCAGGCTACCTGTCCGCGCGCGTTGTGCGCGATGTCAGCGTGGAGTTGAGGGTTGATGTATGGCCGAGGCCGGAAGGCATTCCGTCACGTGAGAGAGGCTCACGCCGAGCCTGCCATGCGTGAGCGGGTGGGTTGAATGTCCTTCGCCTCGGGGGAGTCGTTATCCGGTGAGGCGGCGGTGCCAAAATGATCTCTCCTGGAGGCCTGCTTCATGGCCGGCTTTGTTGCGAAGTCCGAGAGCTCGACCGCGAGCGACTCGAGCTGCGCCCCCCTGGCGGAAATCCAGGCGATGATCGCCTCGTTCCCCGCGTCCGCAGAGGGCATTCGCTGTTCCTGCAGCCAGTCGCGATCGCGACCGGCCGAGCGAGTGATCCGGCGACCGTGCTCGAGGGTGGCGGTTGCCCGCTCACCGAGAGACTGAGCATCCGCGACGAGCGCCTGTTGCCGTGTCCGCAGCTGCTCGTTCTCGCGTCGCGCCGAATCGAGCGCGCGACGCGAGATGTACGAGCTGAAGGCGCCGAGGGTCAGACCTGCCATCGCCACGACGATCACCAGCAGGATTGCGAATTTCATGGGTCTCACTCCGCCTCGCGTCGATCGCAGTTCAGGTCGAGTGCCGTGGATGAGCCGGAACACACCCTCTAGACGACCTTTCGTCCAGAGAGCAGCCGGAAGATCACGATGATCACGGCTACGACGAGCAGAAGATGAATGAGTCCGCCCATCGTGTACGAGGAAACCATTCCGAGTACCCAGAGGATGAGAAGAATAGCCAGGATGGTATAGAGCATGAGAGTTCTCCTTTGCTTCGCTGTCTAACGCCTGATTGCGCCGACGAGAAGCTCGTTGTTGACGTTGTTGACGCCCTTGGTGCCACGAGCGATGCGCTCGGCGTCGCCCTTGATGGTTTGCGAGGCGACGCGGCCGATGAGCGTCACGACTCCCTGTGAGGAGCTCACGTCGATGTCCGATGCCCGGATGTCGGTGTCGGCGATCAGCTTGGACTTGACCTTCGAGCTGATGTAGACGTCATCGATCCAGCTACCGACAGTGCGCTCCCCGACGGTGATGTCGTTCTGGACGCCCCGGACTCCATCGGTGCGCCAGGCGACGCGCCCGGCTTCTCGTCGTGACTCTTCGGTGTCGACGACGCCGGTGAGATAGACGAGCCCTTCGCGGGTCTCGACTCCGACCTGGCGAGCCTTGACCTTGTCGTTGGTCTCGAGCGATTCCTGAACGACGGACGTGATGCCGGAGTCGGCTCGCTGGGTGCTCTCCGGGACCATCGAGGAGGCGCAACCGGCCAGGAAGAGGATTCCGGCGCCGGCCAGGGAGGCCGCCGCGGTGACGAATGTACGATTGCTGCGATTCAGACTATTCATGTGAGACCGTCCTTTCTTGAACGTGTCTCCAAGCTAGTCTTCGCAACCCCTTTCAGGAAGCGCACTTACTACCCGGAGGAGCCTCCGGCATGTTGGGTAGTTACTACACGGGCATCAGCGGATCAGAAGGCCACAATCAATCCGACGCTCGCCTCCGTCGCGTCGTGCTCGAAGTCTCGCCCCGCCTCGAGGAGGAGCCGGATGTTCCTCGCGAAGAGGTAGTTCATCGTGATGGTCAGGTTCTCCTGGTTTGCCAGTTCGTCATCGGAGTCGACCGTGTTGTAGAGCAGCGCCCATGCGTAGCGGCCGTCCGCTCCCCGAGGCAGGTAGACGACCTCTGCGAAGCCGCCGTCGGTCTCGACGTCGTCGCTTGCACCGACGAAGAATGGATCGTCGTCACTTCGCAGGAGGTACTGAGCGTTCACCTGCCAGCGGTCGCCGAAGTCGATCGTCATGTCGGGGCCGAAGTAAGTCACCTCGTTGGTCAGGTCGGCGATGCCGCCCTTCTCCTTGCCCCAGTAGCCGAACAGGCCGAACCTCACGCCTTTCCCGAGATCGCGTGAGGCGCGCAGTGCGAGGTTCTTGTAGTCGTCCTTGTCGAACTCGCCCGAGGGGATGCCGTTGCCGTTGACCACTTCGAAGGCCAGGTCGGTCCCACCGGGCGAGGCGAGGAACATGAGCCCGCGTTCGTAGGTCAGTTTGACATCCGACTCGCCGACGAGCGCCTTGTAGATCAGGTAGTCGTTCCGCTCGAGCCGTAGCTCGCGCTTGAAGAGCGGGTCGCTCACCTGGAACTGGCCGAAGATCACGTCGACCTGCGAGCCGAACAGCCCGTTGTACTGGAGGTACGCGTCTTCGAGCCCTTCGAACTCGTTCTTCTCGAAGATGACGTAGAAGTAGTACGAGAAGCGCTCGCTCAGCGGTCCGCCCGAGAGGACTTTGAAGACCCACGGGAACTCGAAGTCGGCTTCGGCCGCCGCGTCTTCCTTGTACGCTCCGAAGCCTTCCAGCCGCATCGCGAGCGGCACTTCCCGCCAGAGAGTCAGCAGCGGATCGCCTGTGTCGTAGGACGCACGCGTCGGTTCCTGGCTGGGATCCTCGAGCCGGAACCCACGCCCGGCAAACTCCTCCCCGAACGGTTTCAGACGCGGAGCTGGCGCGTGGCAGACGGTGCAGGAGAACTGGTACTTCCTCGCAAATGCCGGAATCGCCTCGGAGTCGAGCGCCAGCGACGAGATCACGACGAGCGCGAAGAGCGCCGGGATCAGTTTCTGTCTCATCGGTTCCTCCCTACGGCCGCACGATGAACTTCGTCTGATGCGAACTGATCGTCACCGGTTCCCACTCGTCCTTCGGGACGTTGAGAAACTCGGCGACGGAGGAGACGAGGCGCGAGTAGTAGACCGTCGCGGTCACGGTCACCTCGCCAGGGGCGGCGTCGTCGGGCACCTTCCAGGTGAAGGTCTCGTTCTTCGCCTCGAGAGGAGCGAGACGGTAGTCGGTTCCGAGGCTTGCGGTGTTCCATTGCGCGATCGTCAACCGCCCTTTCGGGTCGAAGTAGGGAAGCCGGAAGATCCTGTCACCCTCCGGGATGTAGCCGTCCCGCGAGATCCCCTTGAAGTCTTGAATTCCCTTGATGTCGCCGATGTCCTGATACGCCAGCGCCGACGGAGATGCGATCGTGAATTCCTCGTCTTTGAATCCCTTCGGATCGACCTTCAGGTGCCAGGTCTTGCCTTTCGCGTCCTTCGCCTCCACATGGAGCCAGAGCATGCGCTCCTCGGCGGAGCCCGAAGGCACCATGTGCCCCGCCTTCGCATTGACGACGACGGCCTTGATTTTCATCTGGTCTCCCGGCTCGGCCTCGCGAGTCTCGGGATGAACGCGCACTTCGACGACGCCGGCGAGCTTGCCGGGGTCGTGGGCGCCGTGGAACAGGTGTTGCCTGACATCGGGGTGGTCGCCTCCCATTTTCGCGCTTCGTCCAGCCGCGGGGGGCATGTGGCAGTCCTGACAGACGATTCCGCTGCGCGCCTGCAGGCTCTTCTTCCACTCGAGGTGTGTCGACTTGACCCAGATGCCGAACGGGCTCTTCTCGTTGTGGCAGGTACCGCAGAATTCGGCGGTCTTCAGGAACGGATTGTTGACGATCGTATGAGCCGGGCTCTGCATCCCGTCGCGGGTTCCCTGCTTGGTCTTGCCCGGCTCGATCGTCCAGTTGAAGTTGAACGGCGTGTCGCCCGCGTGGCCCGTGATCGTGTGGCACACGTCGCAACTGACCGACTCGTTCGCACGGCTGTTCTCGGACGGCTTCGGAGGCGGGATCTTGCCTGCGAGATACGCGAGAGGCGCGTGGCAGCCGTTACAGCCCGCCTTCACTTCCGCGACCTTCGGCTCTTTGTCCGCGTGCGGCACGGCGAGCTCGAAGTACTCGATCTCGTCCCAGTGATGCGTGTAGGCCTGCGACATCATCGCCTGCTCGTGCTGGCGGGCGATGTCGGCGTGGCAGGCGGCGCAGTAGGCAGGCTTCTCGAAGCTCTCCCAGGGGATCACCTTCGAAGCCGGTTCCTCGGCGGGCATCGCGGAACAGATCAGAAGCGCGGCAAACGACAGAACGATGGATCCGAGTCTCATGACTCCTCCTCCGTGTTCGAGTTCACGACGATGTTGGCCCGTCTCGCCGCGCGAAGCTGTAACCGGCGAGCGCGGGCTGCGTGACTCGAATCACTTTCAGGTGAAGCAGAGAGGAGGTGAGTGAGGCGGGAGGATGGGCGCGGAGCACGGTCGCATGGCGTGCGGTTTCGTGGGTCGCTGGCCGTCGGAACGATGCCTCCACAGGAGTGTAAAGGGTCGGGTCCAGGGGGGGGGCGCGAACTGGCGCACATCGGACCGCAGGCTGGTCCCCAGCTACCTACCTTGGTCGACGAGCAGCGCGCGCACTTCGGGAACGTAGCGCTCGGAGACGGGAACGCGGGCGCCGGACGCGAGAATGAGCTCGTAGCTGCCGTCACCCGTGATCTGGAGGGCGGTCACGAGACGACTGCGTACGATCGCCGTCCGATGTACGCGAAGAAATTCCGCACGATCGAGGCGGTGCTCGAGCTGTGCCATCGTGATCCGGTGGAGGACGCTGCGACCCGTGAGGTGAAGCTCGACGTAGTTTCCCGCCGACGCGATCCACTCGACCGCGGCCACGGCAATCGATTCGATCGATCCGACCGATCGTATGCAGAAGCGCCTGAGCGGCTCCGGCTCGCGCGCGGCGCGCAACCCCTCGACCTCGTCCACCGCGTCGCTCACCGCCGCGCGATACGCGGCGCGCTGCCGAAGATCGAGAAGCTCGCGGACACGCTCGAGGGTCGTCGCAAGGCGGGCATCGTCAAATGGCTTGAGCAGGTAGTCGAGCGCCTGAAGCTCGAACGCTTCGACGGCGTACTGGTCGAACGCGGTGACGAAGACGATCCCGGGAGGAGTCTCCGACGCCGCGAGTTCGCGAGCGAGTACGAGTCCCGACTCGAACGGCATCTGCACGTCGAGGAAGATGACGTCGGCGGCGTTCGCACCGAGGAAGGCGCGTGCCGCGCGGACACTCTCGCACTCGCCGGCGACCTGCCAGCCCGGCACGTCTCGAAGGGCCTGGCGGAGATTCGCGCGGGCGAGCTCCTCGTCGTCGACGATCAGCGCGCGGATCGGCTCAGGCATCGGAGGCCTCCGGGAGACGGAGCTCGACCTCGAAGCGCCCGTCGCGCTCGACCGTGGTGAGGCTGGCCTCTTCGCCGTATCGAAGGGTCAGCCGCTCGCGGGTGGCGCCGATTCCGAGGCCGAAGCCTGCGTTAGGCGAGGGGGCGTTGCGCAGGGGGTTGCTGATCGTGATCGAGGCGCCGCCTCGGGATCGGCCGATGTGAATCGCGACGTCGCTCGCTCCGTCGTGCGCGTCGAGGTCGTGACGCAACGCGTTCTCCACGAGCGGCTGCAGGAGGAGGGGAGGACACGAGAGCTCGAGGAGCGTTTCGTCGTCGATGGCGACCGAGGCGTTCAGGCGCGCGCCGTAGCGAAGTCGCTGAAGCTCGAGGTAGTCGCGGACGAAGTCGAGCTCGTCGCGGAGCGTCACGCGATCGAGGCGACTCGCGGTCAGGGCGTAGCGCAGCAGTCCGCTGAGTCTCGACAGCGCGGAGAGTGCGGTCGCGCGCTCCTCGGAGCGCACGAGCGCGCTGATGGCGTTGAGCGCGTTGAATAGGAAGTGCGGCTCGAGCTGCGCGCGGATCGACGCGAGGCGCTGCTGCTCGAGCTCGAGCCGGAGCGAGAGCATCTGCGACTCGAGCTCCCGGCGATGCCGCTCGCGGGCGAGCTGCGCCCGCACGACGCCGAGAGCGTAGAGCGACGCGAAGCAGCCGCAGAGAAGAACGAAGTCGACGAAGAGGAAGAACGGAGGCCAGTTGCGCAGTCGCTGCGGGAGGTCCGCGAGCGGCTTGCCTTCGCTCAAGAGGCTGAGGACCGCCTCATAGACGACGTACGGCACGAAGAAGAGCAGCGAGGCGGCGAGGAAGAGCGTCGCCGCCGTCCGAGCCCGGTCGAGCCGGTCGCTCCGCCGGTCGATCGCGGCGAAGAGCACGACGCTGAAAGCGATCCATGGAGGGTAAAAGAAGGCATTCTCGGTGAGAAGGCTCCCGAAGGTGCCGGCGCCGCCGCGGCGCTCGAGGTCGACCCACGCCGCAAGGCTCTGCAGGAGCCAGAGCGCCCCGAATGCCGCGATGCTCGCGACGATGATCGGTCGCAGCGGAATAGTCTCGCGCCTCGTCGCCGCGCCGGCGATCGGTCTCGCCTCGTCCACCGTGGTCATCCGCCAAGGCTACGCGCCCGCAATCGGATCCGCCAAGCGATTCGTCCCACGCCGCCGGGCGCTCGTCCCTCGATGCGGCGCTCGCGTCTCAGGTCCGGCCATTCGTCACACAGCGCTCGTTCGTGAGGGAGACAGAACCTATGTTGCGCCCAGTTCGAATACGAAAGGAACATCGATGCGATCTTCGTTACCCACCCTGGCACTCGTTCTTGCGCTTGCCGCTCTCTCCGCCGGAGCCTCGGAGCCGGCGGGCGTCACCCTCAACCGTTACACGAGCACCGACCGCTCGTACGGCGCGAACGCCTACTGGCTCGAGTCGAAGGAAGGGATCGTGCTGATCGACGCCCTCTTCCTCAAGCCCGATGCCGAGCTGCTCGCGACGGTCATCGGGTCACGGCACAAACCGCTCGCCGGCGTCATCCTCACGCATCCGCACGTCGACCACTTCGGAGGTCTCGGCGTGTTGCGCTCACGCTTTCCCAACGTCCCGATCTACGCGACGCGAGCGACCGCCGCCGCGGTGAAGCCGACGCACGACGCGGCATACACCGCGGGCTGGATTCAGGCGTTCGGCGCCGACTACGACCCGAACGTCGTCGTTCCCGACCGCGTGGTGGAGTCGGGCAAAGAGATCACTCTCGCCGGGATGCGGTTCACCGTGACCTCGTTCGGCGCGATGGAGTCAGCGGACAACGCGGTCGTCTACAGCGCCGATCTCGGCGTGCTCTTCGTCGGTGACGCGCTCGTCAACGGCGCGGTCTACTACCTGGGAGAGGGCCATTCGGCAGGTGCGATCGACGGGCTGCAGCGGCTCGCGAGCGCCTACCCGAAAGCGACGGTCGCGATTCCAGGGCATGGCGACCCGGGCGACCTGCAGCAGATCGTCGACGAGAACCTCGCGCAGGTTCGCGGAATGCGGCGCGAGGTCGAGGCGGCGGTTGCACGGCCTAACGCGATCGACGAGAAGGGCGCGCTGCGCGACGTCGTGAGGGCGCGCCTCCTCGGCACGTTCGGCGAGCGGCTTCGCGGGAAGCTGGCCTACGGGCTGACGGTCGAGATGATCGCGCGCATGAATCTCGGCGGGCTCGAGTCCGAACTGCTCGCCGACTTGAAGAAGAAGAGTTGAGGCGGCGACGCTGGCTCGAAGCCGCTGCTGTTAACCGACCAGGCGCACGGTTCGTATCAACTCACAGTCGTTGAATCGCCGTTGGAAAGGACAAAGAGCTGATGAAGACGGTGCTGATCCGATCCGGGCTGATCTGCCTGGCCCTCGCGACACTCATGGCAGGGGCGAGCGCCGACACGACGTCCGACGCGAAGAGCCGTGCGAAGGAAGAGCGTGAGGCGAAAGCGCGCGCATTCGACGCGGGGTTCGCGAGATTGAAGTTCCTCGAAGGAAGCTGGAGCGCGGACCTTGCCGCGCCGAACGCGAAGCCGGGGGAGCGATCCGACGGGCGAACGCCGATCGAGGTCGTGAAGGTCAACGGCGGAAAGGCGCTGACGACGACGCTCAAGACTGCCGGCTACACCTTCCTCATGTACTTCTCGTACGACGTCGATCTCGACCGGTATCGCATTACGTCGCTCGATGACGTGAGCGGGCTGCTCGACGTCTACGAGGGCACGTTCGACGAGAGCGGCGCGCTCGTGGTGTCGAACGTCGGCACCGGCACCGGCTACACGTATCTCGGGGCGCGCCATCACAACCGGCTCTGTCTGAAGCCTAACGGTGACGCGGGCTGGAAGTGGGAAATCGAAGTCACTACCGATCGAGGCGCAACCTGGAAGATGCAACGGCGCGTGTCGGTCGTGCCTCGCACGCCTGCCGCCGCGCCGGCAGGGTAGTCTCCGCCATCGGTGTTAACCAGTGACGTGCGGGACTCGTACTCACGGGCAACTGCTACACGACTCAGGAGAGACCATTGACTCGTATGTTGATACTGCGCGCGTTCGTCGCCCTCATGCTATCCATCCCGGCAATCGCCGGTGACCTCGACTCTACCGACTGGCTCGTCACGTTCGAGACTCGTTCGCTGGGGCCGATCGAGACAGTGATGCACGTCGAGCGGGTCGACGGTCGGTACGAGGCGCGAACGCGTGGCGTCAATCCGATCGCCATCGATTTCGTCGCCGGCGAGGGAGGATCGTTCTCCGGCCCGTTCGTTTCGGGGAAGCCCGGGCCGAAGGCGACGCTGAAGCTCGAAGGCGATCGGATCGAAGGCTCGGTCGACTCCGGACTGCTGCGGGGATCGTTCCATGCGGTTCCCTGGAGCGGAACGCTCCCGCTGCGCGACTATCCCGCCCTGCTCTCCTCGCTCGATCGCGTCGTGAAGCGACAGATCTACAAGCCCGCGGAGCTCGACACGAAGGGTTGGAAGACGTTCCGCGGTGAGGCCGAGGCGATCGCGGCGAAGGCGAAGGACGACTTCGACTTCCTCACCGGGATTCGCAAGGCGTGGAAGAACGATCCCTTCTCGCACTTCCAGCTGCAGCGCTCCGCGGTTCCGGTCGAGGCGATGATCGCCTCGTTCGACGCGATGCGCACGGGGAAGGAATCGGCTCGCCTCACCTTCGACGGTGACGTCGCGATTCTCACCGTCGACACGATGATGGGGCAGGACACGATCGAGCAGATCGACGCGGCGTACGCGACGATCGCGACGCGCGGCGCGAAGTCGCTCGTGATCGACCTGCGACAGAACGACGGTGGCGCCTTCGCCGTGAGGCCGCTCGTTCAGCACGTGATCGGCGAGCCGCTGGAGGCCGGCGTCTTCCTCAGCAATCGCTGGTGGACGTCGAAGAGCGCCTTTCCGTCGGCCGGCGAGATCGAGAAGGTCGAGCCGTGGTCGGGCTGGTCGATCATCGGGTTCTGGCGCGATGTGCAGGCGAACGGGCTGCTTCGGATCCGCTTCGAGCCACAGGCGCCGCGGTACGAAGGCAAGGTCTTCGTCCTCACGAGCAAGGCGACATCGAGCGCCGCGGAGTTTGCGACCGATGCGCTGCGCGCGTCGGGCCGCGCGCGGATCGTCGGCGAGACGACCGAGGGGCAGATGCTGTCGGGAAGCTACTTCGACGTCGCCGACGGATTCATCGTCTTCCTTCCCGTGGCCGACTACGTATCGCGCCGGATCGGCCGGATCGACGGGGTCGGCGTCGCGCCTGACGTGGCGGTTCCGGCGGACGACGCGCTAGCGCGTGCTCTTACCCTCGCGCGGGAGTGAACGGATTCGCCATCGTGACCGGAGTCGATGCCGCCAAGTACAGGAGACAGAGTGATGACCATTGTACCGAGCCTCGACGGTGTCGTGATGCTCGTGAGCTCCACTTCGAGCAGTGGTGTCGTCGGCAACCACACTCGCATCGCGTTCTCCCAGCAACGCGGGAGAGTCTTCGCGAGATACGCGGGAGGTCGGGTTCGTCGTGGAGTCCTGGTCGGTGACGTTTCGGGTGGAGCGCTTCGTTTCCGGTACCTCCAGGTCGAGGCATCCGGAGAGATTCACGGGGGACGGTCGACCTGTGACGTCGTGAGGACGGCGGACGGGAGACTGCGTATCCTCGAGCGGTTCGTCTGGAGCACGCGCGAGGGGAGCGGGACGAACGTGTTTGACGAGCTGCCGGCGATCGCGGGTTAGAGGCCGATTGCGGCCAATTCTTCGTCTTCGCAGGCTGTCCGATCTATTGAAGGTTGCGTATCCCCCGGCGGAGCAGCTCTACGTGACTTCCCATGTGGAACGGGGCTTCTCGAGAATGATCACGCACGCTGCTCCGGAGGCAAGCGTGTCCGTGACGTTAGGCGCTATCACCATGCACATCAGCCGCGAAACGCCGGAGCAAACGAACACTCGCCTCGCACGAGTGCTTGCCGAGTCGCGCTTCGTCGTCTACGAACGCCCGTACGCCTTCGTCGAGGTCGGCGTCTCGCGCTTCCCCTCAGAACTTATCCCTGAAGCGCTGGCCTTCGTCCGAGACGAAGAGGTGTGGAGCGCTCTCGTCCCGAGCTCAACGCCCGAGCGCGAAAGGTTCGTGATCTTTGGCTTCCACTTCAGTCCCGGCTTGGACAACTCAGGCTTTGTCGGCTGGCTGGCATCCAATCTCAAGTCGCGACTGGGAACAGGCGTCATGGTCGTCTGCGGTCAGAACTCAAGCCGCGGCGGCATATTCGACTACTGGGGCGCTCCCTTGTCCGTCGCCAGTGAAGTCATTGGCGAAGTGCAGGGCATGCGCGCCGGCGAGAATGGCGGCTGACCCCTCCATCAGACGAAGGCCAAGGGTCAGGGCCCCTCGAATAGGGGTCGGAGCTTTTCCGGATCGGGGATCCAGGGTCGGAGCTTCGTTCATCGTTTGGGGTTTCGGGGGTCGAGTTCGGGTTCCGGGCTGTTCGTCTGGGGGGGCGCACCTCGAAAGTTCACTTTGAAGAACTCCGCGGCGTCCCGGCCGCTGAAGAAAGCCGTGAAAGGGCCCCGGACCGAAGACCGGGGCCCTTTGCTCGAGCGCTAGTCGAGGCCGAAGGGGCGGAAGAAGGTCTGATCGGTCGAGACGTTGTCGACCGAGGAGGCCCAGCCGTAGAGTGCGCCGCCCGTCGAGGGCATCAGCTTGATGTACCCGTCCGAAAGCGACGGGACTCCGATGTCGGCGACGATCTGCGAGACGAAGATCGCGGTGCCGGCCGGCACGAGGTAGGTCTTCGTGCCAAGTTGCTGACCCTCGGAGCTCCAGACGGAAACCGTCACGCTGGCATCCGCCTGCCCTGTGTTGAGGAAGCCCGCGTTCGTTCGGAACTCGGCGTTCTGGCTCAGTCCCGGGATGATCGCGCCTGACATGCCAATGAGCTTCGTCGAGTCGAACGCGGGGATGAACTGGCCGAAGGTGCCCTGGCCTCCGCTCTCCGTCAGGTCGTTGTAGGTTCGCGCCCAGGCCGCAAGTCCCGCGGGTCCCGTGATCCAGAACGACCCCGCAACGTTGTCGAGCCCGAACATCTCCTTCACGGAGTTCCGGTAGAGCCTCGATTCGCCCGCGGCGAGCGTGACGTCGACTGTCTGGTCAGGCGTCGACGCACCGCGGCTCACGTATGGCCCGTGCCTGACGGGCCGCCGTTTCATATGCTGGACTACCACGCGTTGCTCGAACGCCTCCGGGCGATGACCAACTATCGGGCGGTGAGAGACGAATCGTCCGCATCGGGCTACAAGCTCGAGGCCGAGGCGTTCAAGGAATGGCAGAAAGCGCCGACCTGGTGAGGACGTCTCGTCCCGACGACATCGAAGCTCACGATCGCGCTCACGGCCGGCCGGCGCGAGCTCGGAGCCATCATCCACTCCTACGGCGCACGCAGCACGATTCGAAGCAGCGCGCCCGAATCGGGATCCATTCCGCGCGGCGACACGTCCACGCGTCTACACGGGGACCGGATTCGCGGCCGCGAGTGTCCGCCCTCCAGAATCCCGGATCGGACGGTGCCGCCGAACGAAGTCGCCATCCCGGCGGAGACATCGTTTGTGACAGTAATGAACCAGCCGCGAAAATCACCTCGGCTCAGCGGGCATTATGATTGAGAGCACTGACCAACCCGGGGCGAGCTTCGACCCTAACTTCGCCGGAGCACTTCACGATGACTAGAGACGACTTGAGCGAATCGATCCTGCTGACCCGCGTCCGATGGGGTGTGCTCGCGGTTGCCTTACCCTTTCTGGCGACCCTCACCCTCGCCGGCTGCGGCAACTCCGAGGCGAAGCCGACCGACCAGGCGAATCGCCAGGGCGGAGCGGGCCAGAAACAGCAGGGCGGTCCGGGCGCGAAGCCTCCGCTCGAGACGCTCGCGGTCTCTGTCGAGCCGGCCACGCGTGGCGACATCGCGACGTATAACAGCGCCACCGCGTCTCTCGATCCAGACAAGGAAGCCGACGTGCTGGCTCGCGTGCAGGGGCCGATCAAGCGGATCCTCGCCGAGGAAGGCGACGACGTTCGCGAAGGCCAGGTGCTGCTGCTCATCGACGACACGGAGTACCAGCACCGCCTGACACAAGCCAAGGTCGCGCTCGACCAGGGCAAGGTGAAGTTCGCACGCATCGAGAACATCATCTCGCAGGGTCTCGTCTCGAAGGAGAGCTTCGACACCGCGAAGGCCGAGCTGGACGCCGCCAAGGCCGCGTACGAGCTCGCCGCGCTCGAGCTCTCCTGGTGCGAGGTCCGCGCGCCGTTCACGGGCCGGATCATCCGGCGCCAGGTCGATCAGGGCCGCAACGTCTCGAACGGCTCGGTGCTCTTCTCGCTCGCCGACATGCGGCGGCTGCTCGCCCGCGTTCACGTTCCGGCGCGCGAGTTCCGGAAGATCCAGACCTCCCAGCCGGTCCGACTCACGGTCGACTCGACGGGCGACGAGCTCACGGGCCGCATCGACCTCGTCAGCCCGATCGTCGACCCGCGCACGGGAACGATCAAGGTCACGGTCGAGATCACCGCGTACCCGCCGTCGACCCGCCCGGGCAACTTCGCGCAGGTTTCCATCGTCACCGACGTGCACGCGAAAACCCTCGTCGTCCCGCTCAACGCGGTCCTCACCGAGAAGGACCAGCGCGTGCTCTACATCGCGGAAGGCGAGACCGCACGCCGCACGGTCGTCGAGACCGGCTACGAGGACGACCGCTTCGTCGAGATCGTCGGAGGCATCGCCGAAGGCGCGTCCATCGTGGTCCAGGGCCAGCGTTCGCTCGCCGATGGCCAGCCGATCCGCATCCTCGACAAGATGGACCTCGACCCGAAGGAGGCCGAGGGAGAGGCCGCGAAACAGGCGCGCACGCAGGGAGCCGGTTAGGCGATGCGAGGCTTCGTCACGATCGCGGTGCGGAGGCGAGTCTCGGTCATCATGGTGGCGACCGCGCTCGCAGCCTTCGGCGTCGTCGGCTACCTGCGCCTCCCGCTCGACCTGCTGCCCGACATCAGCTACCCCTCCCTCACGGTGCAGACCGACTTTCCCGACACGGCGCCCGCCGAGGTCGAGAATCTGGTAACCCGCCCCGTCGAAGAAGCCGTCGGCGTGCTGCGCGGGCTCCACTCGGTTCACTCCGTCTCGCGACCGGGCGTCTCCGAGGTCACGCTCGAGTTCGAATGGGGCGCGGACATGGACCTCCTGCTCCTCGACGTGCGCGAGAAGCTCGACCGCCTCGTGCTCCCCGAGGGAGCCGAGGATCCGATCGTGCTGCGATTCGACCCGTCGCTCGACCCGATACTGCGCATCGCGTTAGGCGGAACGGGCGACCTGCGCGAGAGCCGGAAGATCGCCGACCGCACGCTGAAACCCGCGTTCGAGACCATCACCGGCGTCGCCTCGGCGCGCATCAAGGGAGGCCTCGAGGAGGAGATCCAGATCGAGGTCGACCAGGAGCGCCTGGCGGCGATGGGGATCTCGTACGACCGCATCAGCCAGGTGGTTGGCGCGTCGAACATCAACCAGCCGGGCGGCTCGCTCCAGGGAGAGACGAGCCAGTACCTCATCCGAACCGTCAACGAGTTCGACAACGTCGAGGAGATCGGCGGTCTCGCCATTGCGAACCTCGACGGATCGGTCGTCCGTCTGCGCGACGTGGCCGAGGTTCGCCGCGGCGCGCGCGAGCGCGAGGAGATCACCCGCGTGCGGGGCGTCGAGAGCGTCGAGATCGCAATCTACAAGGAAGGCGACGCAAATATCGTCTCGACCGCACGCTCCGTGCGCGACCAACTCGACAAGCTCGAGTCGAGCCTTCCCGAGGGCTACACGCTCACGGTGCTCTTCGACCAGTCGCGCTTCATCGAACAGGCGATCCGTGAGGTTCGCTCGTCGGCGCTCTTCGGCGGCATCCTCGCAATCATCGTTCTCATGCTCTTCCTGCGCGACCTTCGCCCGACGACGATCATCGCGACGTCGATCCCGCTCTCGGTGCTCTTCGCCTTCATGGCGATGTACCGCCTCGACGTCTCGCTCAACATCATGAGCCTCGGCGGGCTCACGTTGGGCATCGGAATGCTCGTGGACAACGCCATCGTCGTTCTCGAGTCGATCGACCGAAAGCGGAAGGAAGGGTGCGGGCTCGTCCGTGCGGCGATCAACGGTACCTCCGAGGTCGCCGGCGCCGTCGTCGCATCGACTCTGACCACGGTGGCCGTCTTCCTTCCGATCGTCTTCGTCGAGGGGATCGCGGGCCAGCTCTTCGGCGATCTCGCGATGACGGTCACGCTGAGCCTCTGTGCGTCCCTGCTCGTCGCCGTGACGCTCATTCCGATGCTGAGCGCGCTCGGCTCGCGCGTGGACGACGCCGGAATGGCGGCCGAGACCACCCCGACCCTCGACGCTCCTGTCGAGACGCTCGGATGGTTCTCGCGAGCCTACGGCCGTGCCCTCGAAGCCGCGCTGCAGCGCAGCTGGCTCACGATCGGAATTGCAGCCGTCGTCTTCCTCGCGTCGCTCGCTGCGGTATCGGGGCTCGACACGCAACTCATTCCGGAGATCTCCGAGGGCGAGTTCTTCTTCGAGGCGACGATGCCCGAGGGGACGACCGTCGAGGCGACGGACCGGGTCGTCCAGCGCATGGGTGCGTCGCTCGCGGACGATCCCGAGGTCGCGGTGCATTACTCGACCGCGGGGAGCCGCCTCGTGTCAGGCGGAATGTCGATGAGCACGAAAGCCGAGCACTACGGCCAGTTGAACATCGTGATGACCGACCGCCAGGACGAGTCCAAAGAGGACGCGTTGTCCGAGCGGCTGCGGAAAGAATTCTCGGATATCCCGGCGCTCACCACCAAGACGGGCAAACCGACCTATTTCAGTCTCAAGACTCCCGTCGAGGTCGTTCTCTTCTCCGACGATTTCGAGCAGCTCCAGTCGTACGGTCGGACGATCGAGTCGAGGCTCGGCGCGGTGCCCGGAATCGTCGACATCCGGTCGTCGCTCGAGGAAGGGAATCCCGAGCTGCAGGTGATCTTCGACCGGAACCGGCTCGCGGCCCTGGGGCTCGACATGCGGGTCGTTGCCGACATGCTCCGCAACCGCGTGCTCGGCGACGTGCCGACGCGCTTTCGCGAGGAAGACCGGCAGATCGACATCCGCATCCGTAACACGGAGCTGCAGCGAAAGCGCTTCGAGGACGTGCGGAACCTGGTCATCGACGGCCCCGACGGCCAGCCCATCAGGCTCCTGACGGTGGCCGACGTCGTCGAGTCGGTCGGCCCGGCCGAGATCCACCGGATCCAGCAGCAGCGCGCGGCGGTCATCAGCGCCAGCCTCGAGGGGCGCGGGCTCAACGACGTCGTCGCCGACATCCGGACGATCCTCGCCGAGGAGCGCCCGCCGCGCGGCGTCTCGGCCGAGCTCGGCGGCCAGGTCGACGAGATGGACGTCTCCTTCGACAGCCTCCGGTTCGCCCTGATCCTCGCGGTCTTCCTCGTCTACCTGGTGATGGCCGCCACGTTCGAGTCGTTCGTTCATCCCTTCGTGGTGCTCTTCTCGATTCCGCTCGCGCTCGTCGGTGTCGTCGCGGGGCTTCTCGTCACGTCGACCCCCGTCACCGTCATGGTGCTGATCGGCGTGGTGATGCTGGCCGGCATCGTCGTCAACAACGCCATCGTGCTGATCGACGCCGTAAACCAACTGCGCCGCGCCGGCTACGACAAGCTCGCGGCAGTCATACGCGCGGGCCACCTGCGTCTGCGGCCGATCCTCATGACGACCCTAACGACGGTCCTCGGCCTTCTGCCGATGGCACTCTCGATCGGCGAAGGCGCCGAGCTGCGCGCGCCGCTCGCGGTCACCGTCTCGTTCGGCCTCACGCTGTCCACGGTTCTCACGCTCATCGTGATCCCCGCGCTCTACATGGTCGTCCCCTCCCGCGTCGAGACCGTTGACGCGGAGGAGGACGAGCTGCTGCCGGCGCCGGAAGGAGAGCTTGCATGACGCTTCCCGAGATCGCCATCAAAAGACCCGTCACGACAGTGACGCTGATCGCGAGCATCGTTGTCCTCGGTGTCGTCGCGCTCGTACGGCTGCCGCTCGGCTTCATGCCTGAGGTCGAGCGCCCGATTCTCTTCGTCTTCGTGCCGTTCCCGAACGCGACGCCGGAGCAGACCGAACGGCTGATCGTGAGGCCGATCGAAGAGGCGCTCGGCTCGGTCAAGGGAGTGAAGCGGATCTTTGCTCGCGCAAACAATGAAGGTGGGCGCGTCGGCCTCGAGTTCGAGTGGGGACACCCGATGAGTCTCGCGCGTGCCGAGGTCATCGAGCGCGTCGACCGGATCCGCGGCGAGCTGCCTGACACGATCGGCGACATCTCGATCGGCGGCTCGTGGAACACCCGCGAAGACGACACGCCGATCCTCGAGGCGCGGCTCTCGTCGCCGCGCGACCTCTCGGAGAGCTATGACCTGCTCGAGAGGAAGATCGTGCGGCCGCTGGAGCGCATCGACGGCGTGGCGTCGGTCCGGCTCGATGGCGTGAACCCGAAGGAAGTTCGCATCAACCTGCGCGTGGCCGACCTCGAGACGCACGGCGTCGACCTCCGCAAGGTCACCTCCACCCTCCGCTCGTCGAACTTCGACCTCAGCGTCGGCGTCATCCGTTCCGACGGCTATCGCTTCAGCGTCCGGTCGGTCGGCGCCTACAAGACGATCGACGAGATCCGCAACACGCCGATCCGCGCCGACGGTCTTCGGCTCGCGGACATCGCCGAGGTGGTCTACGAGGAGCCGCCACTGGAGTACGGCCGCCACCTCGACGGCAACTTCGCGATCGGCGTGACCGTGACCGCGGAGTCGGGCGCCAACGCGGTTGAGATCTGTGACGAGGTGCAGAAGCAGGTCGCGGAGATGAACTCCGATGCCGAGCTCGAAGGGGTCACCTTCCTCATCTGGTTCAACCAGGGGGAGGAGATCCGCAAGACGCTCCGCGACCTCATGTTCACCGGCATCTTCGGCTCGATCCTCGCGAGCGCCGTGCTCTTCCTCTTCCTTCGACGCCACAGCATGACGGCAATCGCCGTCGCCTGCATCCCCTTCTCGCTCATCGTCGCGTGCGGAGTCATCTGGGCGATGGGGAAGACGATGAACACGCTGACGCTGTTAGGCCTCATCGTCGGTATCGGCATGCTCGTCGACAACGCGGTCGTGGTGATGGAGAACATCTATCGCCACCAGCAGCGCGGGCTGAGCCGCCGGGCTGCCGCACGCCTCGGCTCGCGCGAAGTCGCTTCCGCGGTCGCCGCTGCGACGCTGACGTCGATCATCGTCTTCCTGCCGATGATCTTCTCGAAGCCGAGCATGATGAACATCTACCTCCGTGAGCTCGCGATCACCGTCTGCCTGACGCTCGCGGCCTCCCTCTTCATCTCCCAGACGCTCATCCCGCTCGCGACGTCCCGGTTCATCAAGGCCTACACGCACGCGCCCGGGGGACTGATGACCCGTTTCGAGGAACGCTATGTCAAGGTCCTCGAGTTCAACCTGAAACACCGGTGGATCACCGTTCTCGCCGCGATCGCCGTATTCGCCTCGGCGATCTACCCGTTCAACAAGATCGACAAGAACTTCGACACGAACGAATCCGAGGTCTTCGTCCAGATCAACTACATGATCGCCGAGCCGCTCAGCCTCGACCGGAAGTACGAGATCGTGAAGATCGTCGAGAGCCACCTGATCCCGGCGAAGGACCGCCTCAACGCGGAGCACATCTACAGCTGGTGGTCCGAGGGCTGGTCGATGTCGCGCGTCTACATGAAACCGGGACACGCGAACGACGCCGCCATGGCCGACACGAGAAAGGTCCTGCGGGAGATCCTCCCCGACCTTCCGGGCATCAAGCTCGAGGTCCCCGAGGCGGGTGGGCAGAACTGGCGCGGCGGAAAGCGCGTCGCCTTCCAGATCGTCGGCGAGGACACGGGCGTGCTCGCCGATCTCGCCGAGGACGCGAAGCGGAGGCTCGAGACGGTTCCGGGGCTCGTCGATCCCTGGTCCTCGAACCAGCAGGGCGGGATGGAGATCTACGTCGATCTCGAGCGCGACCTCGCGTCGCAGTACGGTGTTCCCCTCGACCAGCCGGCCGAGCTCGTTTCCCTAACGTTTCGCGGCAGACGGCTCGAGCGATTCCGGACACCCGACGGGGAGCGCGAGATGCGCCTGACACTCGACGAACGGCAGGAGGAGTCGATCTCGCAACTCCGGAACCTCCCGCTCTGGACGCCGGAGGGCGAGAAGATCCCCCTCGCGTCGATGGCGGGCTTCCGCATCGAGCCCGGCCCCGAGGGCATCCAGCGCGACAACCGGATGACCGGCGTATGGGTCGGCGCACGGTACGAGGAGGGAACGCTCAACGACTACCTCCCGGCCGTCACCGCAACGATGAACGCGATGGAGTTTCCTTTCGGATACTCGTGGACGATGTCCGACTGGACACGACGGCAGCAGGAGCAGTCGCGCGACTTCCTCGTGAATCTCGGGCTCGCCCTTCTCCTCGTCTTCGGCGTGATGGCGGGCCTCTTCGAGTCGGCTCGTCAGGCAGTCGGGCTCATGGTCGCGCTGCCGTTTGCACTGGCCGGCGCCTTCTGGACGCTCTGGGCCACGGGAACGGATTTCGACCAACCGGCGGCGATCGGGCTGCTTCTTCTCATCGGCGTCGTCGTCAACAACGGCATCGTCATGCTCGAGCATATCAACCTCTACCGGCGCCAGGGGGTGGAGCGGCACGCCGCGATGATCCGCGGCGGGCGCGAGCGCCTTCGCCCGATCCTCATGACTGCCACGACGACACTCGTCGGCCTCGTGCCGATCGTCGTCCAGCGGCCCGCGCTCGCCGGCGTCTACTACTACTCGATGGCGTTCGTCATCATGGGCGGCCTCGCGCTTTCGACCGTGCTGACGACGGTTCTCCTCCCGACAACGGCGACTCTCGCGGAAGACGGCTTCGGCTGGCTCGGAACGAAGCTAGGCCAGGGCTGGAAGCGCTTCGGCCTCCCGAGGTGGAGAGCGGCGGAACAGTAGGAGTCGCGTGAGGCCGGTGGGGCAGGTGGGCCTCGAATGTGTATTCTGCCCGTGGCCTGACCACTGTCTCGAGGCCCCCGATGCGATGTCGCGATGCGGCCCGGATGAGAGAGTCACGCCCGCGAGCGGAGAGGAATCCGAAGCTCCGACCCCAGCCACGCCTCGAAGCCCTCCTCTTTGACACTCGACAAGCATCACGGTTCCAGCGCCAGAGCGCTCGGTCTTCGTAAGTTCTGATCAACTACCTCGAGTGCCCGTGGACAGGTTCCTTCACATCACCGACGCCACAAGACCGCACAGCCAGTCGGACAGTGGCATGGCGGCGTGATCCTGGTTCGCGAGCACCACGACGGCGTATCCGGTCTCTGGAAAGTATCGAAAGTCGGCGCTGATCCCGGGGGCACCGCCGTTGTGTCCCACCCATCGGTGACCTTCAATCAGGCCGGTTCCCCAGAGAAAGCCGTAGCCCATGCCGTGACCCTTTTCGGGATCCCCCCATAGAATCTCGAGCTCCTCCCCAGGGAGCAATTTCCCGTTCCCGAGCGCGATAGAGAATCGCAAGAGGTCGTTCGCAGTCGAGTACCCGCCTCCGGCCGACGATCCGATCCTTCCGAGGGTGGGCGTGTTTGGTGTGAAGGGAGCATCGGGGGACTGACGCATATAGCCGGTCGCCATACCGGACTTCGCATCGTTCTTTGCGTAGTGCGCGGTTCGCGTCATGCCGGCCGGTTCGTAAATGTGCTTTCTGACGTAGTCGAAGTAACTCTCCCCGGACAGTTTCTCGATGATCAGTCCGAGGATGATCGGACCGCCATTGCTGTACTCATTGCCTTTCCCCGGCTCGAACAGGAGTGGTTCGTCGACGAAGGTGTTCAGGAAATCCTTCAGTGTTCGGAGTTCGTTCTTGTTTGCTTCGTATTTCGGATTCCAGTACGAGGGCACCCCGGATGTGTGCGTCAGGAGTTGCCGGATGGTGACCTGATCGCGGACGGTCTTGTTTGGAAAGTCAGGAAGGTGCTTTCCGACCTTGTCATCCCAGTCGAGAAGGCCTTTTGCGTGAAGCTGACCGATTGCGATGCCAGTGAACACTTTGTTCATCGATCCGAGGTTGATCGGTGTGTCGAGTGTGTTCGGACGCGACGTCGATCGGTCCGCCATTCCATAGGAGCCGGCGAACAGCGGCTTGCCATTCTTCGATACGAGGACGGCGCCGGAGAATTCGCCGCCATCAGCCTTGCGCTTCACGAACGCCTCCGCCAGAACGGGGAGATCCGCTTCTTTGGCGTTCGATGGCGGCGCCAGCTTCATCTCTTCGAATCCGGTGAATTTCGGTTCGCTTCCGAGAATCTGAAACTGCATCCGAAGTCTGTCGTCGCTGCCGCCGGTGACGTCCGCAACCCACCAGCCCGATTCGCTGCCCCGTGAAAGGTCATTCAGGACGGGAGCGTCAGTCGCTCCGAACATAGTCGCCATGTCATCGACGATATGGGCGAGCATCTCGACTCCGAATCGCTCGACAAGGCGTGGAACGAACTCGGCCTTGACGAACGCTTCGTGGTCCTTGCCCGCCCCCCTCCCGAGTTCATCGAGAAGACGCATTACACTGGCACGCACCGCCGCTTCGGCCACGGGAGCCTGGGGTTCTTGTGGAGCCTCCGACTGACCCTGGACCAGCACAGGGATTGCTGTCAGAAACAGTACGAGGCTTCCGAGTGCCTTCAGCTTCTCTCGAGTGATCATGTCGTCTCTCTCCTTCGGTTCTGCGCGGTTCCAGACGCTGCGTTCGAAGGCAAGATACGACGAACATTTCAAGATCTCGTGAAGACGTGCTTCGGATCGCGAAACATGGCGAACGCCATCAGTGGAAGTCGGTAGTGAACGACGGTAATGCTCGTAGTGAACCGGGTTACCCACCAGTCCAAACGCGAAACCAGGTCAGACTCAGGACATACGGAGAGATGTCATTCCGACCGAGCGAAGCGAGGAGGAATCTGGCAAAGAGAAAGGCGGAGTCTGCCCTGATCGAGCGGCAGCGAGTCGACCGTCCCCGTTCGGAACGCCCTCGGTTCCCCCCGGTTCGGTTCCCGGGCCCATCGCGAGCTTCACACCTTCTTTGCAAATGAATGGCATCATGACCGCCATGGCACGCCGTGTCCTGGTGGTCGAAGACGATCACCGAACGAACGAGACGATTCGCCTCTATCTCGAGCGAGACGGGTTTGACGTTGTTTCGAGGTTCGATGGTCCTTCGGCGATCGATGAGATGCGTACCAACACAGCGGATCTCGTGATCCTCGATCTCATGCTGCCGGGTATCAACGGACTGGAGGTCTGCCGAGCCATCGGTCGCGAGTCGAAAGCGCCCATCATCATGCTCACGGCTCGCTCCACCGAAGACGACAAACTGCTGGGACTGGACAGTGGCGCCGACGACTATCTGACCAAGCCCTTCAGCCCTCGGGAGCTGATGGCACGGGTTCGAGCGGTCCTGCGTCGCACCTCTGAGGAGAAGCGGCCCGGAGAGATTGCATTTGCCGGGATCGTCATTGACCACGAGCGCCATCAGATCAGCGTGGACGGAAAGCCGATCGAGCTGACACCGACCGAAATGCGAATCCTGTCGATTCTGGCCCGTTCCCCCGGTCGGGTGTTCAGCCGGGGTGAGCTCATCACGAAAGCGCTCGGTGGAGACAGCGATGTCTTCGAACGCACAGTCGATGCCCACATCACGAATCTGCGGCGCAAGCTCCGTGCTGCTGGCCGTACCGACCTGGTGAACACGGTGTTTGGTGCAGGGTATCGGATGGCAAAGCATCCATGATCCGTTCGCTTCGCACTCAGGTTGCCCTCCTCGTAGCGATCGTGATCGTGGTGACACTCGCCGCGGTCGGGTTCGCGTTTGTCGGTGTCACACGAACTCAGGTGGGGCAATACTTCATCAATCAGCGCGTCGGCGAGGTCCAGGAGTCGAAACAACACGCCGAACGGCTGTTCCGAGAGGCTGGGCGGGCGGGTGTGG
>JBPPMG010000420.1:0-2810 GCA_051305935.1 Thermoanaerobaculia bacterium
GCGCTGCTGCCGGGACGCCCGGCTGCGCAGCCACGGGATCGACCGCGGTCGTGGTCGTCTCGGTCGCCGCCGGCTCGGGAGAGCCGACGCCCGGGGCCGTTGCGGGTGAGACCGAAGTCGTTGGGATCGCAGCTGGCTCCACGACGTTCGGTTGACCCTGGCCGAATCGTGATTCGAGCAGCCTGTAGAAGAGCCACCCGCCTGCCGAGACCACCACGAGGAACGCCGTGCAGATCACCGCGATCGTGATCGCGCGGTTCTTGCCGCGACGCCCCTTTTCGCTGGGGGGCACCGGCGTCGTGGCGGGCACCGTTCGATCGGGACCCGCGGAAGGCGCTTCTGCTTCGACGGTCTCGAATTGTGGCTTCAGGCGCTCGTACGGCTGCGTCGTGGTCATCAGTCCGGCGAGGCTCTGGACTTCCGTCGCCGGAACGTCGTCGTCCCCCTCTTCCTCTTCCGCGACGGGAATCGGAGTCGCAGTGGCGCCTGGTTCGGTCCGGTCATGCTGGATGATCGCGGCGAGCTGATCGAACGGAACCTCGTCCGTTCCCCGCTTCCGCGTTTTCGGCGCGGCGCGAGGGAACGATTCATCCGCATCGGGGACGCCGAGCTCCGTTCGATAGAGGAGCTGGGGAATGCCGGCGATCGCTTCGTCGAGCGCCCGCAGCGCGTCGCGGGCCGTCGCGAAGCGCTCGTCGCGCTTCGTCTTCAGCATCCTGACGATGAACGCGTCGAGCTCGGGCGGGACGACTCCCGACACGTCGCGATTCACCGTATGGATTTCCTCGGAGACCTGCTTGAGCAGGTAGGCAAGCGGCGTGGCGGCCTCGAACGGGACCCTTCCGACGATCATTTCGTAGATCACGACGCCGAGGGAGTAGATGTCGCTGCGATGGTCGATCTTCTCGTCGGTCTCGATCATTCGCATCTGTTCGGGAGATGCGTAGTGCGGTTTGCCGACGAAGAGTCCGGCGGAGGTGAGCGCGTGTCCTTCGCCCGCGACCATCGGCTTCGCAATTCCGAGATCGATGATGCGGACTTCGAGGTTACCGTCGATCTGGGACAGGATGATGTTGTCGGGGGAGATATCGCGGTGGATGATCCCCTTCTCGTGGATCGCGACGAGCCCCAGCAGGACCTGACGGGTGATGTCGACGATCTCCCCGAGCGAGTACCTGCGTCCGCCCCGAATGCTCCGGGAGATCGTGACGCCGTCGATGAACTCCTCGACCATGTAGAAGGTGCCGTCTGCGAGCGCGGCGAAGTCGTGGAGGAGCCCGACGTTGGGATGCTTGATCGATGCGGCGATGCGCGCTTCCTGGAAGAACCGTTTGCGTTGTGTCTCGTCGGCGAGTTGGTCGTCACGCAAGAGCTTGATGACGCGGAACTCGCCGAGATGGACGTGGCGGACTTTGTAGAGCTCGCCCATCCCTCCGCCCCGAATGCGCTCGACCACCTCGTAGCGGCCGTCGATCACGTCACCCGTCTCGAAGCGTGTCGACGCCATTCCGCGGGTGCGAGCCGTCAGCGTGGCCCCGCACTTCGGACATTGCCGCACATCGGGCGGAGCCGCGTGGCCGCACTGGCTGCAGGTGGAGATCGACATTCCGCTTTCCCTTGCGTGCGCTCGGAGAGGAAGGACAATCCACTCGTCGTGAGTAAGTCTCCCTATTCTGAACCGGATTGGGAGCGGTGTCCAAGAACTGCCGGCGGATTCAGCGTGAGAAGCGCCCCGCAACCGTGAGCCCGAACGTCCTCCCCGGCGCGAGGGCCGAGATCGCGTCGGCGGAGGCGTAGTGCGATTCGCCGGTGAGATTCACGCCGTTGAGCCTCAGCTCGAGCGCACGGGTGACACGGTGCGCGAACGAGACGTCGACGGAGACCCAACCCTCGCGGGCGACCTCCGAGGGCCCCGGCCTCGTGGCGTCGTCGTACCATGAGATCGTGCCGGCCGCGGACGTCTTTCCAGATCCCCAGCGAAGCTCAGCGCGAGCATTCGGAGGCGCGATGTCGTCGAGTGGCCCTTCGCCCGAGTCGCGCGAGTCTCCGCGGGACCAGGCGCCGGAAAGCCGGATGGAGAGCCGCTCCAAGATCGAGCCTGCTGCCTCGATCTCGAGTCCCTTGATCTCCGCCTCGCCCCGATTCCGGAAGAAGAAGTCGTTGCCGGCCCGGTACCGCTCGATCAGCTCGTCGATCCGGTAGAGATAGGCGAAGACCGCGAGCGACGAGGCGCCGCGTTGCCATCGCACGGAGCTGTCGAACTGAAGCGTCGTCTCGGGCTCGAGCAGCGGATTCCCGGTGACGAAGCCGCGTCCCGTCGGCCCGCGGTAGTAGCGGTCCGACAGCGTGGGGGCACGAAATCCGCGCGCTGCCTGGAGGGTCGCGAGCAGGGAGTCGCCGATGCGCGAAGACACCGCGAGGTGGCCGCTGACGGAAGAGTCGCGTTCCGACCGGTCGCCGAACCAGCCCCCCTCGTTCTTTGCCGAGATCGTGTCCGCGCGGAAGCCCGCCGAGAGCCACGAGCGCGCGGTGAGCGGCTGCTCTCCGAGGACGAAGAGCCCACTGTCGATCCGGTCGGCATTCTCGATCGCGACGGAGCCGCTCGAGGCGAGGATCGCTCCATCCTCGCCGACCGTCCGGTCGCTCAGCAGCGACTCGAGCCCCAGGCGAGCGCTCGTATCGATTCCCGCCTCGATCCTTCCCGCCCCTAGCGGCCGATCGGCGCTTGCGCGCAGCGCCGCGTCCCACGACTCCGTGTCGCTTGACGAGATCGATCGTCCGCCGCCCCCTGCCGAAGTACTCCGGTTGAG
>JBPPMG010000458.1:0-2509 GCA_051305935.1 Thermoanaerobaculia bacterium
ATAGCGAGTAGGCGAAGGCGAGCCCGCCGAGGATGAGAACGCCCGCGGGAATCCGCTTCGAGGCGCTTCGCTCGCGCGCCAGGACGAGCAGCGCCATGCTGCTGAAGACGTACGGCACGAGCGTCATCAGCGTCGCGAGGAGAATCAGGAAGGTGAACATCGCGACGAGGCCGCGCGTGTAGTTCATCAGCACGATCACCGTCACGATCGCGCTCGTGGCGACGAGGGCGACGACCGGCGTGCCGTTCTTCGACAGGCGGCCGAATGCCGGCGGCGCCAGGCCGTCGCGCGCCGCGGCCGCGGGCATCTGCCCCTGCATCAGGATCCATCCGTTAAGCGCGCCGAGCGTGGAGATCACGGCGCCCGCGGCGATGAGATAGGCGGCCCAGTCGCCTAACAACACTCTCGCCGCGTCGGCGAACGGCGCGGTCGACGTCGCCAGCGCGTCACGCGGGATCACCCCCATCACCGCCGTGCTGCTCGCGATGTAGACGACGGCGGCGAACAGAGTGCCGGCGATCGTCGCGCGCGGGATCGTACGCTCCGGCGCCTCGACGTCGTCCGCCGGAACGGTCGCGGACTCGAGACCGAGGAATGCCCAGAGCGTCAGGGCGGCAGCGGCAGAGATCGCGGCGAGCAGCGGCTCGCCACTCGGATTGAACGGGACGAACTGCGACGGCTGGAGCTTCGCGAGCCCGATCGCCGCGATCGCCAGCAGCGGCGCCACCTTGAGCACCGTGGTCACGAGCTGCACCGTGCCCGCTGCCCGGATGCCCGCGACGTTGACCGCGGTCAGCGTCCAGATCAACACGATCGTCACCGCCGCGGCGAGCGCGGCGCTCTTCCCGGGCGCAGCCCAGAAGACGGTGAGGTAGCCGGTGAATGCTGTCGCGATCGCCGCGTTCGCCGCCCAGATCGAGAGCCAGTAGCCCCAGCCGACGAGGAAGCCGGCAAAGTCGCCGAAGGCCGCGCGCGAGTAGGCGTAGGGACCTCCGGCGCCGCTGACCATCGTCGCGAGCCGCGCGAAGACGAGCGCGAGGAACACCGACCCGATCGCCGTGAAGAGCCAGGCGACGAGACTGAGCGCGCCGTAGCGCGCGAGCGAGGACGGCAGCAGGAAGACACCCGAGCCGATCATGTTCCCGACGACGAGCGCCGTCGCCATCCAGAAGCCGAGTTTCGGGCGGGCCTCCGTTGCAATATGCATCGACGGCGACATTATGAACGAACAGGGGCGAGTGCTGAGTGAGCGCGCTCATTCGAGAGTGCCGCGCCGCCGCGAAGCGGGCGCAAAGACGGTTAGCTCGGCGCGTAAGTGCCGAGTCCAATGCACCCAAACCTCATTACGAGCCGCGAAGCGGCGACGGAATCGAACCTCCGCCGCGCCTTCCGCGCCAAGTGTCGCCCCTTCGGGGCTCCGCATCGCTCACGCGCCGCGTCGGTCTCGGCGCTCACGCGCCGAGCTAACCGTCGGCGAGCCGCTTCGCGGCTCTCGGAGGCGCCGCGACGTGCATCACTGCCGAGCACGATCAGGCCCGCATACTCCTTCAGCACTCAGCACTCGCTCTACTTGTACCGCAGATCGATCACTTTCCTCACGAGGTCCTTCGCGCCGTCAGGGAGGCTCTGGACGGTCGAGAGGATGGAGTTGAAGGCGGGATCCTTGCCGCCGTGCTTGAAGCACTCGGCGCAGCGCGGAAGCTCGGACAGGTCGTTCTTCGCGAACGCCTCGTGCATCTTCGCGAAGCGCTCGCTCGAGATCATTTCCTCGAGACTCTGCGTCTTCAGGTCGCCAAAGATCTGGTCGCCGTGCGCGTCGTAGCAGCAGTGCGTGACGCGGCCGTCGGCAAAGACGACGAGCCAGGTGAAGAAGCCTCCCTGCATGCAGCCGTAGAACTTGCCGTGCAGGTCGGTCTCCTCGTTGACGTCGAGCGCCTCACAGGTCTTCTCGATGATCCGCGCGTTCGCGTACTTCTTCAGCTCGAAGACGCGCTTGAAGTCGGCGACCGTCTCGTCCGTCGTTAGGCGCGAGCGCATTTTCTGCAGCTCGATCTTCAGCGGATGTCCCTTCGCCTGCTCGAGGAACGCCTTCGTCAGCTCGACGAGCTTGTGGAAATCACCACCCGTGCGGAGCTGCGGATAGACCTCCGGATTGATCGAGTCGATGCAGATCCGCAGCCGTTTGAGCGGCGTCGCAAGCAGCCGCTTCCCGATCTCCTCCGTGAGCACCAACCCGTTCGTCGAGACGCTCGCCTCGGGGAAGAGGCGGATCGCGTCGTCGATCCGCGAGTAGAGCAGCGGCTCCCCCATCTCGTGCAGCCACTTGAGCTCCAGACCCATGCCGTGAATCTCACGCTCGGCTTTTTCGACGAGCCACCACTCCATGTCCTCGTACGGGCGTCGAAGCACCGGCAGCGGGCACATGCCGCAGCGAAGGTTGCACTTCGAGGTCAGCTCGAGGCCGACTTTGATGCGGCGCTTGTTGATCTTGACCGGCTTCATCTGGGTG
>JBPPMG010000489.1:0-15518 GCA_051305935.1 Thermoanaerobaculia bacterium
GTGATTCCAGCCGGTGGTGGCCTCTGGGCGATCGCGGTGTCGGCTCTCGTACGCACCGTGACCAACTTCTGGTTCCTGGCGACGAGACACGGGCCGTTCCTCGGGCGATTGTTCCGCGGGGGCCGCGGCGAGGGAGGCATGAGCTGGCGGACGGAGATCTGGCCGCTGCAGTGGCGAATTGGCATCCAGGGTGGGGTGAGCTGGTTCCACTACTCACTCTTCGTGCCCGTGCTCTTCTACTATGCCGGTCCTGTCGAGGCGGGGCGTTTCGGGATGACCTGGCAGATCGTCTCGACGCTGCAGGTCGCGGCGTACGCGTGGGTGCAGACGCGCATTCCCGAGATGGGGATGCACGCGGCACGGCGCGACTTCGAGAGCCTGGACCGTCTCTGGCGAGGTGGAATCACATTCGCGCTGGGCGCGCTCGTCGTGGGCTCATTCGCGTTCGAGGTCGCCGTGGTCGCTGTTCGCGCGTGGCTTCCTTCCATCGGCGATCGACTCCTGACGCCCGAGGAAACCGCGATTCTCTCGGCCGGTCGCATTCTCTTTCTCGGCGTGCTCGGGATCGCGGCTTACGTGAGGGCACACCGGATCGAGCCGTTCGCGCCGATGATGCTCTCGGTCAGCCTCCTGCAGGGTTGCTTCGCCTGGGTGGTGGGGATGCGCTACGGCGCTGCGGGCCAGGCGTGGTCGATGCTCGCGATTTACGTGCTCGTGGCGGTTCCGTGGGCGATCCACATCTATACGCGCACCCGGCGACAGGAACAGGTCATCCGCAGCCAGTGAACCCGAACCACCCGGCGCCGCGAGGGTTTTCCGATCAGGGAATCCGCGGAGACAAACCGCGCAGACGCTCGATGTACGCGTCGGGATCCGCGTAGAGCCGGACACGTCCTTCTTCCATCCGCTCGGTTTCCCGCCGAACCCTGGAGTCGTCGATGACTGCCTCGAGCGTTCCCTTGAATCGGGCACGGATGGCGAGGCGAATTCGAGCCGGCACGAGAGCGCGCGCGACACGGAACACTGTCTCGAGCCTCGCGTTCCCCAGGGCACGAAGGCCGCCGGACATCGCGGGAGGGGGCGGGGAGGCATATCGCACCGCACCGATCAGGTGCAGCACTGCGTCGCCGTAGACTTCGGCGCCCCGGGCCGCGCCGTCCTTCGCCGTCGTTTCCTCGATGACGTGCCAGCCGAGTCCCTGTCGCCAGGCAACCCATCCGTAGCCGATCCCCGAGTGAAGGTTGGGCTTCTGAGACGCGAGGTACGCCTGGTACCCGTCACTTGCGGCTTCGACGGCTGATACGAGCAGCGTTGGCCGATGAAGATCGTGGAACTCCCTGGAGAATAGCAAGCACGCGGTGTTGATTCCTGCGAGCGACGCGAACACGCAGTGCGGCGAGAGGCGCTCGAGCAGTTCTCCGTCCCATCGGTCCCTCACGGGGAACGAGTCGAGGTGCAGCGTGACGATATGAGTCGCGCCGCCCGCTTTCGCGGCCTCGATGAGCCGCTCGAGATAGTACGAATGCTCGTCGGAGCCGCGCATCTCCGTTGGCGGAATGTCGACGAGCGTGACCTCGGGCCTCGATCCGAGAAGCGCCCGGTCGGACGCGGACATCCGCACGCCACAGCCGTAGATCGAGTACTGCGCCGAGGTGTGGCGGGCGATCCGCTCGAGATGGATCTCCAGCAGTCGTGAAGAGCCCTCCGGGACGACGTAGACGACGACGATGCCGAGCCTGGGGTTCAAGGCGCTTCCGTCGCGGCGAGGGCTTTCGAGTAGAGGTCGAAGTCGAAGCGCGCCGGGTCGTAGAGCACGTCGGCGAACGCGATGCGCTCGTCTCGGGCGACGTCGCGCCGGAGCGTGATCCCGTCCGCAAGGCAGACCGGGAGGCCGGGGCTGTTTCCCGGGCAGTTCTCGATCTGGCCATAACAGGTGAAGCCGCCTGGTCCGTCGAGAGTTTCTCCGGCCCTCAGATCGCGCTTCGCATACGCGATGACGTTGGTCCGGAAGCCGTGGTCCGGCTGGAGGAGACTCTCGCCGTCCAGGCACGCGGCGGCGATACCGGCCATCGCCTCGACATGACAGAGGTGATACGGCCTGTAGAGGAGATAGAACGGACCACGACCCATCTTGTAGTACGACAGCATCGACCGCTGATACGCGTTGTCGCAGTAGCCGACGGCGAAGACGCCTCCGTCGGGCTCTGCGCCGAGGATGTAGTCGACTACCGCGGAGCCGCCTGCACGGATTGCCTCCAGGTCGAAGAGGTCGAGGGCCTCACGCACGTGTTTCGCGCGCGGGCCCTGCATCCCGGGAACGAGTGTCCGGAGCCCGAAGGCGTTGGCTAGAAGCGACATCTCGATCGACAGCTTCGTCCCGTCGGTATAGGCGGTTGCCATCCGGTAGTCGAGGTTTCGCTTGTCCGCCTCGGGGATGATCTTCACGGGGTCGGAGTAGCGGTCCAGAAAGCCCTTGATGTTGCCTCCCATGACGAGCTCGAATCCCCAGAGCCGGAGCTCGTCGATGAGGTGGCGGATCACACCGTGCTGGTCTCCGTCGCAGCTCGCGTAGGTCACTCCACGCCTTCTGGCCAGAGCAAGGAGGTACGGGCCGAAGATGAGATCGATCTCCGAGTTCATCAGGGCGAGGTGTTTGCCGCTGTCGATCGCCGTGATCGCAAACCGCGCGGCGGGAGTGATCGAGCTCGATGCTTCGACGAGCGCGTCCACGAGCTCGCACCGCGCAAGGAGGTCCCCGTCGGCAGTCACGGCGATCGAGCCCTCGGCGATCGCTCCGTGCAGCCCCGCGAGCGAGTCGACGCCGCGCCACGGCAGACCTGTTTCCTTTGCCGCGGCGATGGCTGCTTCGATCCGGATGTCGGCGATCGCGACACAGCGAATCCCGGGGGTGAGGGTGCTCTGGTGGAGAAGCCCTTTCCCCATGGCGCCGACCCCGATGATCGCGATGCGGATCTCGTCCTCCAGACGGGCGAGCCGATCGAGCATCGTCATGTTTTGCTCCGTGGCTTCAGCCCTGAGCCGACGATGATTGGCGGAAACATGATCGTGTTCACTTCGACCTTGTCCATGCCTTCGAAGAGAACCTCCAGAAACGCTTGTGGACTGAATCGGTAGTAGTCGCCCGGCGCATCGTGGATTTCGACGGTCGGCGTGCTCTTGAGGAGCCAGTGAACGCGATCGAGAAAGCGCAGACGCCAGACGACGTTCATGAACCGGAGCTTGATCCGGGACATGCGCTCGTCCGCAGGGAAGCGCGTGTAGCCGGGAGTCCCGATGACGACGAGTCCGCCGGGACGTGTGACGCGCCGGATCTCCGCGATCGATCTCCAGAAGTAGCGGTCGTGCTCGAGCACCGCGTTGCAGAGAACGACGTCGAACGACTCGTCGCCGAACTCGAGGGCGTTCGCATCGCCTCGCAGTATCTCGAAGTCACGGTGTCTCCAGGGGCCGTCGAGGTTCACGCCGATCTTTGCGGTGGCGCCACGCAACGAGTTCATGCACAGAAGGGTGGTGTCGTGGGGAGTGGCGCCGATCTCCAGAACGCTCCCGCCGGCGCCGTGGACGGCGCAGACGCGTTCGAACTCCTGGTAGGTCTTCGGATGCACGGGAATCCGTCCCCACAGTCGGGCCGGTCAGGCCACGGAATCGCAAGAGGACATTATCCATGTTTCGTCGAGGGCGCGCCCCGGGCGAGCCGGTCGCTGCCGTCATTTCGTGTGCGACGCCGATTGAGCCTTTTTGTGAAATCATTTCTCCATGCACCTTTTCATCGTCGAGGACGAGGCGAAAACCCGGGCGTACCTGACGAAGGGGCTTCGCGAGGCGGGCTTTTCCGTCGACGCTGCCGGAGACGCGGAGGAAGCACGACACCGGTTCGCCGACGGGAAGTTCGATCTCCTCATCTGCGACGTCATGCTCCCGGGCGAGGATGGGTGGGCGCTGGTTCGAAGCCTCCGGCAGGGAGGTCTGCAAATCCCTGTCCTCTTTCTCACAGCGCGCGAATCGGTGCACGACCGTGTGGCCGGCTTCGACGCGGGAGGTGACGATTACCTGATCAAGCCCTTCGCGTTCGCGGAGCTGCTCGCGCGCGTTCGCGCCCTGCTGCGCCGCCGGGGAGAGATTGCGCCGCTCACGCTGCACGCAGCTGATCTGGCGATCGACCCCGTGCGGCGATCGGTGCGGCGCGGAGCCGACGAGCTCCACCTCACCAATCTCGAGTTCTCGCTCCTCGTGATGCTAGTCGAGCGCAAGGGTGAAGCCCTGACACGAACCGAGATCGCCGAGCGCGTCTGGGACCTGAACTTCGACACAGGAACGAACGTCGTCGACGTCGCCATCCGCCGGCTCCGCCAGAAGGTCGACGACCCGTATCCCGTGAAGCTCATCCAGACCGTGCGCGGCGTCGGCTACGTACTGAGGGAGCCGTGAGGCGGCGCAATCCGATCTCGATCTCGGCCCGGATCGTCGGCGTATCGACCGTCGCCTCGATCGTGCTTCTCGGCAGCTTCGGCCTCTTTCTCGACGGGCTCTTCTCGAGCTACCAGCGGCGCCAGTACCGAACTCTGCTGACCTCGCGAATCCAGTTCGTCCACGCCGAGCTCGTGAGCGCGAGCGATCCCGATGATCCTGAGTCGGAAGAGCTTCGGGAGATTCGGGAAGTCCTCGAGAATCAGAACGTGCTCGCGCGCGCCGACCGTTTCTACGTCCAGGTGCTCGACGGCGAGGGCCTGCCGCTCATGACGATGGCAGGAATGGCGCCGATCCTCGGCTCGAATACGATGTTTCCCGAGCCTGTGAGCGACGTGCAGGCAATGGAAATCGTGCATCGAGACTTGCCGAAACAAGGGCACCTGCTGCTGACGTCGACGCGATTTGTGACCGCACGTGGCGAGAGAGTCGTGAAGGCGGCCCTCGACTGGAGCGTCGAGGAGGACATGCTCGAGGCGTTCCGGCGCTCCGCCGCGGCCGCGCTCCTGCTCGGCGCCACAGTGTCCGCGTTCATTGCATCGTGGATCGCGCGACGCGCACTCATCCCGGTGGCGGAGCTTGCGCGCGCGGCGGACAGGATCGAGGCGTCGAGACTCGACGAACCGCTCGATGCCAGCGGAGCTCCTCGCGAGCTCAGGGATCTCACCGCCTCGCTGCGGTCGATGCAGCAACGGCTCGACGAATCGTTCTCGCGGCTCTCCGCGTTCGCCGGGGATCTCGCCCACGAGCTCCGCACGCCGCTCAACAATCTCATGGGCGAGATCAGTGTCGCGCTGGCACGCACGCGGTCGGAGGACGAGTACCGCGACGTGCTCGGCTCGGCGCTCGAAGAGTGTGGCCGGCTCGCACGAACGATCGACAGCCTTCTCTTCCTTGCGCGCGCCGACCGAGGAGCCGTCGAGCTTCGCGCGGCAGAGTTCGACGTCGCGAAAGAGATCGAGTCGCTCATCGAGTTCTACGAGGTCTACGCGGAAGACCGCGGCGTCAGCCTTTCGCTCACCGGCTCGGCGCGGATCGTCGCCGATCGTGATCTCGTCCGCCAGGCGGTCGGCAACATTCTTGCCAACGCGGTCCACTACTGCGACAAGGGAGGCGCGGTCGCAGTGACGGTCAGCGAAGACGGGGGGGATGTGACGATCGAGGTCCGCGACGACGGCCCGGGGATTGAGCCGGGTAACGTGCCACTGGTCTTCGATCGGTTTTTCCGCGGTGGTCGCGCGAGGCGTGAGCACCCGGAGGGAAGCGGCCTCGGACTCGCCATCGTCCGTTCGATCGCGACTCTTCACGGTGGCGACGCAACGATCGAGAGCGCGGCAGGCGGCGGCACGCGTGCCCGCATCACGCTTCCAGCCTCGTCGCCGCGCGGCAGGGGTGAGCTCTCCGGCCGCTGATCGAGCGGTCCGCGGCCCGGTTCCGGCCACCTCTTTCAAACATTACAAACCTGCCATTCATGCGTCATCGTGGGGCCATTCGTGCGGGCGTATGGTCAGATAAGGGTTGCGAACGCGAATGCGGATTCCGGCCGCGCAAGGGGACGCTTGTCTCCGCGCAAGGATCGACGAGGAGGCTGCGATGCAACTCGCGCAGGACTTGCGCAGCCGGGTGCATCTCGAACGAAGAAGCCTCGATCTGCCAGGTGGCAGGCGACCGGGCGCTGCTGTCAGATCGGCCGAGGGAGTTTCCGGCGCAGGGTCGATCCGATCGGGACTGATCGTCGCGATCCTCCTGGGGATCGCGTTTTTCGCGACCCAGGTCGATGCCGAGGAGCCATTGCGCGTCGGCACCGTCGCGGTGTTCACGGACGACGTCTACACCGCGGAGGAGGCCAGTAGCGGTAAGGCCTACGGCGTCGTGAACTCGCTTCACATCAAGACGCGCGAGTCGGTCGTCCGCCGGCTTCTTCTCTTCCGCGAGGGGGATGTCTTCATCGAGTCGCGCCTGGCGGAAAGCGAGCGCAATCTCCGCGCGCTCGGATTCATCCGGGCGGCGACGGTCACCGCAAGCGAGCCGCACGACGGCGTCGTCGACATCACCGTCGTCACTCAGGACGCCTGGTCGACCGAGCCGGGAGGAAGCATCGGCAGTGCCGGAGGGGGCACCGACGCAAGCCTCGAGCTGCGCGAAACGAACTTCCTCGGACTCGGAAAGGAGATGAGCGTCGCGTACGACACCGATCCCGATCGCTCGGGATACAGCCTTCGCTACGAGGATCCCGTGGCCTTCGGCCCCTACTGGCGAGGCGAGCTGGTGTACGCCGACAATTCCGACGGCAGCCGTGCGAGAGTGCTCGTCGACCGGCCGTTCTTCAGCTTCTCGACGCCATGGTCGGTCCGCGCGCTTGCCGACGACGAGACGCTCGAGAGCAGGATCTACAGCGACGCGGTGGTCGTCAGCGAGTTCAGCGAATCGCGCAGGACGCTCGCGTTCGGATTCGGCCGCGGGCTCGTGGTCAACGATGCGCGGGCGCATCGGATGACGATCGGCTTCGAGCTGGAGAGCCGCGAGTTCACACCGCTGCTCGACGGGCTCACCACGACGCTTCCCGCCGACAGGGAGTTCCGCTACGTGATCGTCGGATACGAGTACGCCCGGAACCAGTTTCGAAAGCTCAATTTCGTCGACCGCGACATGCGCTACGAGGACTATCGCGTCGGTACGAAGCTCGACCTGCGCGCCGGAATCTCTCCTGCCGTGTTCGGCGTCGACGACACGAGCGGCATCCTGGGCGCGAGCGTTTCCCGCGGCTTCGCACTGACTCCCGACTCCCTCCTGCTCGGCGCGGTCTCCTGGGAGTCACGCGTCGGCGCCGCGAACAGGAACCAGATGCTCGGACTCGACCTTCGCTATATCCGCAGAACCGACGGTGTCCATCCTCATGCGCTCGTGGGGAGAGTCAGCGCCCGAAGGGGCAGCGAGCTCGACGAGGAGAAGCAGCTCTTCGCCGACGGCGACACGGGCCTGCGCGGCTACCGCCTTCATGCCTTCTCGGGCGACTCCTCGCTCCTGATCAATCTCGAGGAGCGGATTTTCCTCGGACGCGAGCTATGGCAGGTCGTTTCACCAGGCCTCGCCGTCTTCATCGATGTCGGCAACGCCGCGAACGGGAGCGATGCGTTCGACCTGGGCAGTCTTCATGTCGACGCGGGCGTCGGGTTGCGAATCGGCGCGTCGCGCTCGCCGCGAAGCATCTTCCGCCTCGACTTCGCGTGGGCGTTCGATCCCGACCCGCTCGGCCGCGACGGCCTGCTCATCTCGTTCTCGGGCTCTCAGGCGTTCTGAGATGGTCGCGGCGAACGGCTTCGCGTGTTCCTCGACACTGTGGGTGATTCAACGTTGCAACAGAAGTGTTCCTTGATCGGAGGGCCGTCATGTCGATGCTCCGCTTCCTCGTGGTTGTCGCCATCCTCTCCCTATTGGCGGGTTCCGCCGCCGCCGCCGGATATCGCCTGGTCGGCTGGAGCGAGCTCGGCATGCACTGCATGGACGGCGACTACTCCCTGATGGCCATCCTGCCCCCGTACAACACGATCCACGCGCAGCTGATCGATCCGTCGGGGAAGCTCGTGAAGAGCTCGGGGCAGATCACGGTGACCTATCAGGCGGTGGCCGACGCGAAGGGATCGATCAACTCCACCTCGGCAGGCAAGACGAACTTCTGGACCTATGCGCCGGCGATCTTCGGCGTGACCCTGCCCGTCGACACCGGCCTCGCCGGGATGAGGATGCCGGGCGTGTCGAACACGCCCCAGGCGATGCTCTTCGATGCGGCGTCGGCACGATTCGACGCGGAAGGAATCCCGATCACTCCGATCGACGACGCAGGCGCAGGCAATGCGTTCCCGATGATGCGCCTCACGGCTCGCGACGCCGGCGGCAACGTGCTGGCGACGACGGAGATCTCGCTCCCGGTCTCGGACGAAGTGAGCTGCGGGGAATGCCACGCGACCGGACGCCATGCCGGAGCGAAGCCCGCCTCGGGATGGGCGAACGATCCGTCCTCCCTGCGCGACGTCCGACTCAACATCCTCCGGCTGCACGACGACCTGGAAGGCGGGCGCGCCTCCTTCATCGCGGCGCTGGCCGCGGTCGGATACCGGAGCGAAGGGCTCGTCGCGACGGCAACCCACGGGACGCCGATCCTCTGCGCGAAATGTCACGCGACCAATGCCCTCGGCGTGAACGGAGTCGATGGCGTGCCACCCCTCACCCGCGCGATGCACGGGGGCCACGCGATCGTGCTCGATCTCTCGACCGGGCAGCCGCTGGGAACGTCGGTGTCGAGAGACTCCTGCTATCTCTGCCACCCAGGTGCGAACACGCGCTGCCTGCGTGATGCTATGGGGAGTGCGGGGAAGCCCGACGGCACCTACTCGATGGACTGCCAGCAGTGCCACGGATCGATGAGCGAGATCGCGTCCGCGACACGGCGCGGCTGGCTCGACGAACCGGGTTGCGGGAACTGTCACACGGGCACCGAGACGGCGAACAGCGGTCAGCTTCGCTACGAGAGCGCGTTCGACGCGCCCGGCCACCATCGCGTTCCCGCGAGCTCGACGTTTGCAACGAACGGCGACTCGCCGGTTGCCGGCAGTTCGCTGTTCCGGACGTCTCGCGGGCATGGCGGACTCTTCTGTCCGGCGTGTCATGGGGCGCCGCACGCGGTCGCTCCGAGCCGCGAGGCGAGCGACGATGCGCAAAGCGTCACGATCAGCGGATCGGCGGGCGCCATCGGCGAGTGCTCCTCGTGCCACGGCAGCGTGCCGTCGACGACGACGGGCGGCCCGCACGGAATGCACCCCGTGGGCGCGAGCTGGGTCAGCGGTCACGAGAAGGCGGGCCGTACGGGATGTTCGAACTGTCACGGAGCGGATCTTCGCGGCGGCCCGCTCTCGGGCATGCTCGCGGATCGCAGCCTGAGCACGAAATTCGGCACGAAGAACTGGTGGCGCGGATACAGGGTCGGCTGCTATTCGTGTCACAACGGACCGAACAGCGAGAGCGCGATTAAGAACCGAGCGCCGTCCGTCAACGCCGCGCAGATCGTCGCGTCGGAGAACGGCGAAGGAAACGCGGACATCGTCGCGAGCGATCTCGACGGCGACCCGCTTGCATACCGGATCGTGAGCAAGCCGAAACACGGCAGCGCAGGGATCAGCGGAACGACCGTGACCTACAGGCCGGATCCCGGTTTCGCGGGCGCCGACTCCTTCACGATCGCCGCGCGTGACACGTCGCTCGATTCGAATCTCGCCACGGTGAGCGTCACGGTGTTCGACAAGCAGCGCCGACGGCCGGTTAGGCCGCGGTAACGACGTGCGACACGGCTCCGATGTGGCGCAGGCACTCCTGCCTGCGCGCGTCGCCGAAGCGCCGCCCGATGTGGCGCAGGCACTCCTGCCTGCGCGTCGCCGAAGGCGACCTGACGGGCTCGATCGCGCGCGCGTTGCGGTCGATGATCGCAACGGAACCCGCCGGCGCCCCGTTCGCTTCCGTCGGCCCATCGCCTGCTAAGATCACCCGCACACTCGAACCAAAGGAAGCAATCGATGCGCGCGTTGGCGTCAGCAGCACTTCTCCTCTTCCTGTCATTCGGGGCGGATGCCCAGCGCCTCTCGCTCACAAAACTCTCCGGAGACGCGCGGACGGCAAGCCAGAAGGGCGATGCCGGCTCGGTGCTGATCTATCGCGCGGGACTCCGCGAGCTCGTCGAGTATGCCGACACGCGGCGCGGGCTCTTCCCGCGCACCTCGGCGAAGGAACCGCTTCCGCTGACCCCCGAGGAGCGCGCAGAGGCGCGCGCGATCTGGCGGAGCGTGCTCGACTACCAGCTCGCGCTCGAATCGATTCGAGCATTCCATGCCGACTACTACAAGCTACCGCGTTCTGCGGAGCGAGACTCGTTCCTCGTCATGTACGCGGCGTTTCTCGCGGAGTACCGGAACGCGCTGGAGGTAATCGAGCGCGCCGACAGGAATCCCGGCTATCAGGTGCTACTCAACGACGCTGTCCCCGAGCTTGGCGTCGACTCGGGCAGCTGGTCGCGCTTCAAGTTCCGCTTCCTCAACGTCGCAATCGCGAGCGAGTTCGCGGCGTTCGATGCCGTCCGGCATCTGTACGACGGCGGAGATGAGCGTCTGCTCGCGGCGATCGACGAGGATCGCAAGGCGATCTACGAGGCGGGGAAGGGCACGGGCCCGCTGCTCACCGCGAAAAACGCGCTCCAGGTCGTGAAGGACACGGGAGGCGCGAGCTGGCTTCCCGTGCAGACGGGGGTGGCCTCCTGGATGGGCGATACGCGGGTCTATCGCGCGGGTGTGGCGCTCATATCGAAGGAGCTCATCGCGTCGATCCAGCCGTCCCTGCGCCCCGGTGACGTGCTCTTCGAACGCCGCGAGTGGTACCTCTCGAACATCGGGTTGCCTGGGTACTGGACGCACGTCGCGCTCTACATCGGAACATCGGAGGAGCGGCGGACGGTGTTCGACGATCCCGCAACGAAGGAGTGGGTGAGGTCGCAGGGCGAGCCGAGCGGCGATCTGGAGAAGTTGCTGGCGGCGCGATACCCCGACGCCTGGAAGCTGTCGGGAACCCGGGAGCACGGCGACCCGCGTCGCGTCGTGGAGGCGATCGGCGAGGGCGTCAGCTTCACGTCGCTCGAGCACTCCGCGGCGGCAGACGCGCTCGGAGTTCTGCGGCCGCGCCTGCCGGCACGCGAGAAGGCGATCGCGATCGCCCGCGCGTTCGGCTACGCCGGGCGCCCGTACGACTTCGAGTTCGACTTCATCTCGGACGACGCTCTCGTCTGCTCCGAGCTCGTGTTCAAGGCGTACGAACCAGGGGAAGGGATGACGGGGCTGGCGATCGAGATGCACGAGCTCGCGGGAAGGAAGATCGTCCCGCCTAACGAGATCGTGCGCCAGTGGAGCCGTGAGGCGGCGGGTGGCAGGGCACAGTTCGACTTCGTCCTGTTCCTCGACGGCACGGAGCGGGGTCGCACGGCCGTGAAGGCGGACGAACCCGCGCTGCGCGAGAGCTGGGCGCGGCCGAAGTGGCACATCGTGAAGACGATGAGCGCGGGTTACTGACGATCAACCGCTGCGTTCGCCTGTTCGAGGCTCGCCCGGTATCCCGGAATCACGCATCGGCTTTCAGCCCCGCGATCATCGACACGACGTCGAGGTCGAGTCGTCCGCCGAGGTACTCCCAGATCACCAGCACGTCACGGCGGTGAGGGGACGACTTCGCATCGGGAGCGATGAGGCCGTTCCGCACGAGCGACTGCTTGGCGCGGTCGTGCCACTTCGCCACCGCGTCGGGATTGGTCGCGAGGAGCTCCTGCGCCTCACGGATGAGGAGCACCTGGTCGGGAGTGATTCGCGGAAGCGCCGACACCACCGCGGGAGCCGGTGCCATTCCGTTTGCCCGCTCTTTCGCGCGCGCCTCGAGCACGCGGCGCTTCGCCGCGAGCGAGTCCTGATCCTTCACGCCGTACGCGCGGATCAGGCGCCCCAGCAGGCCGGCGACCGCAGGAGCGTCGTCCAGGATGAGCAGTCCGGAATCGTAAAGGTTCTTTCCGCGCCCGCCGCCGCCGGCGGAGGAGAGGCGGCTCCAGACGACGCGACACCGGATCTGCGTCGCTATCTCGTTCTCAGGTGCGTCGATTCGCACGAAGACCGTCGAGCTGACCCGGACCTGCGCCGCGTGCCGGAGCCCGATGCCGTTCGCGCTCAGGTTGCGCACGATCGCGGGCTGGCCGGCGAATTGGGCCTCGAGCGTGGCCTCGAGGTTGAATCGCGGCCTTCCGCGAGTCTCCGAGACTTCAGGCTCCCTCGTCATGACTGTCTCCTGGGGCATGGGGTGTCTCCCTGGTCGCTACCCAGAAGCTGCGGGCACCACGATCCGCGATCGTGCAAAACGGTCACGATCCGCGATCGCACTACCTCTGGAGCGGTGTTGTTGGATGAGAGCATCGGGTGATTCCAGAACTCGTGCAGCAGAGAGCGGCGATGCACTCGCCGTGTCGTCTCTCGTGCGTCTCGTTTCCGTTATCGACCCGTGGTAAGGGTCAGGTCTGGAAACTTCTGCCGACCCGTCGCGCGCCGGTCGCCTGCACCGCGTACTTTAGTTGGGTCGATGCGCGTTTCGTGTGCCATCGGTCACGATCGACGGTGCGATCTTTACGGAAAGGCGTCGATCAAAAACCGGACGTTCGGAGTGTTTCTTGGCCGTGCGCGTCGGGTGCGCTTGTCCCGGGCGGCCTAACAATGAGGTTGCGAACCTTGCGACCCGAGTCCGGGGAGCAAGGCGGGACGCCTTGCCTACGGCTTGTAGCGAAGGCCTCCGGCCTTCGCCGGGCCTCGCGAAGCGAGCGATTCGGGCTCGCGGGCAAGGCGGGACGCCTTGCCTACGAGGCGAGACCTGCGCCGGGGAGCAAGGCGGGACGCCTTGCCTACGGGGCGAGCCCGGACGGTAGCCGGGGCGAGGACAGCAGTTCGGTGAAGACGCGCCAGCGCGCCTCGCCGTCGCTGCCGGCCAGCGCTTCGACGTACGCTTCGACCAGGTCCTTCCCGAGGTTGTAGTTGATGACGTACGAGCGGTACTGGCGGATGAACCGGACCCGCTGCTTCGCACGCTCCGGCGTCATTAGCGCGTATTTGACGAGCCACTCCGCCGCCGTCTCGTCCGTGAGCGTGCCGTCGATGAGACCGCGCGCCGCCTCGTTCCCCGCGTAGCCGAGCTTCGAGGTCAGCTCGAATACCCGGTAGTACTGTTCGGCCCTCGTCGCGTCGAGCCCCGCGAGCGGGAAGAGATGCTCGCGCTCCCAGGCGATCTTCTCCTCCTTCGGAAACGCGACGTCGATACCGTAGTTCGCGCTGCCCTCGGCGATGAGCGACTGCGGGCTGAAGAGCGGATAGACCGTGAACTCGATCCAGCCGCGCCCGCGCACGAGGCTCATCTCGAGCAGCACGTTGTACACGTGATGTCCCGGGTATCCCTCGTGACAGGCGAGATCGAGCGCGCGATCGATGTAGACCGGCAGGTCGGTGTTGACCTGGATGAGGCTTCGAAAGTTCCCCTGGTACCAGTTGTAGCCGCTCCACGACTTGTCGGTGACGTACTCGATCGTGAAGCTCTCCTCGGCGGGGAGCGCGATGTGCCGCAGCGTGCGTTCGCGACATCCCTCGACTGCCTTCCTGAAGACGAGGTCGAGACGCTCCTTCGGGATGACGAACTGGGAGCGAAAGGCGTCGAGACGCCCGCTCACCGGGCCATCTCCGGGCAACTCGGCGTCGAGCTCGCCCAGGAGCGCGTCGAAATGCTCCGCGCCGTGCGCGGGAGCGATCGCGTCGTAGAGCGCCTGCGTCTCCTCGTCGAACGTGAGCGTGGTGCCCGAGAGCATCGACGCTCTCGCGGCGAGCGCCGAGGTCTGGGTGCGGAGGTAGTCGCGGCGCAGGCGCTCGATCTCCTCGGAAGGCTCGGGAAGAGCTTCGATGCGGACGGCGAGCGCGCCTGCCTCCCGGCGGATCGTCTCGACGCCCTTCGCTTCCGCGCGAACAGCCTCGCGGAGCTCGGCCGGGCCGTAAAAGGCGTCGACATAGTCGGCGTCGTGCTCGCCGAGGGCGAGAACGAGGCGGACGTACTCCAGGGCTGCTGCGTCGAGCGGATTCGATGCCGAAGCTGGTTGAGTGGGTGCTGGTGTATCGACCATGGATGCGGTTCCTCCTGCGCAGGCTCCCGCGAGGAGAGCCGCGACGGCCGTGAGGCATGCTGTGAAGAGGCGCGGTGAGACGTGAGGCTTCATCGAGGCTGGCCCGGGTGCGGAAATCGTGACGGGGCGGATTATAGGACGGAGGATGGTCACGAAGACGTGAGGATTCCAGATCACGGAGCTGGCAGGCCTGCGACCAAAGGCCGGTACAATTCATCCGTGATCCTCCGAATCGGTTTCCTCGTCACGCTTCTGCTGCTCGCGGCCCTGCCAGCTCCGGCGGAGTGCACCTGGGCTCCCGTCTACGACAGCGCTTACCGCATGACTGCGCTGGACACGGCCCTCGACGGGAACGACCTGTGGGTCGCGACCTCGTGGGGCCTCGAACTCTACGACGCTTCGGTCGATCCGCCGCGTCCGGTGATCACGGTCTCCATGCCGGGCACGACCTCGAGCGTCGCGGCAGCCGGGGGGCTGGTCTACGTCGGCAGCGGAACGAGACTGTTCGTGATGAGGAAGGACGATGGCGTTCCCGTCGTGCTCGGGTCGACGGCCGTCGGCGGCACGGTGAACGACCTCTTCATCGTCGCGCCCTACGTCTTCGCGGCGTCGAGCGCGGGAGTCGTGCAGATCGACGTAGTTCTTCCCGACCGGCCCGCGGCCGTTCGCACCCTCTCGACGACCAACGTGGGCGCGCAGTCGCTCGCGCTGCTCGGCGGCACGCTCTACGCCGCCGACGGCGACTCGACGGTCGAGGCGTACAACGTGCAGGTGCCGTCCTTCCCGCAGAAGATCGGCACGTTCAATTCGCTCGTGCGCTCGCTGTGGGTCAGCGAGGCCTCGGGGCGGCTCTTCGTCTCCGACGGGCAGCAGACCGAGGTGTTCTCGGGGAGTGGGGCGGTGATGAACAGGATCGGCACGCTCGCCGCGGGCGCGAACGCTGTGGTCTCCGGCTCCGGGTCGGTCGTCTTCCTCGCGGGGGACGACCGCAGGCTCCGCGCGTTCGAGGTTTCCGGGTCGGGCTCTGCAAAGCTCTACGCCAGCGAGTCGGCGCCGTTAGGCGGCACGGTGAATCGCTACCTCGAGCTCGTTGCGACGAACGGGAGAATCCACGGCGCCGCCGGTGACGCGGGACTCGTCAGCTTCGATGAGCGCGGTTTCGAGGCCCCGTTCCCGCTGCGCGGCTACGCCTTCGGTCAGATGAATTCGGCGATCTCGCTCGGGAGCTCGGTCGTCTCGTCCTCCGCGGGCGGCGGCCTCTTCAAGTACGCCCTCGGCGCGTCGGGCGAGCTCACTCCGC
>JBPPMG010000505.1:0-2044 GCA_051305935.1 Thermoanaerobaculia bacterium
ATCTTCTACGCGCCGCGATCGACGAAGGCGTGGCGGTGACTGAGCTTCGAAGACGGACGCCAGGCCTCGAGCACTACTTCGACGGGGCGGCGCGAGGATCGCGGCGAGCATTCTCGAGACGGTCCGGCGGCGATGGACGAGCCTCTACGTCCCTCTCGTCCTCGCCTGGATCGTCGTGATGGCCGTGGTCGGCGTCCTCGGCGATCTCGACGCGAAGGGAGGTCTCGGGCCCGCGACGCTCGCGTTCTTTCTCGCGTTCGAGCTGATCGGACCGGAGGCCTCGGCCGGGTCGCTGCACCTGGCGCTCGCGCGGCCGATCCGCCGCTCGACGTATCTTCTGGCGCGTTACGCGGGCGTCGTCGTCTCCGCGACCCTGCTCGTCCTCGTCGCGGCCGTCGCCTCCCTCGTCACGGCGGCGGTCAGCGCGGGCATTTCGATCGAGCTACGGCCGTTCCTCATCGACCTGCTCGCGACAGTGACCAAACTGCTCTTTCCCATCGCGGTGATCGCCTTCTTCGGGGCGTTCACCACCTCGTTCGCCAACGTGCTGCTCTTCCTCTTCTATGCGCTCGGCGTCGCGGGCGCGTCCTCCCGCGTGGCGGCAGAATTCCCGCGCATTCACTCGCTGGTATGGCCCGAGCTGTTGCCTCAGGTCATCCCCGGGGTGCTCGACGGTCATCTCGCCGCCGTGTCGAATTCTCTGATCGTTCTCTTCTTCGCCGCACTTCTCCTGAACCGGCGCGAGCTGGGGTACGGGAGGGATTGATGGCGAGGAAGCGTCTCAGCCAGCGTTCCGTTCCGCTCGGGCTGCTCGCCGCGGCCTTCACGTTGATCCTGATCCGGATCGTGGTGCCGGAGCCGCGCATCGAGACGCTGGTCGCATGGGTGCCGCTCGAACGCGCGGCCGCTGCGGCGACCCAAAAGGGCAAGCCGATCCTCTACGACTTCACCGCCGACTGGTGCGCCCCCTGCCGGAGCCTCGATCGAGATGGCTGGGCAAACGCCGACGTGGCGCTCATCGTCAACCGCGAGTTCGTCCCTGTCCGCGTCGATGCCTCCGCGCGCGACGAGGATCTCGATCCTGCCGTGCTCGCGCTGAAGAAGCGGTATCGAGTGGAAGCATTCCCGACGCTGGTCGTCACCGACGCGGAGGGGAACGAGCTCCGGAGGGAGAGCGGCTTCCGCAACAGTGCGCTGCTGACGCGGTTTCTGCAGAGCCGTCCGTAGGGGAGCAGGCGAATCGATCGTGGCCGCGGTTTAGTCTTATCAACCGCGGCCACGTGAAGTCGGGGAGGTGCCCCTTCGTGGCGCGATTCGGCCACGGCTGATGGAGCTAAGCCGTGGCCACGACGTCACGCGTACCGGTCGGGAGCGATGGGAGCGAGGTCGATCGCCGTCGGCTCGCCCGAGACGATCGAGGCGACGAGCTTGCCGGTGCCGGGGGCCATGCTCACGCCGATCATCGCGTGGCCGGTCGCAGCGACGAGGTTCGTGAACTTGCGGAAGCGCCCGATGTAGGGGAGGCCGTCGGGCGAGCAGGGGCGCATCCCGCACCACGCTTCGACTCCTTCGAAGTCGGCGGGGCCGAACTCGGGAAGGTACTGCGGAATCGTCTTCATGATGCCCCGGACGCGCGCCGGATTGATCGATTCGTCGTTGCCCGCGATCTCCATTGTGCCGCCGAAACGGAGAGAGTCGCCGAGGGGCGTGACCGCGACGCGCCCCTCCATGAGAATCATCGGCCGGGCCGGTTTCTGCTTCGGGTTCGGCAGCGTGAGGCTGTAGCCCTTCCCCGCCTGGATCGGGAGCCGGAGGCCGAGACTCCTGACTACCGTGGGTGACCACGCGCCGCCGCAGACGACGTACTCGTCCCCCTTCACCGCGCCGCGCGTCGTCGAGACGGACTCGATGCGCCCTCCTGATGTCGACCACCCGGTCACTTCGGTGTCGGACCGCAGCTCGACGCTCGCGGCGAGCCGCCGCCGGAGGCTTTGCATGAAGAGGTTCGGGGAGACGTGCGCGTCGCCCGGCCAGAGGACCGCGC
>JBPPMG010000509.1:0-23029 GCA_051305935.1 Thermoanaerobaculia bacterium
CGCGGTGGCGCCGAGCGGCGCCTCGTTCGACGCCTCGCTGCCGGGAGTCCATTTGCGCGTCGTCACAGGCCCCGACGCACAACTCGACGGAGCCACGCCGCCTGCCGGGTTCGAGCCGACGCGGATTCGCACGATGACGGCTGCACACGGTGATCTCGCCGTGAAGACGCAGCTTTTCGCACGGGGTGTCGACCTCGCCTACGCGCTCGTTGCGATCGAGCTGCTCTCCCTCTGCGCGGCCGGCGGCTTCCGCTTCGAACGCAACCGTCACCGCCTCGCCTGACGCCCCGCGCCTGCTGGTCGACGGCCGGCAGCAGCGCGGTGACCTGCAACCAACGAACCGAGAACACTCGCAGGGCATCGCCCTGCCCGACGGATGAGCCGCCAAAGGAGAAACCACATGCGACGACCGATTCTGATTCTCTCGACCGCACTCTGCCTCACCCTGCTGCTCGCCGTGGCGATGGCGTACGCGTCGTGGTCCTCCGGCGCTGCGCCTTACCGGCTCGACGCGGCCGCGCTCGCCAGGCCGCTCCCCTGCCGCTTCCGCGACGGAGACGAGCACGACGCGAGGCGTGTCGCGGTACCGGGGCCGTATCTGCTCGAAATCGCGAACGGACGCGGCTCGCTGCTCTACTACGGCGCGCACCATTCGAGCGACCCCGCGTCGCCGCAGGTCGCGGATATCGAAGCGCGCTGGAAGGAGTTTCGCCCGACGATCGCGCTTTGCGAGGGGCGGAGCCGCGGCTATCTCACCGGCCGGCTTGGCCGGCTCCTCCAGGGGCTTCCCGAGTCGGCGCTCGTCCACGAGCTCGCGCGCCGCGACAACGTGCCGCTCGTCTCTCTCGAGCCGGTCTACGAGGACGAAGTCGCGATGCTCCTGCGGCGCTGGTCACCCGAGGAGGTCGCGCTCTACTTCACGATGCGGGTCTACTGGTCGGAGGCGGGAGGGAAAGCCGACGAGCCGCTCGCGGAAGATCTCTTGAGGAAGCGCACCGCGGTGCGCGGGCTCGAGGGGACGATGGCGGCAGCCGCCGACATCGACCGCGTATGGGCGAAGAGCCTCGGCGCCCACGGCGACTGGCGGACGCGCACGTCGATGCCCGAAGGCACGTTCCTCGAGGAGATCGACCTCGCCTCGCGCGTCGTGCGCGGCGAGCACATGACGCGCGTCCTCGTCGAGCTGGTCGGCAAGGGTGAGCGGGTCCTGGCCGTGGTCGGCAGCGGCCACGTCATCCGCCAGGAGTGGGCCCTGCGAACGATGTTAGGCGCGCCCGCAGCCGATGATCAGCCCGCGGATGCGTGCGCGATGAAGCGATGAAGAGCGGTGCATGATCCGCGCGCGCAGCCGTCCGGAGCGTGTCGCGCGGCCTGGAGGATCGAGCGACGAACGAACGCGTTGTCGCCCTGAGCGCAGCGAAGGACCTCGCAGGCTGGTACAGAGGAAGTCTTCAGCCGCTGGTGCTTCGCCGTGTTGCGAAAGAGTACCAGCCTGAGAGGTCCTTCGCTGCGCTCAGGACGACATGTCGCGCGCGCCACGCAGAGCGGCCCGGGCCCGGCAGGTCGATCACGTCCGAGAGATCACCCCTTCCGCGAAGCTCTCGCCGTGAAGATTCCTGGCGCATGTCGTCCACCTGGCCGAGAGACCCGGGATCACCGCCAACCCGACCGCACCCGTGGTAAAACTTCCTTCTCATCCAACGGAGGGACACCATGGAAGCTCGCGCCTGGCACAAATGGTACGAAGAAGGGATTCCCACCAGCCTCGACTACCAGGAGCGCGCCATGCCGCACTACCTGTTCGAGGCGGCCCGCGTCTTCCCTAACCGCACCGCGGTGATCTTCGAGAATTGCAACCTCACCTACCGCGAGCTCGAAGACAACGTCCGCCGCCTCGCTTCGGGCCTCACCGCCCTCGGCGTGAAACCTGGCTCGCGCGTCGCGATCCACCTGCCCAACCTGCCGCAGACCGTCATCGCGTACTACGCGGCCCTCGCGCTCGGCGCAGAGGTGGTGATGACGAACCCGCTCTACGTGCAGAGGGAGATCATCCACCAGTGGAACGACGCGAACGTAGAGGTGGCGATCGTCGGCGACTGGCTCTTCCAGCAGCGCGTGAGCGGCATCCGCAAGGAGCTCCCGGTCCGCCACTACGTCACCACCGGCATCCCCGACTACCTTGGCGCACCGCTCCGCTGGCTCGCGAGGCTCAAGCTGACCAAGGAGGGGATGGCAGCGAAAGTTCCGCCGCAACCTTCGGTCCACGACTTCGGCAACCTCATCGCGACGCACCCACCGAAGACCGACCTGCCGAAAATCGATCTCGGCGCGGTCGCGGTGCTGCAGTACACCGGCGGCACGACGGGGCTTTCCAAGGGGGCGATGCTCACGCATCGCAATCTCTCGTACAACGTCCAGCAGACCGTGGCCTGGTTCCCGTCGCTCGTCCCCGGTCGGGAGATCTGGCTCACCTGCCTTCCGCTGTTCCACATCTTCGGCATGACGATCTCGATGAACTGGCCGGTGATGTTAGGCGGCACGATGGTGCTGATGCCGAACCCGCGCGACATCCCGAAGATGATCAAGCTGATCGGGAAACACAGGGTGTCGGTCTACCCGGCGCTCCCCGCGCTCTTTACGGCGATCATCAACCATCCCGACTCGAAAAAGACCGACCTGACGTCGGTCAAGGGATGCTTCTCCGGCTCCGCCCCGCTCCCCGTTGCGATTCTCGAGGACTTCGAGGCCATCACCGGCGGACGCATCGTGGAAGGGTTCGGCATGACCGAGACCTCGCCCGTCACGCACTGCAATCCGGTCAAAGGCAACCGCAAGGTCGGTAGCATTGGCATCCCGATTCCCGACACCGACGCGCGGATCGTCGACATCGACAGCGGAACGACCGACGTTCCCGTCGGGCAGGAGGGCGAGCTGCTCGTGAAGGGCCCGCAGATCATGCCGGGCTACCTCAACCGCCCGGAAGAGACCGCGAGCGCACTCGGTGGCGGGTGGATGCACACCGGCGACCTCGCGCGCATGGACGAGGACGGCTACTTCTGGATCTGCGGCCGCAAGAAGGACATGATCATCACGAGCGGCTACAACATCTTCCCCGACGAGATCGACCGCATCCTCGTCAGCCACCCGAAGGTGATGGAGGCCGCAACGATCGGCGTGCCAGACGCGAAGCGCGGCGAGAGCGTGAAGTCGTTCCTCGTCCTCAAGCCAGGCATGCAGGCCACCGAAGCCGAGATCCTCGAGTTCTGCAAAGAACAGCTCGCCGCCTACAAGGTGCCGCGGACGATCGAGTTCCGCGCCGAGCTGCCGAAGAGCGCCGTGCAGAAGATCCTGCGTCGCGAGCTCGTCGAGGAAGAGAAGAGAAAGGCCGCGGAGAAGGCGTGATCGGAACGGGGCGGGTACCGCCGCCTAACGGGCAATGCCTCGGTAGTTGAAGCTCGCCGGCGTGAATCCCGACTGGTAGGCGCTCTCGCGGAGCTCGACGTCGAAGCCCGCTTCGCTGAGCCGCGCCGGGACATCGACGTCGAGACTGCATCCGCCGCTGAGGATTCTCCAGACGGGATTGAGCCGTTCCTGCCACCGGCGGACGGCGAGGTCCGGCGCAATGCCGTGCTCGCAGAACAGGAGCCGCCCGTGCCCGGCGAGGACACGATGCATCTCCGCGGTCGCCGCGGCAAGATCCGAGACCGAACAGAGCGACCAGGTGACGACGATCGTGTCGATCGAGCCTGACTCCAGTGGGATCGATTCCGCTGCAGCTTCGACGAGCTCCACCTCGACGGATGCGGACGCGGCCCGGCTCGCCGCAAGCGCGAGCATTTCAGCCGACCGGTCGATCCCCACGACCCGATCCACGAGCGTACGGTCGTAGAGCGCCAGGTTCAGCCCCGAACCGACTCCGATCTCCAGCACGCGCCCCGACGCCTCGGGCACGACGCTCGCACGCTGCCGCATCATCTGACGTCCGCTGCAGACGAGGTGAACGATCCGCGGCAGAACATACCGGGAGTAGAGCCCCATCGACGCATGATACCGGCGCGACGCGCTTGTGTGGCGCAGACACTCCTGTCTGCGCGCGGCGCGAAGCGCCGAGAGAGTGATGGAGAGCTAAGGCCTGAGACGGGTCGCCTTCGGCGACGCGCAGGCAGGAGTGCCTGCGCCACATCAAAGCAGAACGCCCCGGCGCGCGCCGGGGCGTCCCTCATTCCGCATTCCGCGTTCCGCGTTTACCAGATCCGAACGCGATCCTCGGGCTTCACGTAGTTCTTGTCGCCTTCCTTCACGTCGAACGCCTCGTACCACGCGTCGACGTTGCGGAGCGGCGCAAAGGCGCGGATCTGGCCCGGCGAGTGCGGGCCGTTGACGATCTGCTGCCGCAGCGAGTCGTCGCGGTAGAGCGTGCGCCACACCTGCGCCCAGCCCATGAATACCCGCTGTTCGCCGCTGAAACCGTCGATCACGGGCGCCGGCTTGCCGCCTAACGACACCCTGTAACCCTCCAGCCCGAGGAGAACCCCGCCGAGGTCGCCGATGTTCTCGCCCATCGTGAGCTTACCGGTGAGGTGGAGGTCCGGGAGGGTCTTGAACTCGAATGCCTCGTACTGCGCGCCGAGCTTCGCGGCCTGCGCGTCGAATTTCGCGGCGTCTTCCGGCGCCCACCAGTCGCGCAGCACGCCGTCGCCGTCGGACTTGCGTCCCTGGTCGTCGAAGCCGTGCGTGATCTCGTGCCCGATGACGCCGCCGATCGCGCCGTAGTTCACCGCCGGGTCGGCCTTCGGGTCGAAGAATGGCGGCTGCAGGATCGCGGCCGGGAAGACGATCTCGTTCTTCGGCGGCATGTAGTAGGCGTTGACGGTCTGGGGCGTCATCAGCCACTCCGCCTTGTCGACCTGCTTGCCGATACGGTTGACGTCGTACTCCCACTCGAACTTCGCGGCGCGCTCGGAGTTGCCGAAGAGATCGCCATCCTTCACGTCGAGCTTCGAGTAGTCGCGCCACTTCGACGGGTAGCCGATCTTGAGGCCGAACTTCGCAAGCTTGTCGAGAGCCTTCGCCTTCGTCTCCGGCTTCATCCACTCGAGCTTCTCGATCCGCCCTTTCATCGCCGTGCGGAGGTCGCCGACGAGCTTCTCCATCTTCTCCTTCGACTCGGGCGGGAAGTTCTCCTTCACATAGGTTCGGCCTATCGCCTCGCCCATCGCACCTTCGGCCGCTTCGACCGCGCGCTTCCAGCGCGGGCGCTGTTCTTCGGCGCCGTTGAGGAACTTCTGGCGGAACTCCCAGTGCGTGTCGACGAAGGCCTTCGACAGATGCGGAGCCGCGGTGTCTGTCACGTGGAACGCCTGCCACGCCTTGAGCGTCTCGACCGGCGTCTCGGAATAGATCTTCGCCAGCTTCGGCAGGGCCGTGTTCTGGCTCGCGATCGAGCGGTCGACCTTTCCGAGGCCAGCTTCCTTGTAGTAGAGCGCCCACGGGAAGCCGGGCGCGTTCTTCTCGAGGTCGGCGACCGTCATCGGGTTGTAGGTCTTGTCGCGGTCGCGGCTCTCGGCGCGCGTCCAGTGCGCCTCGGCGATCTTCGTCTCGAGCGCGACGATGTCGGCCGCGTGTTTGTCGGCGTCATCCCAGCCCGCGAGCCGCAGCATGTCCGCGACGTACGTCTGGTAGCGCTCCTTCTGCGGCTTGAAATTCTCGCGCAGGAAGTACTCGCGGTCCGCGAGCCCGATCCCGCCCTGGTAAATGTAGATCGAGTACCTGTCGGGCTGCTTCGCGTCGTCGTACACCGCGGTCCCGACGATCGACCGGCCGACACCAGCATGCGTGCGGGCCATGAGACGCGCGACGTCGTCGCGCGTCTTCGCATTGCGGACCGCGTCGAGATGCGCGTCGATCGGCTTCCTTCCGAGCTCCTCGGCTTTCTTCTCGTCGAGGAACGTGCGATAGATCGCCGCGACCTTCGCCTCTTCCGAGCCCGGCTTCAGCGTCGTGTCGGCGGCCCAGCGATCCAGGATCTCGCGTACGCGCATCTCCGACTGGTCACGCAGCATCTCGAAGGCGCCGTAGCGCGTCCGGTCGGGCGGAATCTGCGTGGAGTCCGCCCACTTGCCATTGACGAAGCGAAAGAAGTCGTCACCCGGCTTCGCGGAGCGGTCCATGCCATCCAGGTCGATTCCCCAGGCTCCGTAGCCCGGTGCCGGAGCCTTGGCCGCTTCCGCGCCGGCACTGGCGGGAAGCATCATCACGGCAAGAAATGCCGCGCACGCGGCAGTCATAGCTTTCACATTCATGTTGGGTTCCTCTAGAGTGAGCGCCCGGGAGCCGGGCGCGAAAACCGCAGAATAGTACGACTTTTCGAGGCTCCCCGCGTGCAACGGCTTGGCAACGAGCATGGGAGGGATGGTGGAGGCACGTCCAAGAACAGTTCGTGAAGGACGAAACCTGCGCTACCCGCGGAACTTGTCGTCCTAAGCGAAGCGAAGGACCTCTCAGGGTTCTACAGATGAAGTCTTCAGCCCCCGGGGTTTCTCGCCTGTTGCGACCAGGTAGAACCCGGAGAGGTCCTTCGCTTCGCTCAGGACGACACGTCGTTCGCCTCCGCCCGCTCCGCGGCCCGCCCCTTGCTCGCCGGCCTCTCCCTCGAAACCTCGTTGTCACTTTTCGCCCGTGACGATACCGTAGCGCGAGCAACTTCGACGCAGTTCCCCGATCAGGAGGAGCGCATGGCGAAAGAGATCCGGTTCCGTCTCAATGGAAAACCGACAACCCTCCCCCCGGATCCGGAGCGCACCCTGCTCTGGGTCCTCCGCACCGACCTCGGCCTAACCGGAACGCACTACGGCTGCGGCATCGGAGAGTGCGGTTCGTGCACGGTGGTCGTCGACGGCAAGGCGGTTCGCTCCTGCGTCACCCAGCTCGGCGACGTCGACGGCAAGGACGTCATCACGATCGAGGGACTCGCGAAGGGTGACCAGCTCCACCCGCTGCAGCGCGCCTTCATCGAGCACGGCGCCTTTCAGTGCGGCTACTGCACCTCCGGCATGCTCATGAACGCCTGGGCTCTGACGAAGGAAAAGAAGAAGCTCACGCGCGAGGAGATCGTCGACGGCATGGAGGACAACCTCTGCCGCTGCGGCGCACACCAGAGAATCATCGCCGCAATCGAAGACGTCGCGGGCGCGACAGGAGGCAAGTGATGACGACCGCACCCGGCCTCGATCGTCGCGAATTCGTCAAACTGCTCGGCGGCGGGATCGTCGTCCTCGTCACCACCAGCCCCTCCGAGCTCTTCGCGCAGCAGCGCCCCTATCCGACCGACGTCAACGCCTACCTCCACATCGCCCCCGACGGCCGCATCACCGTCTTCTCGGGGAAGATCGAGATGGGTCAGGGGGTGATGACCTCCCAGGCACAGATGGCCGCCGAGGAGTTAGGCGTCTCCCTGTCCCGAATCGAGATGATCCTCGGTGACACCGACACGTGCCCGTGGGACATGGGGACGTTCGGCTCGCTCACGACGCGCATGTTCGGCCCGTCGCTCCGCGCGGCGTGCGCCGAGGCGAAGGCAGTGCTCGTCCAGCTCGCCTCGGAGAAGCTCGGGGTCGCGAAGCAGGAGCTCGTCGTCGAAGACGGCGTCGTGTCGGTCGCGAGCGATCGCAAGAGGAAGGTGACCTACGGCGAGCTCGCGAAAGGGCAGGCGATCACGCGGACGCTCGACGAGAAGGCGGTGTTGCGCTCGGTGGCCGAGTTCAAGGTCATGGGGCGCTCGCCGAAGCGGCTCGACGGAAAGGAGAAGGTCACTGGCCAGGCGAAGTACGCCGGGGACATCCGCCTTCCGGGCATGCTCTACGCCCGCCTACTCCGCCCGCCGGCGCACGGATCGACGCTGAAGAGCGTCGACACGACCAGGGCGGAGAAAGTCGAAGGCCTGACCCTGGTGAATCAGGACGGAATCGTCGCCGTGCTGCACGAGCAGCCGGAGATCGCGGCGCAGGCCGTGAAGACGATCGTCGCGGGATGGGAAGTAAAGAAGGTGAGCGTCGACACCGACTCGATCTTCGACTACCTGGTGAGCAAGGCCCCGGCGCCCGAAGTGCGCGAGACCCGCGGCGACGTTGAGGCTGCGCGCAAGGGCGCCGCCAGGCTCATCGAGAGGACCTGGCGCGCCGGCTACCGGGCCCACGCGCCGATCGAGCCGCACACCGCGGTCGCGGAGGTGAAGGACGGCAAGGCGACCGTCTGGGCGTCGACGCAGACGCCCTTCCCGACCAGAGACGCGATCGCGAAGGCGATCGGCTTCGAGCCGGCGAACGTCAGGGTCATCACGCCGTACGTCGGCGGCGGCTTCGGCGGGAAATCCGCATCGGGACAGGCGATCGAGGCGGCACGCCTCGCGAAGATCGTCGGCAAGCCGGTGCAGGTCGAATGGACGCGCGAGGAGGAATTCTTCTACGACACCTTCGATCCCGCCGCGGTGGTGAAGATCGCGTCGGCGGTCGACGCCGACGGAAGTCTCACGCTATGGGACTGCGACGTCTACTTCGCGGGGGCGCGGTCGACCGAAGACTTCTACACGGTGCCTAACTGCAGGATCAGGGTGTTCGGCGGATGGCGCGGAGCGGGAGCGGATGCTCATCTCTTCGCGGTCGGCCCTTGGCGCGCGCCCGGCGCGAACACGAACGTCTTCGCGCGGGAGTCCCACATCGACGTGACGGCGGCAGCCGCTGGGATCGATCCGCTCGAGTTCAGGCTGAAAAATACGAAAGACGAGCGGATGCGTCGGGTGCTGAAGGCGGCAGCCGAGGCGGCTGGATGGAAGGCGGCGCCGGGGCCGAGCGGCCAGGGACGCGCGATCGCATGCGGTATCGACGCCGGCACCTACGCGGCGCTCGTCGCCTTCGTGAAGGTCGACGAGACGACGGGCCGCGTCAAAGTCGAGCGCGTCGTCTGCGCGCAGGACATGGGAATCGTCGTCAATCCCGACGGCGCGACGATGCAGGTCGAGAGCTGCGTCACGATGGGGCTCGGCTACGTCTTCACCGAAGAGCTTCGCTTCGAAGGCGGCAAGCTGCTCGACACGAACTTCGACACATATCGGATTCCCAGGTTCTCGTGGGTGCCGAAGATCGAGACCGTGCTGGTGAAGAACGACGACCTGGCGCCGCAGGGAGGCGGCGAGCCGGCGATCGTGCCGATGGGCGCCGTGATCGCGAACGCGGTCTTCGACGCCTGCGGCGCGCGCCTCGAGAGGCTGCCGATGACACCCGCGCGCGTGCTCGAGGCGATCCGGATGACAAAGAAGGCGTAAGCGCGCGACTAGGGAGCCGCGGGAAGAAGGCCGACCACGGCACCTTCCCTGAGCGGGATCGTCTGCGGGGACGTCGCAGTGAACCATCCTTGGTTCGAACGGAAGAGAAACGCCACCCGGAGCTCTCCCCTTTCAGGCGGCATCCAGAGCGCTCCGCGCGGGGGAAACGCGTACGTCTGCGCGAACGTCTCGAGCTCCGGATGCACCTGGCGCACGAGGATGAAGTGCGTGCCCGAACCCGATGCGCCGTCGAGCTCCCAGACAATCTGCGACTGCCGGTACGAGACTTTTGCCTGCAACCCGCCTGTCCGCCGCGACGCGGCGCAAAGCGCGGGAAGCGACGCTGCGAATTCAGGGTCCTCGACGATCTTCCCGTCGCGCTCCCGGAATAGCCGGAGCGGCTGTGGCAACTCTACGAGGCAGAATGCGACGTCTTCGACGCCCGCCACGAGCGGGCCGGGCGAGCCGTCCCCGAAGTGGATGCGCAACCACGACGCGGCCGCGTAGCTGTAGCCGAAGCCGCGAACGACTCCATCGGGGAGCTGGAGCACATCGCCTTGGCGGCCGTCGCGGAAGACGAAGTCCCACGTCGCGGAGAATGCGCGCGCCTCGTGGAGGCAGTTACTCCAGCGCGCCCGGTTACCCTCGAGCGTGCCCGCGAAGAGCAGCAACGCGAGGAGCGCCGCCGCGGCGTGTGCCGCTACTCGCCCGGTGCGCAGCGTCATCGCAGAGAGTCCCCAGGCGGCACCGATCGAGATCAGCGCCCAGAGCGGAAGGAGATGCCGGGCGTCGAGGTTCTCCGCGACGAGCACCGCCGGACCCGCGACGCTCGCGGCTGCCGCGATCGCGACGACGGCATGCCTGACGGAACGCATACCGATCGAGGCAGCGAAGACGAACAGCAACAGCGCCGCGATCGAATAGGCGAGAGGAAGCGAGAACAGCACCTCCGGAATGGCGCGTGCGAGTCGCCGTCCGTTGTCGACGAGCGCCGTAGTCGTCCAGATGTCCGGCCGATAAACGCGCGCCAGTGCGCCCACCATGTACATCCTGTAGACCACCGCGACGCCGAGCATCGCCCCGAGACCGAGCCACGCGCGGAGATTGCGCCGGAGCCCCCCATGGACGACGAACGCGACAAACGGCAGCGGGGCGAAGACCTCCTTCGCGAGCACGGCGAGCAGGTAGAGGCCGCAGGCCGCCGCGAGCCAGGCGCGGGGTCGCTCGGACGCGAACGACCTCCGGAGCGCGAGATACGCAGCGAGAGCGAAGGCGAGGCCGTCGACGTAGTGGCGGGCCATCAACTGCTCGGCAAGGCTCGCGCAAGTCGGCCCTGCGAGGAAGACCACCGCTCCCCAGCCCGAGGCCACCGGCCCCGCAAAACCACGAATCACAGCGTAGAGGAGGAACGCGGCGAGCGTTAGGCCGAGCAACTGACGCTCGCGCAAGGCGAACGGCTCGAGACCGAACAGCGTCAGGTCGAGCTTGAACGACCAGAGCTGCTCGGGGAAGAAGTTGAGCGCGTTGTAGTCTCGCCACGCCTTGGGCGAGGCGACGAGCTCCCACGGCGTGCGGGACGCCGTATGCATGAAGATCACCGGGTCGTCGTGCGTGAAGGCGAATGGGAGGATCGCGCCGTAGAGCAGGTGCGTGAACACCACGAGCGAGAGGATCGCGAAGATCGCCTCCCTGGCGCCGGACACTCCGCCACCCACACGCGCTACGACCGACCGCTCCTCGAGCCCGACCATCCAGACTAATCGTACCCTGCGGCCGCGCAACGGAACGACTTCTCCGCGTTGCGGGTCTCATCATCCTTTCTGCATCGACACGCGGCTATCGCGCTCCGCGGCAGAGTCCTGATGAATCGTCCCGGCTGGAGGCTCGCTGCTTGCGATGCGCCTCCTGGCAGGTATCATTGCGGCACAAACCCAGCCATGACTCGGTTCCTCTGCCTGCTGCTCGTCCTGCTTGGCGCGGCGCCCGGCGTCTCGTTTGCCGACGAGTTCGCCGACGGCGTCGCCGCACACGAGCGGGGCGACTACGCGGCGGCACTGAAGCTCCTGAGCCCTCTCGCGGCGAAGGGTGACGCGCGCGCGCAATACGCGCTCGGCGTGATGTACGACAACGGGCGCGGCGTCGCGGCCGACGATCTCGAGGCCGTCCGCTGGTACCGTCTCGCCGCGGAGCAGGGACACGCGTCGGCGCAGGCAGACCTCGGCGTGATGTACGAGGCGGGTGACGGCGTCGGGAAGGACCCTGCCCGGGCTGTTCAGTGGTACGCGCTCGCGGCGGAACAGGGCCTGGCGAGGGCGCAGCACAACCTTGCGAGCATGTACGAGCTCGGCAGTGGAGTTCCAAAGGATCTGACGGCTGCGGCGAAGTTGTACCGCCGAGCGGCGGAACAGGGACACATGCAGGCGCAGACGAATCTCGGCTTCATGTACATGAACGGACGGGGCGTCGAGCAGGACTTCGCGGAGGCTGCGCGATGGCAGCGCCTCGCTGCCGAGCAGGGATTCTGGGCGGCGCAGTACAACCTGGGGATTCTTTACGGAGACGGGCATGGAGTTCCGCAGGACAACCAGCAGGCGTTCTTCTGGTGCGCCATCGCGGCCGAACGCGTTCCGGCGAGCGGGAACGAGCTTCGCGACAGGGTGATCAGGGACCGCGACCTCTTCGCCGCCAGACTGACGCCCGGGCAGCTCGCGGAATCGCAGCGCCTGGCGCGCGGGTGGAAGCCGAAGGCGGAGGGTGAGAAATAGTGGTCGGTGTCAGCCGGGGTGGATGCGATGTTCGTTCGATCGGCAGGATCTGTCTGGTCCGCGCTTGGTGTGAGAAGATTCGCAAAATTTCAACGGTGAGGGCATCTCGATGCTAATCAGCCACGCCTTTCGTCCCATGATCGACCTCGAGAAGGAGCTCTCTGCGCTCTATGGCTCCTGGGCGGACCGCTTCTCGTCCGACACGGAAGCGTCGCAGCTCTTCGCGAGGATGAGCCGGGAAGAGAGCGGGCATGCGAGCCTGATCGAATACCAGCAGCGCATTCACCAGAAGAACCGACAGTTCGAGAAGGAGGTCCAGATCGAGCCGTCGGCGATCGAGGCGACAATCGCCGAGATCCGCACGCTGCGAACCAGCGCCCCACCCTCCTCCGTCGCGCACGCCGTCACCCTCGCCCTCGGCATGGAAACCTCCGCCGCGGAGACCCACTTCAAGAATGCGCTGCGGCAGGCGAACGAAGAAGTCGCGAAACTCCTGAACACCCTCGGCAAGGAAGACGGCGCGCACCTCGCAGCGCTGAAGGAGTTCGCGACGAAGCGCGGCATCCCGCTGCCGGAGTGAGGCGACGAACGGCCGCCCTGCTCCTGGCCGCGGAAGCGGGCACCTCTGGATAGCCTCAGGCGTCAGCGTGGGGTAACGGCGAATCGCATCGTCCGCGCTTTGACATAGGCGTACGAGATCACGTACGATATCAGCGATCATGAAAATCATCACGGCCAGCGAGGCTCGGACCAATCTTTACAAACTGCTGGACCAGACGGCAGTCACGAGCGAGCCGGTTCAGATCACCGGAAAGCGCGCCGATGCCGTTCTCGTCTCCCTCGAGGACTGGAGCGCGATCCAGGAAACACTCCACCTGCTATCGATCCCCGGGATGCGCGCCTCGATCCGCAAGGGCCTTTCGACGCCGGTGAAGGAGTGCCTGGAGTCGCTCGACTGGTGAGGGCCTGGCGGATCGTTTTCACACCGCAGGCGGTGAAAGACTCGAAGAAGGTGAAGCGGTCGGGTCTCAAGCCAAAAACCGAAGCGCTGCTCGAGATCCTCCGCCGCGATCCCTTCCAGTCCCCTCCTCCCTTCGAGAAACTCGTCGGCGATCTCGCCGGAGCGTTCTCGCGCAGGATCAACATCCAGCATCGTCTGGTGTATCAGGTGCTCCGCCGCGAGCGTACGGTGAAAGTCGTCCGGATGTGGACCCACTACGAGTGAGCGGCGCACGCGACGCATCCGTTGCGAGGTGCCGTCGCCTGGACTAGACTTCTTTACCGGAACGCGTCCGTAGCTCAATTGGATAGAGCATCAGACTTCGGATCTGAGGGTTGGGGGTTCGAGTCCCTCCGGACGCACCAGATGAATCGGGGAGTGCCCCGGGCCTCCTGCCCTTCCTTCCCTCACGGCGCCTGATCGAGGGCGTCAAGTCCCACCGATTCGACCCTACGGACTGCAGCACCTCCCCGGCACGTAGCCCTTCTTGATCGCGTCGTCGCGCGACGAGAAGCGGGCGGTGCAGTTCGCGCAGGACGCGTGGCGACAACTCGTGCGGTGCAGCTTCATGCTCGACGTGTTGCCGACGTAGGACGCGGTGACGGCGGACCGCGTGGTCGTCGCGGCAGACGAGGGGCGGCAGAGCTTGCACGGACGGAAGCCCCGGTCGATCGCTTCGTCGAAGGTCTTCAACTCGACCGTGCAGTTCTTACAGTCGTAGTGCTGGCACGTGGAGGCGTGGAAGACTTTGCTCGACGTGTTGCCGTGAAAGGGAGCAGCCGCGGCGAGAACGGCCGACGCGAGTCCCAGGAGGACGAGGGCCACGAGCAGGGACACCGACTGACGCTTCATGAGTGTGTGCGCTTCGATCGACTCGGCAAGGCGGCCCCTCGTCACGCGGAGCCACCGTCCGTCGGTCGTTCTTTCCTATCCTCGGTTGCGGTGCACCGGGCGCCGCTTCGCGATAGACTTTCCCGGAGAGGGTACCCGACCTTGTTCCGGACAGCCCAGACGGCTCTCCTCATTCTAGTTGTGCTCGCCGCCGTCCCGGCCTCGGCTTTGCAGAGCCGTTCCCTCGCCGACCTCGACCTCGAGGTCATTCAGAGCGAGCTTCCGCAGACGACGGTCCACTCGATCCTCCAATCGCGCGATGGCTATCTCTGGGTTTCCACGTACGAAGGCGTCGTGCGCACGGACGGGATCACCTACGAGGTCTTCGACCGGCAGTCGACCGCCGGTGGCCTCGGCGCGAACGGCGTGCTCGAGATTTACGAAGACAGCAGGGGCGCGCTCTGGTTCGGGACGTTTCTCGGTGGGGTGAGCCGTTACGCCGCCGGCACCTGGAGCCGATGGGGGCTCGAAGAAGGGCTCGGAGGGCAGTTCATCCGAGGCGTGCGAGAAGCGGGCGACGGGACGATCTGGATTGGCACGAACAGCGGCCTCTTCACGATCGTCGCCGACAAGGTCGTCCCGGCGAAGGACCCGCGGCTCGCGGGCTCGGTCCGGCGGATGGCAACGACGACCGCGGGCGAGATCCTGGCCGGATACGAGGACGGCCGCCTTCTCCGCGTGACGACGAAGGGAGCGGTCGAAGATCTGTCGCGCTCGCTCTCGGGTCACGGAGTCTTCGCGCTGGCGACGATGCCCGACGGCACGATCTGGGCGGGCACCGACGGGGGTGGCGTTTTCCGGATCGCCGGTGGCGTGGTCTCGAATTTCGGGACGGCCCAGGGTCTCACGAGCGAGAAGATCCGCGCGCTCATGATCGACCCCGACGGGACGCTCTGGATCGGAACCGAGGGGGGCGGGCTGAACCGGATCGCCAGCGGGCGAATCGAGTCGCTGCAGACGAAGAACGGCCTGCCTAACGACATCGTCCGGTCGATCTACCGCGACCGCGAGGGCACGGTGTGGCTCGGCACGAACGGCGGCGGCCTCATCGGCCTGAAGCTGAAGAAGTTCACGCTCTACACGACCCGGCGCGGCATGTCGTCCGACGCCGTGCGCGTGATCCTCGAGGCGCGTGACGGCGCAATCTGGATTGGCACCGACGGCGGCGGCGTCAACGTCGTCCGCAACGGGGCGATCGAGGTGATCGGGCGCGCGCAGGGGCTTCCGAGCGAGTTCGCACGCTCGCTCCTCGAGACGCGCGACGGCACGATCTGGATCGGCACCGTCGGCGGGGGCCTCGCGTGGCATCGCGACGGGGTGACGAAACGACTCGACGTGCCACTTCCGAGCGACACGATTCTCTCGCTCGCCGAGGCGCCCGACGGGACGCTGTGGGTCGGATCGAATCGGGGCTTGACCGAGGTTCGCGACGGAAGGGTCGTGCGAACGATCGACCACGCGACAGGGCTCGGCGACAACAATGTCAACGCCTTGCAGGTCGACGCTCGAGGGCGCGTCTGGGCCGGAACCGCGTCGGGGCTCTACATCATCGACGGCGAGTCGATCGAGACCGTCCCGCTCGACGGGCCGCTCCACTCGTCGATCTTCTGCATCCGGCTCGAGAGTGACGGCTCGGCGTGGATCGGCTCGAACGGCGGACTCGCCCTGCTCCACGATGGGAAGGTGTTCCCGTTCCTCGGAAAGCACGGCGCCCCGGAAGATGCGGTGTTTCAGGTGCTCGAGGACCGCGTCGGCTTCCTCTGGATGAGCGGGAACCGCGGCATCACGAAGATCTCGCGCGCGGCGCTCGAAAAGGTGGCGCACGACGGCGAGGGACGCGCGGAGGCGGTGCGCTACGGGCGCGCCGACGGCATGCGGACGAATCAGGTCAACGGCGCCTCACAGCCGGCGGGCTGGGTGGCGCGCGACGGGACGCTCTGGTTCCCGACGCCGTGGGGCGCGGTCGCGGCCGACCTGCAGAGGATGGCGACGAATCCGCTCGCGCCTCCGGTGGTGATCGAGCGCGTGCGGGTCGACGGCGCGCCCGCGCCCATCAAGAACGGCCGGCTCGTCCTCGCGGCCGGGCAGCACCGCATCGAAGTCGATTACGCGGCGATGAGTTTCATCGCGCCCGAAGGAGTGCGCTTCCGGACGCGTCTCGAGGGGCTCGACGCGCAGTGGGTCGACGCTGGCGTGAGGCGAACGGAGATCTACACGAACATCGGCCCCGGCGCCTACCGGTTCCGCGTGATCGCCGCGAACAACGACGGCGTCTGGAACGAAGAAGGGGCCACGTTCGACCTGCGGGTCGAGTCGTACGTGTGGCAGCAGCCGCTCTTCATCGCCCTGGCGGCAGTCGGCGTGCTTCTGCTGCTCTGGGGAATCCTGCGCCTGCGCGTGCGGCAACTCGTCGAGCATCGCCAGGAGCTGCAGCTGCAGGTCGAGCAACGCACCGCGGAGCTCGAGGCCGCGAATCAACGGCTGCAGCACCTGTCCGCAACCGACGCGCTGACCGGGGTGGCGAATCGCCGCCGCTTCGACGAGGCGCTCGACGCCGAGTGGAAACGCGCTTTCCGCCACGGAGAGCAGTTGTCGATCCTCATGGTCGACGTCGACCACTTCAAGGACTACAACGACGACTTCGGCCACCAGCAGGGCGACGATTGCCTCAAGCAGATCGCCGACGCGATCGCGGCCTCGCCACGGCGCGCGGGCGACATCGTGGCTCGCTACGGCGGCGACGAGTTCGCGGTGATCCTGCCGTCGACGGGCCGGGAGGACGCGGTCGCGATCGCCGAAGCGACGCGAGTCGCGATGGAAGGACTCGATATCCGCTGCAGGTCGGGGCTCCGGCTGACGCTGAGTATCGGCGTCGCCACCGCGAAGCCGTCGGCGGGCGACGCGTCGAAGGACGAGCTCGTCGCAGCGGCGGACGGCGCCGTCTACCGCGCGAAGAAGGAAGGCCGCAACCGGACCGGCTCGGTCGAGCTCGACGAGAGCGGCGCCTTCGTCGATTGAGCGTCGGGCCTCACGGTCTGATCTCGATCGGCGTGCCGTCGCGGACCACCCGCCAGATCTCCTCGATTTCCTCGCTCGTGACGGCGATGCAGCCGAGCGTCCAGTCGCTGGCGACGTGCTCCGCGCCGAGCCACTCCATGCCGTTCGGGAGGCCGTGGATCATGATCGCTCCCCCGGGATCGACGCCGCGGCGGCGAGCGGCGGCCCGATCGCGAGCATTCGGATAGGAGATGTGAAGCGACCGATGAAACGCGCTCTTCGCGTTTCTCCAGTCGATCACGTACCGCCCCTCGGGGGTCCGCCCGTCACCTTCCTGCTGCTTGTGCCCTTCCGGGCTCGGGCCTAACGCGATGCGATAGGTCCGGAGCTCGCGACCGGCGCGGAAGAGCGTGAGCGTTCGGTCGCTCTTGTCGACGACGACGAGGTCGGCGCGGGTGCCAGGGGACAGCGGCACACGCAACTGCTCGCCGGAAAGGCCGGGGGCGATCCCGAGCAGCACGACGAGCGCGAGCGAGCGAACGAAGCCCATGCATTTGAGACGCGTGACCGGGCGAAAGGGAAACGGGCGCCGGAACCAGCCTGCCGGCCGGCCATGCTTCGGAATACATCTCGATTTAGACTCGTTCTAAATTGTCGATGAGAGTGGACGTCGAGAAGGCCCTGACCGACCACGGCGTGCAGCCGTCGGCGCAGCGCCTCGCGGTGGCCCGTTACGTTCTGTCGACCCACGAGCACCCCACGGCGGACCGCGTCTTCAGCGTCGTCCGCGAGTCGTTCCCGTGGATCTCGCGCGCGACGGTTTACAACACGCTGAATCTCTTCGTGGAGAAGGGGCTGCTCCGCGCGCCGGCGCTCACCGGGGGAAGCGTCGTCTTCGACCCGAACACAGAGAGGCACCATCACTTCATTGACGAAATGAGCGGCGCGATCCACGATGTCCCGTGGGAGAGCGTCGACGTCTGCAACATCGAGGCGCTCGAAGGATTCGACGTCACCGACTTCCAGGTCGTGATGCGCGGCGTGAAGCGCCGCCGCCGTCGCACATGACCGCCCCGGCCGCGCCACTCCGATGCGCGCCGGACGAGAACTGACCCGGAGACAGGAGAACATCATGAGCACTGCCGTCATAGCACCCACCGCAATGCCGATCGACATCGGCATCTCAGAGGACCACAGGAAGCAGATCGCCGACGGACTGTCACGCCTGCTCGCCGACACCTACACGCTCTACCTGAAGACGCACAACTTCCACTGGAACGTGACGGGACCGATGTTCAACACGCTTCACCTGATGTTCGAAGGCCAGTACAACGAGCTCTCGCTGGCCGTCGATCTGATCGCCGAACGGATCCGCGCTCTCGGGTTTCCCGCGCCGGGAAGCTACAAGGACTTCGCGCGCCTCACGTCGATCCGCGAGGACGACGGCGTGCCGGCAGCCGAGGAGATGATCCGGAAGCTGGTCGAGGGGCAGGAAGCGGTGGTGCGCACCGCGCGCTCGATCTTCCCCGTCGTCAACGAGGCGAACGACCAGGCGACCGCCGATCTCCTCACGCAGCGGATGAACATCCACGAGAAGACAGGCTGGATGTTGCGCAGCCTGCTGGCGTAAGGCAGGCCGAGAGGCAGGTCAAAGGTCAAAGGTCATAGGTCAAAGCAGGCAGAGGATTCGCGCAGGTTGGTTCTTTCTGCGCAAAAAGCTCATGAGTCACGCAGGGGCACGGCATGCCGTGCCCCTGTCAGTTTGCACGACGTTCGATCGCATCTTGCAGCGCGAAAGCGCGGCCAACTGCTGCGTATCTCAGCCGCATAAGACACGGGCGACGCATCGCGTCGCCCCTACGAAATTCCGAGCATTCGCGTCACAGCGCTTCCGGGAGTCTCTACGCCAGACGCTCGCCTGCTTTGACCTTTGACCTATGGCCTCTGGCCTGCCTTTCGCCTAACTCGTGATGTAGTGCTCGAGCTGGCCGATGATGAACTGCTGTTCCTCGATCATCTCCTTGACGAGGTCGCCGATCGAGATGACGCCGACGACGCGGTTTCCGTCGGCGACCGGAAGATGGCGGATCCGCTTGTCGGTCATGATCGCCATCGCCTCGTTGACCTTGAGGTCGGGCCGGCCGCAGACGACTCGCGAGGTCATGATCTCCAGCACCTGCATCGCGCGCGCGTCACCGCCGCCCAGGGTCACCTTCCGCGCGACGTCACGCTCCGAGACGATTCCGGCCAGGCGCCCCCCTTCCATGACCAGAAGCGCGCCCACCTTCTTCTCTTCCATCATCCGCACGGCTTCGATGACCGTCATGCCCGGACCGACGGACCAGATCTCCGCACCCTTCTCCGAGACGAGATTCAACAGGGTCTTCATTCAATGCCTCCTCGCAGATGCCGCCGCCCGGCCTGAGTCGTTTGGATGCGGAGAATGATAGACCCGGGAGGGGAGAAAACCGAATTGAGAATTGAGATACGGGGTGTTGGGGAATGAAGCGAAGCGGTTTCGCTGATCGCGCCCCGTCGCCATCTCTGCATTCTCAATCCTCAAGTCTCAATTCGTGTCTTTCCTCTATCCGCGAATGCGGAACTGGACCACGAGCTTCGTTTCCATCGACACGGGCTGTCCTCCACGGGTTCCCGGCTTCCATCGCGAGGAGAGAGCGGCGGCGCGTGCAGCATCGTCGAACCCAAGGCCTTTCGGGGGGCCGATCGGGGTGGCGCTGACGACGCGCCCCTCATCGTCGATCAGCACGTTGAACTCGATCGTCGCCTCGGCGCGGCGGTCGAGCGCCATGGCGGGATAGCGCGGAACGACCGGTTCGAGAAGCCGCGGAAGGACCCGAACGGCGGACTCGGGACGCGCAGTAGCGGCCGGCGGAGACGACGGGGCCGCAGGCCTCTCGTGGGGCGCGGCCTCCTGCGCGGCACGATCGGGAGCGGGACGCTCGACACTCTGGCGCGGGACATCCGGCGACGGAGCGGCCGGACCGACCGGGCGCGCGTCGAGCCGCTCGCTCAGCTCGCGCACCTGCGTCTGCAACGCTTCGATCTCCGGGGCACGACCAGCCGTGCCCATGGCGGCGCTCTCCTTCTGGTCACGCGTTAGGCGCGCGATCTCCTCCTGCAGCTCCGCGATGCGCGCGAGCAGCAGTTTCTCATCCTCCGCGCTCGTCATCGCCGGCACGGGTGCAGCCGCGCTCGCGCTCGGCGGCTCGGCAACCGTATCGGGAAGGCGCGAGGGAATCGAGAGGAGGACACCGGCGATGAGGGCGCCGACGAGCAGGGTCGCGGCCACGGAAACGACGGCGCGGCGACGGCGGATCCGCCTCTTGAGCGCCTGCTTCTCCGCGTAGAGGCGCTCGTCCGCACGGGCCAGCACCGCCTTGCCCGATTCGCCGTCTCCCGGGTAGGCCGCCACGCCGATCGAAAAGCTCACCGGAACCTCGATGCGCTGCTGCTCCTCCGGAGCGACGAACTCCGCCTCGAGCATCGCGATGCGCGCCCGCTCTCCGAGCCTCGCCGCCTCCCCGGCATCCGCGCCTGGAAGGAGCACCACGAACTCGTCGCCGCCATAACGGAAGACGAAATCGCCGGCTCGAAAGTGGTTCCGCAGGATCGTGCCGGTCGCCCTGAGCACTTCGTCACCGGAGAGATGCCCGTACCGGTCGTTGACGTCCATGAACAGGTCGAGGTCGAGAAAGACGATCGCAAACCGATCCGCGAGCACGACGAGCTCGCCCCACCGTTCCTCGAGAAGCTGCTCGAGGAGCCGGTAGTTGTAGAGCCCCGTCAGTCCGTCTCGGAATGCGAGCTCGCTCTCGGCCGGGCGCAGCGGCGCCAGCACGTTCCTGTAGGCGTCGTCATCAGGGATAGTCATCGCAAGTTTCGCCATCAGGCTACACCGATCGCCATGCTGCGGCCAGAGGCCGCACCGGCACTGCAGTAGGTACGGACGCTGCGCCTCCGGGGTTCTCGCTCGATGTTTCGGGACGGTATATTCAGCAGGTGAGCCCCGCTCGACGCCTCCCCCCCGGAGACCGCCCCTTCAAGACGCTGGAGCGAATCGTCTCGAAAGCAGGGCTCGGCTCGCGTACGGAGGCACGACGCTGGATCTCTGAAGGGAAACTCAGCGTCAACGGCCGCGTCGTGCGCGACCCCGACCACTGGGTCGACCTCGAGCGCGACGGCGTCGAGCTCGAGGGGCGTCCCCTCGCAGCGCGCGAACGGGTCCACCTGCTCCTGCACAAGCCGACGGGCTACCTGACGACACACCGCGACCCGCAGGGACGGCCGACGATCTGGGACCTTCTTCCCGACCGCAACCGCTACCTTTTCTCGGTCGGCAGGCTCGACCTCGACACGAGCGGCCTCCTCATCCTCACCAACGACGCCGAGTTCGCCGAACGGATGACGAACCCGGAGTACAAGGTTCCGAAGACCTACCAGGTGAAGGCCTCGACGCATCTTCGAGACGAGCAGCTCGAGATGCTCCGCCTCGGGGTCGAGCTGCGGGACGGGCCGACGAGGCCCGCGCTCGTGGAACGCCTCCGCGAGCCGGGAGGCAAGACAGTCTTCGCGATGACGATCGTCGAAGGGCGCAACAGGCAGGTACGACGAATGGTCGAGGCGGTCGGCAGCAAGGTCGTCAGCCTCGCGCGCATCGCCATCGGCCCAATCGCCATCGGCGAGCTCGAGCCCGGAAAGCATCGCGCGCTGACACGGGAAGAACTGGAAGCGCTGCTGCGCGCGGCGAATTGTTAGTTGTATGTGGAGTGCGAAAGCGAAGCTTTCGCGCCGACGCGAAGCTCTGCTTTCGCACTCCACATGCCGCTCTATCGTAGAATCCACTCCTCACTGGAGGGGCCCGCGTCATGCTGAAGCGAACGTCGATTCTGCGACCTGCATCCGAAGACCGGCTCGAAAGCCTGATTGCCGCGCGCCTCAAGCCGGGTGCGGATAAGGAGCACATCGACCAGCGCATCTGGGACCTGTTCGGCGAGAACTGGTGCATCATGTTCACCGATCTCGCGGGCTTTTCCCGCCACGTGGCGCGTTTCGGGATCATCCACTTCCTCCAGACGATCTACGAGTCCGAGCGTGTCTGCGTGCCGGTCATCGAGGAACACGACGGCATCCTGCTCAAGGCCGAGGGAGACAGCCTGCTCGTGATCTTCCGGAACGTCCAGAAGGCAATCCTCGCCTCGATCGAGATGCAGCGGCTGCTCCAGATCCACAACCAGGACAAGGAGGAGGAGGAGAAAGTGCTCCTCTGCGTCGGCCTCGGTTTCGGCCGGGTCTTGAGGATCGGCGACTCCGACGTGTTCGGCGCGGAGGTCAACGCCGCGAGCAAGCTCGGCGAGGACACCGCCAGGGCTTTCGAGATTCTCGTCACCGAGGCGGTGAAGGAAGCCGCGACGGAAGTCGCCGACATCTCGTTCGAGCCGATCTCCGAGACGCCGCCAGGCGCGGGCGCCGCGTTTCGTCTGCTCTACGATTAGCGCGACCGGTCGGCGATCGGCATATCGCTGCCGTGGAATCCCGAAAGCGGCACGTCCCGCCGCGCCGTCGTCTACAATTCGCTTCACATGGATCACCGGGCGGGACGTGGGATCCGGGGCGGCGCTGTCGAATTGCGCGCGAAGGCGAGCCTGGTTGTCCTTGTGCTCGTGTGCCTCCTCTCCCCTTCCGGCGTCGTTTCGGCGCAACAACTGCCCGCGATCAACTTCACCGCCGACGACGGGCTCTCGCACTCGCAGGTATGGAGTGTGTTCCAGGATTCGCGCGGCTACCTCTGGGTCGGAACGTCCGACGGGTTGAACCGCTTCGACACCGTGTCGTTCTCCGTTTTCCGGACGCGCGACGGGCTGCACAACCCGACGGTCCGCACGACTGTCGAGGACGCGGACGGGAATCTCTGGTTCGGAACCGACAGCGGCGTGTCGATGTTCGACGGGCGCCGGTTCACCTCGTACTCCGAAGCCGACGGGCTCGGGAAGGGAATCATCTGGGCGAGCGTTCGCGACCAGTTCGGCCGACTCTGGT
>JBPPMG010000549.1:0-16315 GCA_051305935.1 Thermoanaerobaculia bacterium
GGTTTCTTTGTTACCTATGCGCCCGGCAGCACCAAGCAGGCGAAAGGCGAAGAGCGGCTTCCTTGATGGCCGCGCCAGCGGCCACTTCTAGATAGCCCCACCCGTAAGGGTGGGGACGGAATCGCGCAGCCATCCTCAATGGCCGCGCCAGCGGCCACTTCTGGATAGCCCCACCCGTAAGGGTGGGGACGCAATTCGGGAAGCGCGGGAGAGACGAATCGGGTTCCGGATCGTAGAGAGATAATGAGAGGGCACAACCGTCTTCTCTGCCGGCACGACGAAGGAGCCGCATGACTGTCAGAAACGAGATGGCGACGAATCCAACGGCGCGAGACTCAGCGACGAAGATCGCCGCGCTACAGCAGAACGTCGAGCTGGTGATCCGCGGAAAGTCGGAAGTCGTCCGCTACGCGATCGCGGCGATGCTCGCCCGCGGGCACATCCTCCTCGAGGACGTGCCGGGCGTTGGCAAGACGATGCTCGCGCATGCGCTGGCCCGCTCGGTGTCGGTCGAGTTCCAGCGGATTCAGTTCACCAGCGATCTGCTTCCGTCGGACATCGTCGGCGTCATGGTCTACGCCCAGGAACGCCAGCAGTTCGAGTTTCTCTCCGGGCCCGTCTTCACGAACGTGCTCCTCGCCGACGAGATCAATCGTGCGACGCCGAAGACGCAGTCCGCGCTCCTGGAAGCGATGAATGAAGGCACGGTCACCGTCGAGAAGCAGCACCTCCCGCTTCCCAACCCGTTCCTCGTGATCGCGACGCAGAATCCGGTCGAGCACATCGGCACCTATCCGCTCCCCGAATCACAGCTCGACCGGTTCCTCATGAAGCTGACGATCGGGTATCCGAACGCGATCGACGAACGCGAGATCCTCAGGGCGGGAGGCGCTCAGGACGCGCTGGCCAACCTGCGTCCCGTCCTCACCGCGACCGAGCTCATCGAGATGCAGAACCGCGTTTCCTCGATCCACGTCAGCGAGCCGCTCGTCGACTACGTGATGGCGCTCGTGGAAGCGACGCGCAAGGACCCGGAGATCGCGCTCGGCGTGTCGACGCGCGGCTCCCTCACGTTCTATCGTGGGGTGCAGGCGCTCGCGATGGTGCGAGGGCGCGACTTCGTGACGCCGGAGGACGTGAAGAGCCTCGCGGTCTCCGTCCTCTCGCATCGCGTGATGCTGCACGAGCGTCACGTGCGACACGGCGACCTGACACCCGAGGCGCGCGCAATCGAGCGGATCGTCTCGCAGACTCCAGTGCCGAGGTAGCCGATGCCGCGCCGCCCGTTCGAATTCGACGGCGTCGTGAGGCTCACGAAGATCGGGGCCGGATATCTGCTGTTCACCTTCCTGATCGGCTTCGCGGCGCTCAACACCGGAAACAACTCGCTCTACATCGCCTTGTCGGCGATGCTCGGGCTGCTGATCGTCTCGGGCATCGCATCGAAGGACGGGCTGAAGAGCATCGAGGTCGAAGTCTCGTACCTGGGAGAGGCCTGGGCCGGGAAGCCGGCTGGTGGCACGCTGCGACTCCACAACCGCTCGCGCCTCTGGACGGTGCGCGACCTGATCGTCACGGGACCGCACTTCGAGGAGCCGATCCTCGTCCCGGTCGTCGAGCGCAAGAGCGACGTCGAGCTCCCCGCGACGTTTCGCTTCGACCGCCGGGGGCGCGTGAGCTTCGCGCGTGTCGACCTCTATACCCGCTTCCCGTTCGCGTTGTTCACGAAGAAACGCCGGGCAGCGCTCGAGGGAAGCGCGATCGTCTACCCGAAGCTGCTCGACGACCATTCGCTCCGGGACGACTTCGCGCCGGCTCTCGGCGAGAGAACCCAGCGAAATACCGCCGGAGCCGGGAGCGAGGTCTTCGCCTTCCGCGAATACGTGCGCGGCGACTCGCTGCGTCACGTTCACTGGAAGAAGTCGGCGAGCGTGGGACGCTGGGTCATGAAGCAGTCGCAGCAGGACTCGAATCCGATCGTCGCGATCAGTTTCGACTCCTTCCTTCCCAGCGGCGCGGATCGCGAACGGTTCGAGCAACTCGTCAGCGAAGCGTCAACAGCGGTGCGAAACGCGATCGAGGAGGGCTACGACGTGCACTTCCATCTCGGCCGCCAGGCGAGCCTCGTCGGCCGGGAGGACCGCGGGATTGCGGCGTTCGAGTCGCTCGCGGTGGTGCAACCGCAGGCCGAGGCACCCGTGCCGTTTGCCGGGCCCGGCGTCATTCTCTTTTCGCTGAGGAGCAGGGAGCGCGATGCGCGTACCGCGTGAAACCGAGCCGATCCTGCTCGCGATCGCGGCGGCGCTGCCGCTCTATTTCAGCGCCGCCCTCTCGCCCGTCTCGGTCTCGCTCTACCACCTCGTCATGGGGGCGATCTTCGTCTGGCAGCTTCGCCGGCCGGGGGCGAGCCTTCCGCGCGGGTTACTCCGGTTCCTCGCCATCGCCTATTTCGTCTTCTATTTCGTCGACGGGATCGGGATCTCGCGAAGCCTGATCCGCGCAACGGGGCACCTGCTCTTCTTCATCGCGGCATACCAGGCGGTCGATCGCGACTCGGAGAAGAACCACCCGCAGCGGCTCCTGGTGATCTTCCTGATAGCGATCGCCGCGATCGCGACGGCGACGCACATCGCCATCTCCCTGTTCGTCGCCGGCTTCACCTTCCTTCTCCTCCGCCAGCTGATCGAGATCAGCCGCGAGGAGTCGGCCAGGCTCGTCGGCGCGCGCGAGGTCGAGTCGCCGATGAACCGGAGCGCGGCGGCGTACCTCGCGGTGCTCATCGTCGCGGCGATCGCGTTCTTCCCGCTGCTGCCGCGCGTGCGGAATCCGTTCGTACGCGGGGGCGCGTTCTCCGCGCAGGGCGCCGCGACCGGTTTTTCCGACTCCATCGACCTCTCGTCCGGGCGCGCGATCACTCCCGACCCGCGCGTCGTCGCGCGCGTGACGCTCCCGTCGGGGGCCGCTCAGGACTTCACTCCCATGCGCCTGCGCGGCGGCCACTACGACCGCTACATCAACGGCCGGTGGACCTCGCGGGCCGTGCGGACGACGCGGCGAATCGTCCCCGAGGACGATGGATACTCGATTGCGCGCCCCGCGGCGGAAAGCCACGCGATCGAGATCCGCCAGTCGAGAACCGTCGCGCAGGGCCAGCGACTCTTCCTGCCGGTCGGCACGTGGCAGGTGAGGGGCCTCGGTTCCCTCTTCGAGGCGCCTAACGAAGGCGCGTACAACCTCCCGGGACCGGGCGAGGCGCTGATCGAGTTCAGCGTGGCGGCGAGCCGCGAGATCGAGCCGATCTTCCCGCCCCGTCAGCTCCCCTCATACGACGTTCCGCCGGAGATCGCGGAGCTCGCGAACCGCATCGCGAGCAACGCGACCACGCCGCGGGAGAATGCGACGCTCCTCCAGTCGCACCTGTCCGCGAACTTCGAGTACCTGCCTAACCCGGTGAGTCTCGACAACCCTGTCGGAGTCGAGGAGTTTCTTCTCTCCGCGCGGCGCGGCCACTGCGAGCATTTCGCCGCGGGCATGGTCCTGCTCCTCGCGGCGCGAGGCGTGCCGGCCCGTGCCGTGGGCGGCTACTACGGAGGCGAGTACAACCGGCTCGGCGGGTACTACGTGATCCGGCAGAGCGACGCCCACGCCTGGGTGGAGGTGTGGGAGGGATCGCGCTGGACGACGTGGGATCCGACGCCGTCGGACATGAGGCCGGGAGCCGGGGCGCCTGACTTCTTCTCGGCGTATCTGTCGGCGGTCTCCGAGTCGATCAACTTCTTCTGGGATCGGTACATCCTCACCTTCGGACTCTCCGACCAGGTGAACCTGATCCTCTCCGCCTTCTACGCCTCTCGCGACCTCATCGCTCGACTGAAGGCTGGCGCCGCGGCGATTCCATCGCTCGATACCGGCGCGCTCGCGATCGACCTCGGCGTCGCGGCGCTGGTCGCCGTACTCTTCGCGCTCGCCTGGCGCTGGCGACGGCGCCCCTCTCTGTTCGACCGGCTGTCGATGAAGCTCGCCAAACAGGGGCTGCGCGTCACACCCTCGATGACCGGCGCCGACGTCGTCATGCTCGTTCGCTCCGCCCGGCCGTCGATCGCTCCCGTCGTCGAGCAGGTCATCGAGCTCTACGAGCGCGACCGCTTTTCCACACGGCCGTTGACGCGCGAAGAGCGGGCGGCGGCGAGGATGGCGATAAAGCAGGTCAAAGGCCAAAGGTCATAGGTCAAAGCAGGCAGGCGGGCCTGCTGACAGAAGGGACCTTTGCGCGGGCGACGAGCTGCATCCCTCGCTTCTCCAGACCACGAACACACAACGGGCGACCCGGCGGGTCGCCCCTACGATCAAACGAGATCACCCCTAGTTCGCTTCTCGCCTCTCGCCTGCTTTGACCTATGACCTTTGGCCTTTGGCCTGCCTTCTCAACTTCTCGGATTCCGTAGCAGGTCTACCATCTCCCGCACGGCACGTTCGAGGCCGACGAGGACGGCGCGAGAGATGATCGAGTGACCGATGTTGAGCTCCTCGATCTCGGCGAGGCGGGCGATTGCGTCGACATTCCGGTAGGTCAGCCCGTGACCGGCGAGGACGCGAAGCCCGAGCTTCCGCGCGCCACGTGCCGCGTTGGTGACCTTTTCGAGCTCCGCCACCGCACGCGACGTCTTCCAGTTGTCCGCGTACTTGCCGGTGTTGATCTCGATGATCGGCACGCCGAGCTTTTGGCAGGCTCGAATCTGCTCGAGGTCGGGATCGACGAAGACCGAGACGTCGATCGCCGAGTCCCGCAGTTCGCGAACGACCCCGTCGAGCGACCCGGCGTGGAGCATCACGTCGAGCCCGCCTTCGGTGGTCAGTTCGTCCCGCCGCTCCGGAACGAGCGTCACCTGGTCGGGCTTGAACGACTGCGCGAGTCGGACCATCTCCCTCGTCCCCGCCATCTCGACGTTGAGTCGTGTCGAGACGGTGCGGCGCAGGAGCTCGACGTCGCGGTCCTGGATGTGCCGGCGGTCGCCGCGAAGGTGAATCGTGATGCCCTGTGCTCCCGCAAGCTCGGCAAGGGCCGCGGCCGTCACCGGATCGGGCTCCTCCGCCTTGCGAGCCTGACGGATCGTGGCGACGTGGTCGATGTTCACGGAGAGACGCATGGCGAAAGGTTAGCACGACGGTTCGGTCTCATCGAGAGACGCGCGACCTGCGAATCTCACCGTTGACCTCGCGGGTCGATCGTTCTACTGTCAGGCCACAGGCACAACTTGCAGATCGCTCCTCGCGTCGTGCAGTCGAAGACTTCCCCGCGCTGCGTGGCCGGGCGGGCGGCGCGCTACGCCGCGGCCGCTGCCCTCGCTCTGCTGCTCGCGAGCGACGGTGCCGCGCTGCCCGCAGATCGAACGATCCCACAGTACGTCCGGCGGAGCTGGACCGTTCGTGACGGCCTTCCGCACGGGACGGTGCGCGGATTCGCGCAGACGTCCGACGGCTACATCTGGCTCGCGACCTACGAAGGAATCGTCCGCTTCAACGGAGAGCAATTCCTCGTGTTCGACAAGTCCTCGGCCGCGGCGCTCGATAACAGCAGCGTTCTCACTCTCTGCAGGACGCGCGACGACTCCCTCTGGCTGGGCACCGCCGCGGGTGTGGTCGTTCTTCGCAATGGAGAATTCGAGAAGCTCGCACAACCGGGCGTCGGCGACGAGTTGGTCAACGCCATCGAGGAGGCCGCCGACGGAACTCTCTGGATCGGCTCCTGGGGCGGACTGAGCCGCGTCGTGAACGGCAAAGCGGAACGGCTCTCGCTTCCCCTGCCGAACGAGCTGGTAAACGCTCTTGCCCTTTCCGACGATGGGTCGGTCTGGATCGGCAGCGCAAAGGGAGGGCTTGCTCGCTATCGCGATGGGAAGATCGACGCTGTCACGACGGCGAACGGGCTGGCGAGCGACACGATCGTCACGCTCCTGACGGACGGGCGCGACGCGGTCCTCGCGGGAACGACGGACGGACTCGACCGGATCGACGGCAGCGGGCGAGTGACGCACGTCGCGGGAATCCCCGAAGACCAGATTACCGCCCTCCGGCGCGACCGGGACGGAAACCTCTGGGTCGGCACGTACAGCAGCGGACTGTTTCGCATCCACGACGGGGAGGTCTCGTCTTATGGCATCGCCGACGGGCTCCTCAATCCCACGGTCCGGGCGATCTTCGAAGACGACGAAGGAAGCATCTGGGTAGGGTCGAACCGCGGCCTCGAGCAGTTGCGCGCGGGAGCCTTCGTCACGTGGACCGTGCGCGAAGGGCTGGCCAACGATTTCACCCGGGCGATTTACGAGGATCGCGACGGCGTCCTCTGGGTCGGCACCGCGAGTGGGCTGAGCCGCTGGAATGGCCGCGCATGGGAGCCGGCGGCGGATCCGCGTCTGGCGAAGGAGTACGTCCTCGCGATCGAGCAAGGCGCCGACGGCACACACTGGTTCGGCACATCGAGAGGCTTGTATCGGGTCGCGGGCGGAAGGACTACCCTGCTGACGACCGCCGACGGCCTCTCGAGCAACGGCATCCGTGCGATCCACGCCGATCGTCGCGGCAACGTCTGGGTCGCGACCGACCTCGGCGCAAGCCGGGTCGGGGTGGACGGCAGGATCGAAAGCTATGCAGGGCGCGGCGGCCTCGGCACCGACTACACGATCGCGATCAGCGAGACCGCCGACGGGCGCGTCTGGATCGCCGGCGGCGGTGGGCTGACTGAATTCGACGGGACTGCATTCAGGGTTCACAGCGCGCCGGCCGCGCTTCCGTCGAACCGGCTCTTCGCACTTCATGCAGAGGCCGATGGCACACTCTGGATCGGGACGGACGGCGACGGGCTTCTGCGCTTCCGCGACGGCGTCGCGGCGCGAATCACGACGCGCGAAGGCCTCCCGTACGACAAGATCCAGTCGCTCACCGGAGATGGCAAGGGAAGCATCTGGCTGGGTACGGCACGCGGAGCGTTCAAGGTTTCGCGCGACCAGTTGGACGCCGTCGCCGATGGCAAGCTGCCGCGGCTCGAGGCGATTCCGTTCGACGAGAGTGACGGATTGGGAAGCCGCCAGTGCAACGGCAGCGGTGACCCGACGGCTTTCCGATCGAGAGACGGCAGAATCTGGTTCGTCACCGCGGACGGAGTCTCGGCGCTGTCCGGATCCGAGGCGCCTCCCGCACCCACGCGCAAACCCGTGATCGAGTCGGTTGTGATCGATTCCACGCCTGTCGACACGACGGCGCTCGGGGCAATTCCGCCCGGTGCCGAGCGCGTGGAGTTCGCATTCACCGGCCTCGTCTTCTCCTCGCAGGATCGGCTGCGGTTTCGATACCGCCTCGATGGCTACGACCGGCAATGGACCGACGCCGGGGCGAGCCGCACCGTCGCGTACACGAACCTGCCTGCCGGCGCATACGTCTTCATGCTCGAGGCGTCGCGCGACGGCAAGTCGTGGCAGCGGGCCACTCTGCCTCTCGCGCTCGAGCCTCACTATTACGAGGCGCCGTGGTTCATCGCGCTCTGTGTCGCCCTCGTCCTGGGCGTCCTGTTGGCTTTGCACCTCCTGCGGCTCCAGCTCACCCGCCGGCACGCCACGCTTCTCGAAAAGCTGGTCGAGGACCGCACGCGCGAGATCACCGAGGAGAAGGCGCGCACCGAGCTCGCACTCCGCGCCGCGGAGGAGGCCAGGCGCGAAGCCGAGCGCCATGAGCAGATCACCGAGCGCGCGCTCATGCAGGCCGAGGATGCGAATCGCGCGAAGAGCACGTTTCTCGCGACCACGAGCCACGAGCTGCGCACCCCGCTCAATGCGATCATCGGTTTTTCGGACATCGTCATCTCGCACGGCGCCGACAAGCTCGAGCCACGCTACGTCCGCTTCCTCAACAACATCCACTCCTCGGGCGAATACCTGCTCGGCATCATCAACAACATCCTCGACCTCTCCAAGATCGAGGCGGGAAAGATGGAACTGATCGCCGAGCCGATCTTCGTCCGCGAGACGATTCACGGAATCTGCATGGTGATGAGAGGCGTCACGACGCTTCAGAAGATCAATATCGAGCTCGAGATCCCCGATGACGTCCCGAGGATCGAAGCCGACCCGGCCATCTTCAAGCAGATCGTCTACAACCTGATCTCGAACGCGGTGAAGTTCTCTCCCCCGCATTCGACAGTCAGGATCACGGCCCGCCTCTTACGACCGGACGCCAGCCCCACGGGGGAGGAGGTCGTCGAGCTCCGGGTGATCGACGAGGGAGTCGGCATCGACCCGAGGGATCACAGAGTCATCTTCCAGGAGTTCCGCCAAGTGCACGGCACCCGCCAGCGGCCGCAGGGAACGGGCCTCGGGCTGGCGCTCGTCAAGAGATTCGTCGAAATGCACCGCGGGACGATCCGCGTCGAGAGCGAACCGGACAAGGGCAGCACCTTCATCGTCGTTCTTCCGTGCGCGTACGAGCCGGCCCTCGCGGATGCCGCCTCCCCGGCGCAGCCCTGACATTCCCTCCCCGAGCTGGATTGTTCGCGCGCCGCGCCGCGTTTCCCCCGGCCGGATGCTCTACCGACTCGACGACCTGCACAAAGCCTACGGCCCGCACGAAGTGCTCTCCGGGGCCACCTGGCAGCACAACCCCGGCGAACGTGTCGGCCTCGTCGGACGCAATGGCGCCGGCAAGACGACCCTGTTCCGCCTGCTCCTCGGGCTCGAGGAGGCCGACCGCGGCACGATCATCAAGGCCAACGGTGTGACCTTCGGCCATCTGAGCCAGCATCTGAACGCCAGCCCGGAGACTCCCCTCTTCGACTTCGTCCTGTCGGCGTTCGACAAAGTCCTTCGCCTCGAAGGAAAGATGCGCGACATCGAGCACCGTCTGGCCGACACGTCGGGAACCGAGCACGACCGCCTGCTCACGAAGTATTCCGAGCTCCAGCACGAGTACGAGCACGAGAACGGCTACACGGTGCACGCCGAGGTCGAGCGGGTTCTCACCGGCGTCGGATTCGCGAAGGAAGACTGGCCGCGACCGATCGGCGAGATGAGCGGCGGCCAGCAGAACCGCGGCATGCTCGCGCGGCTTCTCCTCTCGAACGCCGACGTGCTGCTACTCGACGAGCCGACGAACCACCTCGACCTTCGCGGCATCGAGTTCCTCGAGGAGTTCCTCTCGTCGTTCAAGGGGAGCTTCCTGCTCGTCTCGCACGACCGGACGTTCCTGAACCGCACGGTCGATCGCATCGTGGAGCTCGCGCACGGCGAGCTCGTGGTCTACCACGGTAACTACGACCGGTTCGTCGCGCAGCGCGCGGAGCGAATGGAACGGATGCGGGTCGAGTTCGAGCGCCAGCAGGAGATGGTCGAGCGGACCGAGGACTTCATTCGCAGGAACATCGCGGGACAGAAGACCAAGCAGGCCCAGTCGCGACGGAAGATGCTCGACAAGCTGGACGAGCTCGAGCGCCCCGAGAGCGACGAGACGCTCGCGAAGTTCCGGCTCGACGCGGGGCCGCGATCGACTGCGATCGCCCTCTCCGCCGACCGCCTCGACGCCGGCTACCCGGATCGCGCGGTCGTCCGCGGCTTCAGCGCGGTCATGCGCCGAAGCGAGCGCTACGCGATCATGGGGCCTAACGGCTCGGGCAAGTCGACGCTGCTCAAGACCCTGGCCGGACGGCTCGCACCGCTCTCGGGCGAGGTGCGCCTCGGCGCAAACGTCCTGATCGGCTACTACGACCAGTCGCTCGGAGACCTCTCACCGGCGAAACAGGTGATCGACGAAGTCTGGGATCTCGACCACGGCCAGAGCGAGGAGTCGGTGCGGAACTACCTCGCCCGCTTCTCGTTCTTCGGCGACGACGTCTTCAAGAAGGTCGCCGCGCTGTCGGGCGGCGAGAAGGGAAGGCTGGCCCTCGCGAAGATCATGCACGCGGGAGGCAACGTCCTTCTCCTCGACGAGCCGACGAACCACCTGGACGTCTACACGCGCGAGGCGCTCGAGGAGGCGCTCGAACAGTTCTCCGGAGCGCTGGTCGTCGTCTCGCACGACCGCTATTTCGTCGATCGCGTTGCGCAGCACATCATCCTCGTCGAGGACGGCGAAGCGGAGATCCATCTCGGCAACTACAGCGAGGTCCGCGAGAAGCTCGCCGCTCCACCGCCGACGCCCGTCCCTCCCTCCACCCCGAAATCGAAGCCTGCGGCGGAACCGCAGCCGCGCGTGCAGATCGACCGTCAGGACAAGCGCGAACGCGAACGTCGCGTGAGGAAACTCGAAGCGGAGATCTCGCAGGTCGAGACACTCATCGCCGGACTCGAGAGCGAAAAGGAGAAGCACGATCTCGCACTCTGCAGCGAGGAAGTGTGGCGCGACGGAGAGAAGACCCGCGCCGTCAAAGCCGAGATCACCGACATCAAGAAGCAGCTCGACGCGCTGTACACGAGATGGGATCGGTTGTCGGCAGAGCGGGAAGAGGGGTAGGGGTTGTTAGTTGTTAGTTGTTAGTTGTTAGTTGTTAGTTGTTAGTTGTTAGTTGTTAGTTGTTAGTTGTTAGTTGTTAGACGGTTCGGGATGCCGGTTCGTTCGCGCCAGGTATGCAGAGCAGTTGACGCTGTAAGTTAGGCGCCACGAACTGGAAAACTGCCACGCCTGTCTAACAACTAACAACTAAAAACTAAAAACCACCCCCGCCCCCCCTCACAACGCCTGGTCCGCCCACGCGGCCGGATCCTCGATCGGCTCGAGGTGGGTGATGACCGAGATGCTCGGCAGCGCTTCGTGTAGCTCGACCTCGATCGTGTCGACGAGGTCGTGCCCCTGCTTCACGGACCATGCGCCGGGGACGAGCACGTGCATCGTCACGAAGCGCATCGTCCCGGCACGACGCGTTCTGAGCGCATGGTAGCGAACCTTCTCGGTCTCGTAGCGCGCGAGGATCGCCTTGATCTTGTCCATTTCGTCCGCGGGCAGAGATGCATCCATGAGCCCGTGCACAGAGTCGGCGACGATGCGCCAGCCGGTGATGAAGATGTTCACCGCGAAGACGATCGCGACGACCGGGTCGAGCCAGGTCTTTCCACTGACCAGCACGAGGCCAACGCCGGCGAGGACGCCGAGCGAGGTCCAGACGTCGGTCAGCAGGTGGTGCGAGCTCGCCTCGAGCGTCACCGAGTGATGCGTCTTTGCAGCGCGGCGAAGGATGAGCGCGGCAGCCAGGTTCACGAGCGCGGCGGTGAACGACACCGCGAGGCCGATTCCGAGCTGGTGCAGCTCGCGTGGCGTGATGAGCCGATCGACGGCGGCGGCGGCAATTCCGAGCGCAGCGATGATGATGAGGCCGCCCTCGAAGCCGCTCGAGAAGTACTCCGCCTTGCCGTGGCCGTGCGCGTGGTCGTCGTCCTCGGGCCGGCCGGCGACGGTCAGCATCGCGAGCGCCATGACCGCTCCGGCTAGATTCACGAGTGACTCGAGGGCGTCGGAGAGCAGCCCCACCGAGCCGGTCATGAGGTACGCGATCGACTTGATCGTGATCGTGACCACCGCGGCGGCGATGGCGAGCCACGCAAACTTCAGCGGCGCGACCGTATGTGGACGTTCCGGCACTTGCCTACTCCAGGCTCACGAGCTCGTCGCCGTTCTCTACCGCCTGGCCTGCGCTCACGAGCAGCGCCGCCACGACGCCGTCGCGCGGCGAGACGATCTCGTTCTCCATCTTCATCGCCTCGAGGATCAGAAGTCCCTGTCCCCGCCTGACGACGTCTCCCGGCGCCACGTGAACACGCGTCACCCGCCCGGGCATGATCGCGCGCACGTGCGAGGTCTCGTCGCTATCGTCCTCGAGCCGCCGCCGCTTCATTGACAGCGGGTCGAAAAGCTCGATCGTCACCGTGCGGTCCGAGAACGCAACCTCGTGTCTGGAGCCGTCGCGGTGGTAGGCGAACAGGTACTGCCGACCATCGTCGAACTGAAGCGAGTGGAGGATTCCGTTCGCCGTCGCGAGATCGACGACATGCGGCTTGCCACCGACGATGACCCGGTACCCGCTCCCCTCGCGTGCGACCTCGATCTCCTTCGTCTCGTCGCCCATCCGGCAGATCAGCTTCATGGGCGCCACCTTCCGGCCGCCTCTGCGCGACCGAGGCGTCTCCACGCCGAATCGGTCTCCTCGGGAAGGCGAACCGAGTGCGATTCCTCGAAGGCGAGGATCGCCGCCGCGACGATCGCAGCCTCCTGCCGCGCTTCGTCGAGCGAATCGCCGAGGTCGGTCGACTTCAGGTACCGATCGATGAAGCCGGTGTCGAACCGCCCCGCGTGGAAGTCTTCGTTCTCCATGAGCATCGAGAAGAACGGAATCGTCGTCTCGATCCCCTCGACGCGGTACTCCTGCAGCGCGCGCTTCATCCTCGCGATTGCCTCGGAGCGGTCGGTGCCGGTCGCGATGAGCTTGGACAGCATCGGGTCGTAGAAAATCGGAACGGTGAAGCCGTTGTAGACCCCGTTGTCGTTCCGGACTCCCGGCCCCTGCGGCAGGATCAGATGACGGATCAACCCCGGCGACGGCGCAAAGCCGTGGAACGGATCCTCGGCGTAGATCCGGCACTCGATCGCGTGGCCGCGGAGCACGACGTCGTCCTGCGTGATTCCGAGCGGCTCGCCCTGCGCGATTCGGAGCTGCTGCTTGACCAGGTCGATTCCGGTCACCTCCTCGGTGACGGGGTGCTCGACCTGGAGACGCGTGTTCATCTCGAGGAAATAGAACTCGCGATCGGCGCCCATGAGGAATTCGATCGTGCCGGCCGAGTAGTAGTCGACCGCCTTGGCGGCCTTCACCGCGGCCTCACCGAGCCGCGCGCGGAGTTCGGGTGTGACGACCGGCGAGGGGCTCTCTTCGACGACTTTCTGATGCCGTCTCTGAAGCGTGCACTCGCGCTCGCCGAGATGGATGACGTTTCCGTGCTTGTCGCCGAGAACCTGGACTTCGATGTGGCGAGGCGTTGCGATGAACTTCTCAGCGTAGACTGCCGGATCACCGAAGAACGCCGCGGCCTCGCTCTGAACACGCTCGAAGGAGCTCTTCAGGTCCTCGAAGCGCTCGACGAGCCGCATCCCCTTGCCGCCACCTCCCGCGCTCGCCTTGATCATCACGGGAAGGCCCGACTTGCGGGCGAACTCCTCGATCTCGTCGAAACTCTTCGCTGCCTCGAGCAATCCGGGAACCGTGGGCACGCCCGCGGCCGTCATCCGCTGGCGGCTCTCTGTCTTCGAACCCATGGCGCGGATCGATGCCGGCGACGGGCCGATGAAATTGAGCCCCGCATCGATGCAGGCCTGCGCGAACTCGGCGTTCTCGGCGAGGAAGCCGTAACCGGGATGGACGGCGGTCGCCCCTGTCTTCTTCGCAGCCTCGATGATCCGATCGGCTCGCAGGTAGCTCTCGCGCGAGGGGGACTTTCCGATCGCGACGGCCTCGTCGGCGTACAACACGTGAAGCGCGACGCGATCGGCCTCGGAGTAGACGGCAACGGTGGGATACCCGAGCTCCCGGCAGGCGCGTATCACGCGCACTGCGATCTCTCCCCGATTGGCGATGAGCACCTTCACGCGATCGCCTTCCCGCCGCTCAACGCTCGCGACGGGCGAGCTCGGTCGCCCTGTCGAGGTAGGCCTCGATCGTGCGTCCGATCGCGAGCTTCTCGCCAAGGTCCTCGGTGCGCGCGAACTCCTCGCGCATGCGGTTCGCCTCGGCGAGGTAGTAGGCCCGCAGGCCCGTTTCGATGCCGAACTCCGGGTACTTGTCGGCGAGCGCTTTCATCCACTCTTCGACCTGGCGGCGCTTGTCGCGATCGCCCGCGCCGCGATGAAGCTCGTCGAGCAGCGCGTCCACCACTCCCTTGAGCGACTGAAGCTCGGCCGAAAGTGGCTTCGGCTCGGGCGCGAGGGCGACTTCCTGTTCTTCAACCGTGGTCATCCGTGACAACCTCCTGAAAAGTCGCTATGTATCCGTTCTCACCGCAATTCGCAAGGAGCGGCAACGTCCCGTCCGCGTCCCCGCACCGCGCAGGGTGCCGCGGTGCGCGAGACGCGTCCCGCGACACTCAGTACGGCGGCACGAAGATCGCGTCTCCATTGACGTTGTCGACCACTGACGCATAGACGAAGAGCGAGCCGCCGTCGACCTGGAACGTCAGGTATAGATCGTCGGCTGCCGCAAGCTCCGGGAAGAGCTGAGCGAGCGATGCCTGCTGATGCGCGAGGCCGTGAATGGTCAGCGTCGTCTTCGCCAGTTGCTCGCCCGTTACCGAGAGCGCACTCAGGGTCAGACGTACGTTCGTCGAGCCGAAATTGAACCATCCGACGTTCGTGCGATAGCCGGCTTTGGTCGACGCGTCCCGGTGTGCCACCAGCGGGAAGGTGCCGCTCGTCCGCCCGTCGTTCGAATCGAACGCCGGAACGAACTGACCAAACGTACCCGCACCGACGGCGCGCTGATCGTTGTAGACACGCGAGCCGATGATGACCGGGCGCGAGCTGCGCACCACGACCGCGCCGACACCCGACGCGAGGCCGAAGGTGTTGCTCAGCAGATCGTCGAACACGGCCTCGGCGCCCGCCGCGATGTCGACCGTCGTCGAAGCAGTGGCGCCGCTGTTGCCGTCCGGCCCCGTGGCGTAGAAATCGAGGCGAACCGGAACGCGTGTCGTGCCGCGGTTCACGATCCTCACATCCGTGCGAAACAGCGTGTCGTTCGCGCCGGCGACGCGCCCTGCGACGGGCAGAACGTAGATCCGCTCGCTCGGCGCGACCGCGATGTCGATCGCCGTGGTCCTGGCAGCGTTCCCGATGACCGTCGCAATCCCGGTCGTCAGGTTGATCGTGTAGAGGCGCGGCACCACTCCCTCGGTGAGCATCGCGTACGCCGTTCCGTTCTCCGCAATGTCGAATCCGACGACGCCCGACGTCCCGATGCCGAGAAGCCCAACCGTGTGAAGCTGTCCGGAGAAGGGTGCCTCGACCCCGTCGGCCGGCCTGCCCATCGTCGCGAGCACGTCTCGCGTGGCGTCGATGACGTAGGTGGCCGAACTGGTGGCGCCGATGAAGTTGTTGGAGCTGGCGAGGCCGACGACCGTAGGCGTCGTACCGACCCCGGGGTCACCCGGCGCCCAGGTGATGCCCTCGTCGTACGCGACCCTGCGTCCCAACTCGGGATGAACTCTGATGTTGACGTTCAGCTCATCGACGACGCGCAGACGGTCGATCACCGGGTCGAAGTCGGTCGCCAGATTCACTCCGGCCAGCAGCGGCTCGATCGGAAACGTGTCGATCGCGACGGCGGCGCCGGTCGCGCCGTCGACGCGGTAGAAAAAGCCCGTCGTGCTGATGCCGTACAGCGAACCGTTCTCGGGACGGAAGTCGAGCGTCAGGAGGCGTTCGCCTTCAGCTAGGCCCGTGATCGGGCGCGCCGAGATCGCGTTGCCGGGAGTGGCGCTGTCGATGAGCACCAACTCGTTGGTCGAAGTGAGCAGATAGATCAGGTCTCCCGCACCCGCGAAGACGGGGAGGAGCAGGAGCGAAGCAATTGCGAGGATGTGTCTCATGGTCATCTCCGCCCCGAACTCTATCGCAAAACGAAAAAACGGGACCTTTCGGTCCCGTGTCAAAACGCTGATTCATGGTGCCCAAGGCCGGACTCGAACCGGCACGGGTTTCCCCACACGCCCCTCAAACGTGCGCGTCTACCAATTCCGCCACTTGGGCAGGCAACCAGTACGGCATTTCGATTTCAAAAGAGCTACTTGGTCGGTGCTGCCGGGGCCGGAGCGGTGGGAGCCGCTGCCGGAACCGAACCCATGACCGACCCGCCGGGCCGCGCCTGAATGATGGAGAGGCCAAGGCTGGTGAGCACGAACACGGCGAAGAGGATCGCCGTCGATTTCTGGAGGAACGTAGTCGCGCTGCGCGCGCCGAACGCCATCTGCGAGCCGCCGCCGCCGAATGCGCCGGCGAGGTCGGCGCCCTTGCCCTGCTGAACGAGTACGACGAGCATCAGCAGGAGGCTGACGATGACGTGAATCACAACTAGAAGTATTGTCATGGCTTTATCCGCGCGAGAATCTCGCAGCCCGGCAGAACCGGGCAAGGGCCTGAATTCTTCCCCAGAACCGGGGCGATGTCAACCGCGGGGGAGATTACCCGCGCATCGCCTCCCAGATGGCCAGAAACGACGCGGAGACGAGGCTTGCCCCGCCCACGAGGAATCCGTCGACTTCCTCGAGCGAAGCGATCTCCGCCGCGTTGTCGGCCT
>JBPPMG010000019.1:0-13415 GCA_051305935.1 Thermoanaerobaculia bacterium
ACGAAGAGAATGTTGTCGTCCGTCGCGAAGAGCTTCGCGCCCGGCGGCAGCGAGGCCAGCAGCTTCGACGTGTAGTCCTCGGCCACCCGGTAGCGCGACAGGTCGTGTCGCGGGAAGCCCGTACCGAACATCAAGAGCGCTGGCAGCAACGCGAACGCAAGCAGGCGGCGGTCGATCCTGGTGGCCAGGGCCTCGAGGCCGAACGCCGCGAGCAGCGCGACCATCGCGTACCCCGGGATGTAGTAACGGTGCCAGATGAATATGTCGTAGTACGACCCGTGAATCGCGAGCGCGCCGACGTTCGCCGCGACGACTAGCAGCGGTAGCCCGACCACCCCGCGATATCGCTTCGCCGCAAGGATCGCGATCGCGGCCAGCGGCAGCGCGATCCACCCCGTCTCCCGCGCCGCGGCCGCGGCAAAGTCCCACGCCACCGTCGCGAAGTCCCAGGGCGACTCGTACCAGCGGCGCAGCCAGAAGGAGCGCCGCAGCAGGACATCGAGGAGTGCCGCGGGCGTCTCGGGATTCCCCCAGTCCAGCACAGGATCGAAGCGCGACCGGATAGGCAGATAGAGGTAGACGAGAAGTCCCGCGAAGAACCCCACCCCGCACGCGGCAACGAGCTTCGGTTTCCTGAACAGCGAACTGTCGACCGCCGGCGCGAACAGCGCGACCGCGATACCGACCAGTCCCATGAACGTGTGATTCGTCGCGCCGAGCCCGCAGGAGACCATCGCCAGCACCAGATCACGCGGCGCACGTCCTCGGTACCACCGCAGCGCAAACCGCACGGCGATCACGACGAAGAGCGCGTTGAGCGCGTAAACCCGCTGCGTGTTCGCCTCGAGCCAGAAGCTTGGGGCGAACCCGAGCAACGAGGCCGCCAGGAGCGAGCTCGTTCTCCCGCATCCGTTCTCGCGCGCCGTCGAAAAGAGCAGCGCGCACGCGCCGGCCGCGCACACGCCGCTGAACAAGCTCATCTCCCACGCCACCGACCCGAGTGGCAGCACGAGCGTCCACAGCTTGCCGAGAAGTACGTAGAGGGGATAGCCCGAAGGGTGCGGGATGCCGAGCACGTGCACCGCGGTGAGCAACTCGCCGCTGTCGCCGACATAGATCGTGCGGCAGGCGCCCAACGCGTAGACCGCGAAGAGCACCCCGAAGATACCGGCAGCAAAGACCTTGTCGCTCCGGCCCGCTTCGCGCTCGCCCGCGTCAGCCATCGTGGACGCCATCATAACCGGGGGGGCGTCACGCGAGGCCTCCAGAAACCGAAATAAGGAATGTCGAATGGAGAATGCGGAATGAAGAATGAAAAGCGTTCCAATCGAGCCGGGCCCGCGGCCCCCGCCTAACGGGAACGGGGCCGGGAAAGAGGTCGCCGGAGCTCCGCCTTTTCTTCTCCATTCGACATTCTTCATTCCACATTTCGGTTTTCGCATCTCTCCGGAATTGCCGGGTTGTCCGGGCTCGAATCGCCGTGATAGCCTCCCCGGCTTCCGAGCGGCGGCCGAGTACTGTGGTGTAGCTCAACCGGTAGAGCGGCGGATTGTTAATCCGTAGGTTGGAGGTTCGAGCCCTCCCGCCACAGCCAGCCCGCAGCGGACCTACGCCTGCCGTTCCGAACGTTCGGAATCGCCCGGCGCATCTTCGGCCTCGCGGTTCGATGCACGCCCCGTCGGAACGCGACCGCTCTCGACACCCGACACCTTCTCGCGCACTCCGACGCCGATCGCCACACGGACCGGCTTCATCGCCCACTCACACAGCCACAGCGGCTTCGTCTCGGGCTGCGAGCTTGTCCAGAGGCGGATCTTCACGTCGCCCGGAACACGGTGCCGGAACGTGCGCGGGACGACCTGCACGTCTTCGGTCGCACGATATCCCCGGTCGAGCAGTTCATCGCGCCGCAGCCTGACGATGTCTGCTCGCGACTGCGGCTCGTAGCGGAGATCCTCGTCGTAGTTCGCGTACCAGTGGCACCCCCCGTCGAGATGCACTGCACGCTCGCGCCGCGCCAGACGGAGCCGACGGACAAGGATCGGGCCGAGCACGACCGCCAGAAGGAGCAGGGCTGCGACGGCGACCAGAATCTTCATCCACCGCCAAGTATCCCTCAAAAACACTCGTCGATCGATGGGCGCGCCGGGCGAGAGCCTCTCTTTCTTCGTCCGTTACACCGTGACGGTCTTCTCCGTTTCCGCATGTTTCACGGTACGGATTCGATTTCCGCGGTCGACGAAGACGAGCGTCGGCCGATGGCCCGGAATCTCTCGAGTCTCGAGCGCGCAGTAGCAGGCGACGATCACGAGGTCGCCGACCTCGACGAGGTGCGCCGCGGCTCCGTTCACGCAGATCTCCCCCGCGCCCGCCTCTCCCTCGATCGCGTAGGTCTCGAACCGCGTCCCGCGCGTCACGTTGTAGACCTCGACCTTCTCGTACGGCTGCAGCCCCGACGCATCCAGAAGGTCGCGATCGATCGTGATCGAGCCTTCGTAGTCGACGTTCGCCTCGGTGACCGTGGCGCGGTGGATCTTGCAGCGAAGGAAGAATCGGATCATGGGAGTGGTCCTCTCGTCGATGGTGTTAGGCGCCGGGGGAGCGCGCCGAAATCCGAAGGTTGTCGATGAGCCTCGTCCTTCCGAGGCGGACTGCGCCGACCATGAGCAATTCACGGTCACGCGCCTCGGGCGCGCGGAACGTCGACGGGTCGACGAGGCGAAGATAGTCGACCACGAGCGCAGGATGCGCGGCGATCGCACGGGCCATCGCCGCCTCCACGCCGTCGTTCGACTCGCCGCGTTCGAGAGCGGCGACACCCGCGGCAAGCGCCTCGCGGAAGCGCGGCGCGATCGCACGATCCTCGGGCGAGAGGTACGCATTGCGCGAAGACATCGCCAGCCCGTCCGCCTCCCGCGTCGTCTCCCCGAAGGCAAGCTCCACCGGAACGTCCAGGTCACGCACCATCCGCGCGATCACGGCGCACTGCTGCGCGTCCTTTCGACCGAATACGGCAACGTCGGGCTGCACGATGTCGAAGAGCTTGAGCACGACGGTCGCGACGCCGTCGAAATGCCCCGGCCGGCGTTCCCCCTCGAGCGGCTCGCTGACGCCCCCCACCGTCACGCGCGTCGTGTGCCCCTCGGGGTAGATCACGTCCACGCCCGGCAGGAAGAGTGCGTCGACGCCACGCGATCGAAGCAGCCCCATGTCACGCGCCTCGTCGCGCGGGTAGCGCGCGAAGTCCTCGTTAGGCCCGAACTGCGTCGGGTTTACGAAGACCGAGACCGCGACGAAGCCGCAGCCCCGATCGCGGGCGAGATCGACCAGCGAGAGGTGACCCTCGTGGAGAAACCCCATCGTCGGAACGAAGCCCGCGCGCGCGCCAGCGCGGCGTGCGCCGCGAACCGCGTCGCGGATCTCGTCGATCGAACGGCAGATCTTCATCGCGCGCCGGTCATCCTTTCGCGACGCGGATCGGCGGCTTCCCGCCGTAGAGCGCGCGCAGCTCCGCGCCGTCGGCGACGTGGAACGACTCCGTCTCCACGTCGGGGAACCGGCCCTCGCGCACGTCATCGAGATAGTGAGAGAGCGCCGCGACAATCTCGCCTTCGAGCGATGCGTAGCGCCGCACGAACTTCGGCTTGAAGCCGTTGAACAACCCGAGAATGTCGTGGTAGACGAGCACCTGCCCGTCGCACGCCGGTCCCGCGCCGATGCCGATGGTCGGAATCCTGACGCTCTCGGTGATGTACGCGGCGATCTCCGCGGGCCCACACTCGAGAACGAGAGAGAAGCAGCCGGCTTCCTCGAGCGCCGCAGCCTCGTCGATGAGCCGCCGGGCCGCGTCGGCATCCTTCCCCTGGACCTTGAACCCGCCGAGGTCGTTGACCGACTGGGGGGTGAGGCCGATGTGCCCCATGACCGGAATCTCCGCATCGCGGATCGCCTCGATCACTCGAATCCGGCTCGGCTTGCCCCCTTCCACCTTCACCGCCTGCGCGCCGGCGCGAATGAATGCCCCCGCATTGCGCACCGACTCCTCGATCGAGACGTGGTACGACAGGTAGGGCATGTCGCCGACCACGAGCGCGCTCTGCGTGCCGCGCACGACCGCGCGCGTGTGATGGAGCATGTCGTCCATCGTCACGCTGAGCGTGTCGGGATAGCCGAGGACCACCATGCCGAGGGAATCGCCGACAAGGGTGATGTCGGCTCCGGCCATGTCGACCAGGCGCGCCGAGGGGTAGTCGTACGCGGTGAGCATGCCGATCCGGCGCGAGCCCTTCGCGTCACGGATGGCGGGGACGGTGACCTTCTTTCTCGTTTCAGCGCCCATGAAAAAGCCTCCATCGGATTCGAGGAGGCGGCGAGCAAACGAGAGATGTCGACCCCACTCGCTCGACGTCCCGCTTCGCGCGATCGCCGTCGGTGGCGCGCGGAGCCCCTGGGGGCGGCGCCGCGCATCTGCCTGTCTTCTACTCTCGCCGTCTCGGTCCGTCTACTCAGGATCCAAGCGGTACGTAGTACTGCGTCCCCTTCTGGGCGCGCGCGATCTGCTCGACGAGCGCTTCGAAGTGTTCGGGCTTGTGAACAAAGTCGATCTCGTTCGTATTCACGACCAGCAGAGGAGTCTCCTCGTACCGGTAAAAGTAGTGCGCGTAGGCCTCGCTGAGCTCCTTCAGGTACGCCGGCGAGATCGACTTCTCGTAGTCGCGCCCGCGCCGCCGGATCCGGCGGAGGAGCGTGTCGAGGTTTCCCTGCAGATAGATGACCAACTCCGGCTTCGGCACCGTCTCGACCAGCAGGTCGTAGAGCCGGTTGTAGATCATCAACTCCGAGTCCTCGAGCGTGAGGTACGCGAAGATCTTGTCCTTCGGGAAGCTGTAGTCCGACAGGATCAGCTCGGTGAAGAGATCGCGTTGCGCGAGCTTCTGCTGCTGGTCGTAGCGCGAGAGGAGGAAGAAGAGCTGGCAGCGAAACGCCGCCCCGCGCTTGTCCTTGTAGAACTCGTCGAGAAAGGGGTTCTCGACGTCCTCGAGCACCTTCGTTCCGCGAAACCGCTTGGCCAGCATGTCGACGAGCGAGGTTTTTCCAACGCCGATCGGACCCTCGACGGCGATGTGACGAAACGGAAGTCTGGGCGGCGCCTCGGCCATGCGGGACGGAATCCGGCGTGAATGGTAGCAGAACGACGAATTCGGATTGCGGAATGCGAATTGCGGAATGGAAGACGCGACTCGACGCCGACAATCCACGAGCGCCTGGCATCCACGCTTGCCGTTCATTCCGCATTCCGCATTCCGCATTCCGCACTTACAATGCGCGCCGTGCTCAAGCACGTCGCCATCACGCTGGAGATGATCAAGTTCCAGCACACGGTCTTTGCGCTGCCCTTCGCGCTGCTGGCGGCGTTCGCGGTGGCGGGGGGAATCCCGGCGGCGATGACGCTCGCCTGGATTCTCGTGGCGATGGTCGGGGCGCGGTCGGCGGCGATGGCGTTCAACCGGCTGGTCGACGCACCGATCGACGCCGCAAACCCGAGGACCGCAACGCGCGCCCTTCCCGCGGGGCTCGTTTCGCGCAGCTTTGTCACCTTGTTTACGATCGCCTCCGCCGCCCTCTTCGTCTTCGCCTGCTGGAAGCTGAACCGGCTCGCGCTGCTGCTGAGCGGCCCGACGCTCGTCGTGCTGCTCGGCTACTCCTTCACGAAGCGCTTCACGGCGCTGTCGCACCTCGTTCTCGGCCTGGCGCTCGCGATCGCGCCGGTCGGCGCCGCGATCGCAGTCGAAGGCAGGTTCAACCTCGCGGTGCTTCCTCTCGCCGCGTCGGTACTCCTCTGGACCGCCGGCTTCGACGTCCTCTACTCGATGCAGGACCTCGATTTCGATCAGTCGGAGGGGCTCTTCTCGATCCCGTCGCGCATCGGTGGAGAGCGGGCGTTTCTCGTCGCGCGTATTTTTCACGCGCTGGCGCTTGCCGGATTCGTCGCGTTCGGCTGGCTCTTCGCGCTTGGCGCGCTTTACTGGGTCGGCGTCGCCGCAGCCGCCGCGCTGTTGCTCTGGCAGCACTCGATCGTCTCGCCGCGCGATATCTCACGCATCGACGCTGCCTTCTTCACCGCCAACGGCATCCTCGCGGTGCTGCTCTTCCTCTGCGGAGCCGCGGACATCGTGCTTCGCTCGCGCTGAGCGGAAGAAGGCCGTCTATCTCAGGCGCCGTCGCGCCTCGAGGACCGAGACAGGGATCTCGATCCGGCTGACGCGGTAGTCGAGCTCACGAAGATGCTCCACCCGGAATCTCTTCTCGAGCGCCGCGACGAGCCATTCCTTCGCTGGGCTTCTCGTGCCGAGCACGAGCACGCGTCGGCCACGCGCCAGTGTGCGTTCCGCCTGCCAAGCGACGTCTTCACTCTCGGCGAGAAAGAACGTATCAGAGAACGCGTCAGGTTCCCCGCTTCGGGGATTCCCCGAGAGGTTCTCGGGAAAATGCCTGACCTCGACTCCGCTTCCTGGGTCGCGATGTTCGAGGTAGTACGCGGCCGTCGGCCCCGAGTATCCCGCGCAGATCACCAGGTCTCCCGCGGCGAGCCCGCGTTGCAGCCTCGCGAACGCCTCTCGCTCTGAGCCGCGGACGTCTTTGTCGGCAACGGGAATCGTCAGCAGCCCGAGCAGCAGCAGCACCGCGGTCGCAACCAGGCGAGCGACGGGGCGACTCAGACGATCCAGCCCCGCGGCAAGCAGGACACAGAAGAGAGGAAGCACGTGCGTGTCGGTTCTCCCCAGCGCGTAGACCGGGGCCATGACGAACGATGCGATCCAGATTCCGGAGAGCGGCACGAGGACGGCGGCGCCGAGCACGACGACGGCCCGATCGCGCCGCGGCTCCAGACCCTTCGTCGTCGACGGGAGCAGCGCCAGAAGCACGACGGCCACCAGGATCGCCACCACCAGCGGCTGCAGCGCCGCATGCGTCGTCATGCCGACGAATGCGGGGACCTCTCCTCCGGGTGTGAACGCGACGAGCGATCGAGGAATCGCCAGGAGCGGCGGATATGCGAGCCAGAAGGGCTCGAGCCACGACATCCCTTTCGGCACGCCTGAGAGCTGACGAAAGAACACCGGCAGCCACGGGATGAAGGCCGCTCCGGTCGCCACGACCGCGGCGCCCCATCGCTTCCACTCGACTGGCCGGCGAGAGATGACCTGGATCAAGTGCGCGCCGAGCACGAGCCCGGCGTGGTAGTGGGTGAAGATGGTCGCGGCGAGCGCGATGACGTAGAGAACCCACCAGCGCACGCGGCGCGGCTCCCGAAGCGCCCGCTCGAGCAGCCAGCACGACGCGGTCAAGGCCGCCATGAGCAGCGAGTAGTTCCGCGCTTCTCTCCCGTAGTGGACCGCGAGCGGGCTGAGCGCGAAGAGCCAGGCCGCGACCACCGCGCCTCCCGCGCCGAGCAATTCCCGCGCGAGCAGCCAGGCGAAGAGCATCGCGAGAATGCCGCAGACGACCGAGAACGAGCGCACTGCGAATTCGTGCGCTCCGAACAACTCCATCCACCCTCGCAGAAGCAGCGAGTAGAGCGGTGGCTTGTTGTCGTCGACAAACGTCATTAGATCGCCGGTGTCCGCGCGCGCCACGATGTCGACGGAGATCGCCTCGTCGAACCAAAGCTCCCGCCGATCGAGATCCCAGAACCTCACCAGCGCCCCCACGACGAGTGCGGCAAGCAACAGGAGCGTGCGCGTCCGATTCACGACGCCGAAAGCGTACCGCACGAACAGCAAGTCCTGAGTGCTGAGTGCTGAGTGCTGAAGCAAGTCGCATTCCGGCCGCGGAAGCGTCCGATTCTGACTAGCCCAGCGCGTCAGCGCTGGGGCGTGACGGTCGGGATTTGCGTGAGCCGCGTGAGCGGCGGCACCGGTTTCTGTCGCCGCTTACGCGGCTCACGCACTTCTTCACGCCGCGTTCCCAGCGCTGACGCGCTGGGCTATCCAGAAGACGCCGCTACCGCGGCGTACGTCACTGACAGTCCAGAAGTCTCTTCAAACAGAATCAGCACACTCAGGACTGCCTACTCATCGCCTCTCGCCTCTCGCCTCATCGCCTCATCGCCTCTCGCCTCTCGCCTTTCGCCTGCATTGACCTTTGACCATTGACCTTTGACCTTTGACCTCTGGCCTCTGGCCTGCAGTTCGCTACAATCCACCCCGCGAAGGAGACCTCCCCTTGAACATCGATCGCTACTCGCTTCCCAACGGCCTTCGTGTCGTCCTCAAGGAGGACCACACCGCACCGCTGGTGGCCGTCAACCTCTGGTACCACGTCGGATCGAAAAACGAGCGGCCGGGGCTGACCGGCTTCGCGCACCTGTTCGAGCACATGCTCTTCTCGGGCTCCGAGCACGTCGGCAACAACGAGCACTTCCGTCACGTGCAGGCCGTGGGAGGGACGCTCAACGGCACCACGTTCTTCGATCGCACCAACTACTACGAGACCGTCCCTTCGAACTGCCTCGAGCTCGCGCTCTGGCTCGAGTCGGACCGGATGGGATTCTTCCTCCCCGCGCTCACGCAGGAGAAGCTCGACGTGCAGATCAACGTCGTGCAGGAGGAGCGGCGACTTCGCGTCGACAACGTTCCCTACGGTGACTTCTTCGAGCGTCTCCTCGAGTGCGCCTACGAGCCGTCGTTCCCCTATCACTGGGAAGTCATCGGCTCGATGGACGACATCGCATCGGCGAAGCTCGACGACGTCCGCGACTTCTTCTCGACCTGGTACCGCCCGAACAACGCCGTCCTCACGATCGCGGGAGACTTCGACCCGTCGCAGGCGCGCGAGCTCGTCGCGAAGTACTTCGCGTCGATCCCCGCAAGCGCCGCGATCCCGCCCTTCGAGGCTCGTCGCGCCCCTCTCGGCGGCGAGCGGCGCGAAGTGATCGAAGCCGACGTCCAGCTTCCGCGCGTCTATCGCTTCTACCACGCTGCACCCTACGGCCACGACGACTGGATCGCCGCCGACCTCGCCACCAGCATCCTCGGCCTCGGCAAGGCGAGCCGTCTCGAGCGCGCCCTCGTCTACGAGCAGCAGATCGCGCAGGATGTCGCGGCGTTCGTGCTTCCAACCGAAGCGAGCGGAATGATGATGATGTGGGCGACGGCGAAAGAAGGAGTCGACCCGACCGACCTCGAGCGCGCGCTCGACGCCGAGCTCGAGAAACTCGCAGCCGAAGGCCCGACCGACCACGAGCTGACCCGCGTGCGCAACCAGTCGGAGACCGACCTCGCGCACCAGATCGAGAGCTACGAGCACCGCGCCGATCTCCTCTCCACCTTCGAGACCTTCTTCGGCGACGCGAGCCTCGTCGGCGGCTGGATCGACCGCTACCACGCGGTCGAGCGCGACGACGTGCGCCGCGCGGCCGCGCAGTGCTTCCATCCCGACGAGCGCGTCACGATTCACTACGTCCCGAAAGGCGACCGATGAGCATGTCTCCGACGACCGATTTCCGCACGAGCCCGCCGCCCCCCACCGCGCCGCGACCATTCCGCTTCCCTACGGTAGAGCGAGCCACACTCTCGAACGGCCTGCGCATTCTCTTCGCTCGCGCAGGCGACGCCCCGCTCACCGCGGTGCGTCTCGTCGTGCGCGACGGCAGCGACCAGGATCCGGAAGGACGCGCCGGGCTCGCCTCGCTCACCTCAGAAATGCTCGACGAAGGAACGGCGACGCGCGGCGCGATAGAGATCGCATCCGAGGTTGCCGACCTCGGCGCCTCGCTCGGGACCGGGTCCGACTGGGACGCCTCCTACGTCGCGCTCGACATCCTCTCGCGCAACCTGATCGCGGGGCTCGAGCTCGTCGCCGACGTCATCCGCCACCCCGCGTTCGAGGATGCCGAGCTCGCGCGCGTGCGTGACGAGCGGCTGACGGCCATAGTCCAGAACCGCGACGAGCCCTCCGTCATCTCCGGCGAGACCTTCGCGCGGGTCGTCTTCGGCGGCACACCCTACGGGTCGCCGCTGACCGGTACCGAAGCGAGCGTCACCGCGATTTCGCGCGAAGAGATCGCGCAGTTCCACGCGACGCGATACAGGCCCGCGAATCTCTCGATCGCGATTACCGGCGACTTCGAGGCAGGCCCCGCTCTGGCGCTGATCGAGTCGCTGCTCGGGGACTGGCACGGCGGCACCGAGCCGCATCGTCAGGAGATCAGTCCTCGGGATCACAGCACGAGCTCGATCACTCTGGTCGACCGCCCGCAGTCAGTGCAGTCCGAGATCCGGATCGGTCATACCGGACTCGATCGCGCAACACCCGACTATTTTCCGCTCGTCGTGATGAACGCGATCCTCGGAGGGGTCTTCACTTCGCGCCTCAACATGAACCTTCGCGAGCGCAACGCGTTTACCTACCACGTCCGCTCCGGCTTCGGGCTGCGCCGCGCGCGCGGCCCCTTCGTCGTCTCGACTGCCGTGCGCAACGACGTCACCGGCGCCGCGGTGCGGGAGATCCTCGAGGAGCTTCGTCGCATCGGCTCCGGCGACGTCACGCGGGAGGAGCTCGACGAGGTGAAGAACTACCTCGGCGGTGTCTTTCCGCAATCGGTCGCAACGGCATCGAGCCTCGCAGGACGCCTGGAAGAGATGGAAGTGCACGCGCTCGCGCCTGAGTGGTTCGACCACTACCGCGATCGCCTCGCCGCCGTGAGCGGCGACGACGTCGTCCGCGTCGCCCGGGCGTACGTGCACCCCGATCGCGCCGCCATCGTGGTAGTCGGCAACGCCGCGGAAGTCGCGCCGCAGCTCGAGGAGTTGGGACTCGCGGTCGAGCAAGCGTAGGCAAGGCGTCTCGCCTTGCCCGGTTTGCCCGAATCGAAACGTCAGGGCGCGTTGCTGCGTTCCGGGAGGGACGGCAAGGCGGGACGCCTTGCCTACAACTTCGCCATCCGCACGTCCGCCGTCACCTGCCAGACGCCCTTCGCGTCGCGCGTGGGAGATCGGACGATGTAGGCTGGGTTCGTCTCGATTCCCTTGCGCTGTTCGGGCGTGAGAAGCGGGTCGTCTTCGAAGACGACCTCCCCCCGCCACTGGTTGTAGCCTGCAGCATCGACGACGTAGTGGATGTGCGCGAGAATCTTCGTGTTCGGATACGAGCCCGGGCGGATCGTCGAGTACTCGTACGTCCCGTCGCCGCGACTGTTGATCGTCGCCTTCAGTCGGGGATTGCGCGGGCCGTCGCCGTAACTGCCCCCGGCGTCGGCCTGGTAGACGTAGAGCTCCGCATTCGGAATCGGCTTTCCGGTCGCCTTGTCGAGCACCCGTCCCGTGACCACCATTCGCTCACCCCTTTCGCTCGCGCCGGCGACGACTCCGCGCCACGGCACCTGCTGCTGCGCGAGCGCCGTCGTGGCCGCGGCCAGAACGAGAACGGACGTGAAAAGCCGAAGATGCTTATGCATTGAACCAATCTCCGCCCTCTGGTCGGATTCGGCTGTCACGATCGGACAAACTTCGGGCGTTCATCACCGGCCGAAATGACAACCATCACACCGTCGAGTGACTTCGGTGACCATCCCCGCCCCTCCGTCCCTCCTAATCTCCTCCATCAGCGAGAAGTCTGTCTTCTCGAAGGGAAGGAGCCAAAAGACATGGGCATGACAATGGCCGAGAAGATCCTCGCCCGCGCCTCGGGTCGCGCCTCGGTGCGCCCGGGTGAAGTGGTCGAGCCGCGCGTCGATCTCGCGATGTCGCACGAGAATGGCGCGCTCGTCATCAACCAGTTTCTCGAGGTCTACCAGGGTACCGGCATCGAAGCGACGGTCTGGGATCCCGACCGCATCGCGATCATCTTCGACCACCGCGTCCCGGCCGAGAGCGCGAAGACCGCGACGAACCAGAAAAAGGTCCGCGACTTCGTCGGCGCGCAGAAAATCACGAAGTTTCACGACATCCGCGGCGACCAGGGGGGCATCTGCCACCAGATCCTCCCGGAGAACGGCTACGTCCGCCCCGGCATGGTGGTCGTCGGAACCGACAGCCACACCACGACGCACGGCGCGCTCGGCTCGTTTGCCTTCGGAATCGGCGCTACGGAGATGGCCTCGGTCTGGACGCTAGGCAGCGTCCTGAACGTCGAGGTTCCCGGCACGATCAAAGTCGTCATCAACGGCGAGTTCGCCGAGCATGTCTCCGCCAAGGATCTGATCCTCCACATCATCGGAAAGATCTCGGCCGAGGGAGCGAACTACAAGGTACTCGAGTTCCACGGCGAGGCGATTCATCGCATGCCGACCTCGGGGCGCCTGGTCCTCTGCAACATGTCGGTCGAGGCCGGCGCGACCGCGGGGATCGTCCCGGCCGACGCCGAGACCCTTCGCTATCTTCACGAGACAGCCGGTGTCACGGGCCATATCGACCTCGTCCAGCCCGACGCAGACGCCGTCTACGAGCAGGTCGTGGAGATCGACATCACGAATCTCACCTTTCAGATCGCCTGCCCGCACGGCGTCGACAACGTCAAACCGATCGATGCGGTAGAAGGGACGAAGGTCGACCAGATCGTCGTCGGCTCCTGCACCAACGGGCGCCGCGACGACATCGCGGCCGTCGCGCACATCCTGCAGGGACGCCGCGTCGCCGACGGCGTGCGCCTCCTCGTCTTCCCGGCCTCCTGGAAGATCTACCAGGAGTGCATGGCGCACGGCTACATCGACGATCTCGTCAAGGCGGGCGCCGTCGTCATGAACCCCGGCTTCGGCCCGTGCCTCGGCGTTCACGAGGGCGCGTTAGGCGACGGCGAAGTCGCTCTCTCGACCACCAACCGAAACTTCAAGGGACGCATGGGGAACGCGAAGTCCGACGTCTTCCTCTGCTCGCCCGCAGTAGCCGCGGCGAGCGCCCTGACCGGCTGCATCACTCGCCCGAAAGGAGAGAATCATGGCCAACCCGCAAGAGTCGAATCAGCCGAGGCTGGTTGTCTCGAAGCTTGGTGACGACATCTCGACCGACGCGATCTATCCGGGTCGCTTCATGGCGACGGTCCTGCCGACCGAGACGCCGAAGCTCGCCTTCGCCGACGACACCGAGCTCAACGCGAAGCTGAACTCCGGCACCGTGCCGGCGGGAAGCGTCATCGTCGCGGGACGCAACTTCGGCTGCGGCTCCTCGCGCGAGCAGGCGGCTTCCTGTCTGCGCGGCCACGGCGTCACCATCGTCGCGAGGGCGTTCGCGCGCATCTTCCTGCAGAACTCGATCAACCTCGGATTGCCGACGGTGATCTGCCCGGAGATCGAGGCTGATGCGGGTGACGAGCTCGTCATCGCCGACGACCACGTGTGGAACAAAACGAAGGACCGGAAGTTCGCCATCGTGCCGCTCCCCGCGGCGCGCCAGGCGATCATCGACGCGGGGGGACTG
>JBPPMG010000053.1:0-2267 GCA_051305935.1 Thermoanaerobaculia bacterium
CGGCGGCGGCGCCGCACACCCGGGCGGCACAGGCCTCGGGCTCGCTCTCGTTCGTCGATTCGTGCTGATCATGGGAGGGAGAATCGACCTCGAATCGACTCCGGGATCCGGCAGCACCTTCCGCGTCACGCTTCCGGTGGAAGTTCGCGAATCGACCGAGCAGATCCGTCACCTTGCCACGAAGTATGCCATCCAGCCGCGTATCATCCTCCTCGGGCTCGAGCGTTCCCCTTTCGTGCCGCTTCCGTCGTCGCTGGAGAACGAGGGCTTCGCACCCGTGCGCGCCATCGACGTCGACGACGCGGTGCGTGTCGCCCGCGAGGTCGATCCCGTCGCTGCCGTCGTCAGCGTCGGCCTCTCGCCACCGGAGGGCTGGAACCTGTTCGCCTCGATGCAGTCCGAGTACTCACTGCGAGACCTGACCCTTGGGGTGTGCGTGATGGCGGAGGGGCGCGTCGCGTTCGCGGTCGGGCTCGACCACGTCCGGACGACGAACGCCACGCCGGACGAAGTGGCGCGTTCGGTGGTCAGTTTCACGGGGCAGGGGATCGCCGACCGTGGTCCCGTGCTCGTCATCGACGACGACATGCCGCGAGCCCGCGGGATCGAGCGATCGCTCTCCGTCTACGGCCTGTCGGCGCGCATCGCTGCGTCGGCGGCGGATGCGCTCGATCTCGCCGTCGCCGAGGAACCGAGCGCGATCGTCGCGAACCTCTTGCTGCGCGGTTGTGGAGGTCTCGACGCCATTCGACGATTGCAGCACGAGCGCAGGACGCGCCACACGCCGGTGATCGCGCTCGTATCGGGCGAAGGACTTTCGACCGAGCAGTGCGCCGCGCTGCTTCAGGGGGCTCACGTCGACGAACCGGCGTCGTTCGCCGAGCTCGCGCTAACGATGCATGAACTCCTTCGCCGAAGGAGCGCCCGCGCCGTCCGCCTCGCCGCCGCCAGTCTCGCGTACCCGAGCGGCACGTAGAAATGCGGAATGCGGATTGCGGAATGCGGAATGAGAGGCGGCGATAGAGCAGACGATTGAGGGATTGCTCGATTGCTCGATTCTTCGATTGCGCGATTGCTCGATTGGGAGCGCTTCATCGCCTTTCAATCGCGCAATCGCGCAATCGCGCAATCGCCAAGTTGTCTTCCTTTGCGAGCGCTCCACCACCTTTCAATCGCGCAATCGAGAATTCGAGCAATCGAGCAATCGTTTCGGCTCCCGATGCCTCCCACCGGCCGCTTCGCCCCGTCGCCCACCGGGCCGCTGCACCTCGGCAGCCTCGTCGCCGCCGTCGGATCGTGGCTCTTCGCGCGGCGGGACGGAGGGCGCTGGCTCGTGCGGGTCGAGGACCTCGACACGCCTCGCGTCGTGCGCGGCTCCGAGGACGAAATCCTCCAGGCACTCGGCCGCTTTGGGCTCGAATGGGATGGCGAGATCGTCCGCCAGTCGGAACGCTCCCGTGAATACGACGAGGCGCTTGCGGGGCTCCGGGAGCGGGCTCAGGTCTTCGACTGTTGCTGCTCGCGCGCGGAGCTTCAGCGCGCCGCTTCGGCTCCGGCCGCGGGCGACGTGCAGGACGCGGAAGGGCCCGTCTATCCCGGCACGTGCCGCGCGGGGCTACCTCCGGGCCGCCTCGCGCGCGCGGTTCGCTTCCGCGTGCCGGCGGGGACCGTGCAGTTCGACGACCTGGTGCACGGATCGCTCGAGGAAGATGTCGCCGGGAAGACAGGTGACTTCGTCGTGAAGCGTGCCGACGGGCCGTACGCCTACCAGCTTGCCGTCGTCGTCGACGACGCGATGCAGGGGGTGACGCAGGTCGTGCGCGGCGGCGACCTTCTCTCGTCGACCGCAAGGCAGATCGCGCTCCAGCGCGCGCTCGGTTTCCCAACCCCTGCGTACGCGCACCTGCCGCTCGTCACCACGCTCGACGGCACGAAGCTCGGCAAGCGCGACGGTGCGCTGCCGCTGCCCTCACTCGACGAGAGGCGCATCGGAGAGACGCTCGCCGTCGCGCTGTCCATCCTCGGGATTCCGGCCGTCGATCCTCGCAGCCCGCGGTCGATGCTCGACGAAGCGCTCGCGCGGTTCGAACCATCCGCTGTCCCGCGCGGCACCGCAGTGTTCGACGATTCCGCAGCACCCCCTCGCCCCGTCGTCCCGTGAACGCGCCCGCGCCCGGCCTCCCGCCTGCTTTGACCTTTGATCTTTGACCTCTGACCTGCCGTCCTCTGACCTGCCGTCCGCCGACCTGCCTTCAACCCCTTGCCCC
>JBPPMG010000010.1:0-7268 GCA_051305935.1 Thermoanaerobaculia bacterium
CACCGGCGACGTGGGACCGGCGCGGACGTCCCGAAACGCTCTCGCCCGCGCTCTCACCCTCCAGCGACAGGCATGTAATCGATCTCGCGGCGGCAGACACGCAGAGTTACGACGCGCTCGCGCTCGCGCGCGACAAGGGCGCCGACTGGGTCGTCGCGGAGATCGAAGGCTCCGGCATCCAGGGGCGCGGCGGCGCGGGCTTTCCCGCGGCAGTGAAGTGGAAAGGGGTCCGCGCGCAGGCCGTGAAGGAACGCTACATCGTGCTCAACGCCGACGAGGGCGAGCCGGGAACGTTCAAGGATCGCGAAGTCATGCTCCGGCGCCCTCACCTCGTCATCGAAGGGCTCGCGATCGCGGCCTTCGCGCTCGAGGCGCCCGAGATCTACGTCTACGTGCGCGGCGAGTTCGGCGCCGCGAAGGCAGCGCTCATCGGCGCGGTCGACGAGGCGAAGAAGCGCGGAGATCTCGACGACCGGCTTCGCTGGCACTTCGTCGACGGGCACGGCGCCTACATCTGCGGAGAAGAGACCGCGCTGCTCGAGGCGCTCGAAGGGCGACGCGGTATGCCGCGGATGAAGCCTCCGTTTCCGGTCGAGTCGGGCTTCCGCGGCAAGCCGACGCTGATCCAGAACGTCGAGACGATCGCCTGCGTCCCCGCGATTCTCCGCAACGGCGGCGAGTGGTTCCACTCCCTCGGTCGCACCGCCCCGGGCTCGAAGCTCTACTGCATGTCGGGGCACGTCGCCAACCCGGGAGTTTACGAGGCGCCGTTAGGCGTGTCGATGCGCGAGCTCCTCGATCTCGCGGGCGGCGCCGTCGGCACGCTCAAGGCCTTCTCCCCCGGCGGCGCGTCGAGCGGTTTTCTGCCGGCCTCGAAGCTCGACGTCGAGATGGACTTCCGCGCGCTCGCCGTCGAGGGATCGATGTTAGGCTCCGCCGGCGTCGTCATCCTCAACGACACGGTCGACATGGTCGAGGCCTCGCTCGCGCAGGCCGTCTTCTTCGAGCAGGAATCGTGCGGCCAGTGCTCGCCCTGCCGGATCGGCACGCAGATCATCCGCCAGACGCTCGAGCGCTACCTCGCCTCCGGCCGCGACCCGAAGACGCTCGCGATCATCCCCGAGGTCTCGTGGGGCATGTCGGAGGCGAGCATCTGCGGGCTGGGGCTCGCCGCGTCGCTTCCCGTGAAGAGCGCGATGGCCTGGTTCCCGGCGGAATTCGGAATCGGATGAGGCAGGCCAGAGGCCAGGCAGGCATGTGGAGTGCGAAAGCGTAGCTCTCGCGCCGAAGCGGAGCTTCGGCGATCCTTCTCTCCGCCCCATGACGCATCAGCGCGCGCCGCTCGTCGCGTCGCGACGATGAACGCCTGCTCTGTCACCACCAGCGCGCCACTCTCATCCTGCGAATCCGATCGCCGGCGACTCGTTCTTCGGGAAGCTTTCGGCCCCCGGGTGCACTTGAATGAACATATGGACTCCCCCAACATCGACATCACTTACCGCCTCGGCAACGACATCGACCTCGACGACTTCATCGAGCTCTATCGCGCCTCCACGCTCGGCGAGCGACGGCCGATCGGAAACCGCGAGACGATGGCCGCGATGCTCGCGCACGGAACCCTGACCGTGTCCGCATGGCACGGCGAGCGCCTCGTCGGCATCGCGCGGTCGCTCACCGATTTCGCGTACGTCGCGTACCTCTCCGACCTCGCGGTTCACATCGACTACCAGCGTCGCGGCATTGGAGTCGAGTTGATCGCGCGCACTCGCGCCGCCATGGGACCCGACTCGACCATCATCCTGCTCGCGGCTCCCGCCGCGGTCGACTACTACCCGAAGATCGGCTTCACCCGTCATCCTCACGCCTGGATCCTGCGCGCGAGGGACTCGTTCCCGGCAAGACCGTCGACGACGTGAGCCCTCTCGGGAGGCGCCGGTCGCGGGAGCCATCCCGGCACGGCCCGATTCGTGGCATCATTTGCTACACAATCGTTCAGGGAGGATTCATTCGATGCGCATTGCACGGCTCGCGGCGTCCGCACTCTGTCTCGTCGTCTCGCTCCTCGGCCTCACCGCACATGGCCAGGGGCGTCCCGATCCGGAGGCGGCCATCGCCGCCCAGCGGCTCGCAATGATGGACCTGCTGTTCATGGACGGGATGTGGCGAGGCACGGCATGGAGCGCCTCGCCGACCGGAGAGAAACACACGCTCATGCAGACTGAGCGCGTCGGCACGTTCCTCGGCTCCACGATTCGCGTCGTCGAAGGGCGCGGCTACGCTGCCGACGGAAGCGTAGCCTTCAACGCGCTCGGCGTGATCTCGTTCGATCCTGCGAAGAAGGCCTACTCGATGCGGAGCTACGCGATGGGGCACTCGGGGGACTTCGCGCTCGCGCCGACCGCCGACGGCTTCACCTGGGAGATTCCCGCGGGACCGATGACGATCCGCTACACGGCGACGATCAAAGACGGAAAATGGCATGAGATCGGCGAGCGCATCGTTCCTGGAAAGGAACCTGTCCGCATTTTCGAGATGAACCTCGAGCGGATCGGCGACAGCGACTGGCCGAATTGCGAACCCGTGCCGATCGAGTAGACTGAACGCATGTCCGAGTCGAAGTTCGTCGTCATCGACGGCAACGAAACGGAGTTTCGGCAGGGCGAGACGGTGCTCCACGCCGCGCGCCGCCTCGGCATCGAGATCCCGACGCTCTGCCACGACGACCGCCTCGAGCCTGCGGGCGCCTGCCGCATCTGCCTCGTCGAGGTAGAAGGCTCGCGCCTGATGCAGCCCGCGTGCGCGTTCCGCACCGCGCCGGGCATGGTCGTTCGTACGAATACCACGCGCGTCGACCGCAACCGCCAGTTCATCATCTCCCTCCATCTCGCCGACACGATCGCCGACCGCGCGGAAGCCGAGGACGTCTCGATCTCGAAGCTGCACGGGTACGCGGAGACGTACGGCGTCGCCGAGGGCGAGTGGACGCATGTCGAGTCACCGCGCGAAGGACGGCCCGACGACGAGAATCCCTTCATCGCGTTCCGCGCGGACCGGTGCATCGTCTGCGCCGCATGCGTCCGCTACTGCGACGAGGTCGAAGGGGTCAGCGCGATCACGCTCGCGAACCGTGGCGGGCGCACGACGATCGCGACCGCCGACCTCCGCTCGCTCGACCACACGACGTGCGAGATGTGCGGCGGCTGCATCGCCGTCTGCCCCACCGGCGCGATGACCGAGAAGCCGGCGCTCTTCTACGGAAAGCCGGAGCGCGAGCTCGAGAAGGTCCGCTCGACCTGCAACTTCTGCGGCGTCGGCTGCCAGCTCGACATCAACGTCGACCGCGAGGCGAACCGCATCGTGAAGGTGACGAGCCCGCCGCCCGGCACGACGGTCAACGACGGCAACCTCTGCGTGAAGGGGCGCTTCGCGAACGACTTCGTGCATCACCCCGATCGCCTCACCGTTCCGCTCGTCCGCGAGCCCGACGGCCGCCTTCGCGAAGCGTCGTGGGACGAAGCGCTCGATCGAGCCGTCCGCGGCCTCCAGGGCGTCAAGGCGAAGCACGGCGTCGACGCGCTCGCCTTCATCAGCTCGAGCCGCTGCACCGGCGAAGAGAACTACCTCCTTCAGAAACTCGCGCGCGCTGGCTTCGGAACGCAGAACATCCACCAGTGCGCCGCAACGTGACATGCCCCGACGGTCGCCGGTCTGGTGACTACGTACGGTGCAGGCGCGATGACGAACTCGATCCCGGAGATCCGGGACGCCGACTTCCTCTTCGTCATCGGCTCGAACACGACCGAAGCTCATCCGATCATCGCGATGGAGATGAAGCGCGCGGTGCAACGAGGCGCGCGCCTCGCGGTCGCCGATCCGCGGAAGATCTGGATGACCGAGATCGCCGACTGGCACATGCAGATCAAGCCGGGCTCGGACGTCTGGCTCCTCAACGCGATGGCGCACGTGATCGTCACCGAAGGTCTCGAGAATCGCGAGTACATCGAGACGAACACAGAGGATTTCGAGAAGGTTCGCGAGGCGGTGCTCAGGTACACGCCGGAGGAGGCCGAACTTTTCACCGGCGTCCCCGCGCAGACGATTCGCGAGGTGGCGCGCGCCTACGCGACCACGAAGAACGCGGGCATCTACTACACGTTAGGCATCACCGAGCATACGACCGGCACCGACAACGTCTACGCCCTCTCCAACCTCGTCCTGATGACCGGCCACCTCGGGATCCGCTCCGCCGGCATGAATCCGTTGCGCGGGCAGAACAACGTGCAGGGGGCGAACGACTCCGGGGCGACCCCGGTCTTCTACCCCGGCTACCAGCGCGCGAACGAGCCCGAAGTGCGGGCGAAGTTCGCGGAGGCCTGGGGCGTCGAGCAGAACGAGAAGCGAGGCCTCAACCTCAACGAGATGATGAAGGCGATGCAGCGCGGCGAGATTCGCGCGCTCTACATCATGGGCGAGGACATCGTCATCTCCGAGCCTAACGTCTGCAAAGTCGAGGCGGCGATGAACGAGCTCGACTTCGTCGTCGTCCAGGACATTTTTTTCAACGAGAGCTGCCGCTTCGCCGACGTCATCCTGCCCGCCGCGTGCTTCGCGGAGAAGGACGGCGTCTTCACCAACTCGGATCGCCGCGTGCAGCGCGTGCGCAAGGCGGTCGAGCCCCCGGGCGGCGCGCGCGCGGACTGGGCGATCCTGCTCGACGTCATGCGCCGCGCGGGGGTGAAGCAGCCCGACTACGCGGGGCCGCGCGAGATCTACGCCGAGATGGCGTCGCTCGCGCCGAAGTTCGCCGGCATCTCGCACGACCGGATCGATCGCGAGGGAGGCCTGCAGTGGCCGGTGACCGGGCCCGACGAGCCGAGCACCGAGTTCCTGCACAAGGGCGGTGTCCTGCGCGGCAAGGGTCTCTTCATGCCGGTCGAGTACCGGGCGCCGTTCGAGGAAGCCGACGTCGAGTACCCGCTGATCCTCTCGACCGGCCGCACGCTCTATCACTACAACGCGGCGACACAGACCAGGCGCTCCGAGGGGCTGTCGAAAAAGCAGCCCGAGGCCTTCGTCGAGGTCCATCCGAAAACTGCACGCGACCTCGGGATCGAAGACGGGCAGATCGTCGACGTCGTCACGCGGCGCGGACGGGTGCGCTGCCGCGCGATGCACTCGAAGCAGGTCAAGCGCAACACGATCTGGATGCCGTTCCACTTCCCGGCGGCCAGGACGAACGAGCTGACGACCGACGCGGGCGACGCAGTCACGGGCACCGGCGAGTACAAGGTTTGCGCCGCGAGGCTCGAACCCGTCGACGAGCACTCGCAGCACACGTTTCCGGGCGCGTACCTGACGCCGATGGAAGTCGCCGACGGCGAGTAGGTCAGTTCCTCAATTCTCCATTCCTCATTCCTCATTCGTCATTCGAACTTCTTCATTTCGGTTTCCCTGCGCTTACGAAAACCGAAATGTCGAATGAAGAATGGGGAATGGAGAACGAAGAACGAAAACCAGCGACCCTACCGCCCCGCCAGATCGAGATACCGCACCGACCCGCCTAATGTGACCCTCCGCGAATCCGTGGGCTTCGTCTCCTTTCCGTCCTGCTCGACGATGCGCACGATGTCCGTGGGCATCGCGATCCCGGGCGCGCCGCCCACCGCCCATGCGGCGATCCTCTCCGCGCCTGCCGCATCGACGAACCGGAACGCGTGCGCTTCGCTCACTCCCGTCTCGATCGGTCCCGTGCACTTCCACCCGGCCAGCTGGCGCGTCATCGTCGCGAATGCCGCGTACGACTTCCGCGGCGCAAGCTCTCCGCCGCTCGGGAGCCACATCAGCCCGTAGCCTCGCGCGACGAGCTGCCACCAGTAGACGCGCGCGGCCATGCCGCTGGCGAGGGTCCAGAGATAGAAGCGCACGAGGTAATCTGCCTGGCGATCCTCGTCGACCGACACCTTCGGCCCCGCCGGCGAGTGCGGCCCTTCCCAGAGCGGCCAGTTCACCTCGGTGATCCACGAGTGCGGCTGGCACCAGCGCGCCGTCTCCGCGACCGCACGCGCGAGCATCGCCTTGCCTAACGAGTCAAACCCGGCCTGCGTGTTCTCCGGTGCGCCGCGGCGGTCGACGTAGAGAAGGCTCGCCAGCGCGTCGAACTCGACGCCGAGCCCGGGGCGATTCAGCAGCGTTGCGCTCGCGTGCATCTCGAAGTCGATCACCGCGGGGCCGATCAGCTTCGCGTCGTACGGGGCGAGCGCCTCGGCCGCGCCACGCACGAGCGTGACCCACTCGCTCTCGCTCCAGACGCCCCACTTGCTCCGGTTCACCGCCTGCCCGACCTGGAAGCGCGTCCCCCAGGGCGAAAATCGCGCGCCTAACTGCGCGACCGCGGCGCGCCAGCGCGCGGGATCGCGCACGAGGTCGCGATTCTGCGGCAGGGCGAAGGTGAGGTCGCACCCGCGCGCGTGCAGCGCCTCGGCGAGCGTCGCCTCCGCGTCGTGCGATTCCTGCCATGGGTTGAGCCGCATCAGCACGTTCTTCGCCCCGAGGCCGTCGAAGGCATGCAGGAGCGCGTCGGGGTTCTCGGGCGATGGGCTGACAGCGATCCCGATGCCGTCGATCGGGACCGGCTCGCGCCAGAGCTCTTCGCGTAGCACGCGGAAGCGCGCGTAGACCCGCGGAATCACGATGCCGCAGCGGACGAGCCCGCGGATGTGGCCCGGCGCGTCGGTGATCCGCGCAACCGTCTTCGCGAACCGTCCCGCGTGCTGGTACGGCTGGTCCGACAGGTGATCCCAGACGACGCGGTCCTTCGCCCCCACGCCGTCCTGCGGCAGGGGAATGTGCGCGTGGAGCCCGTAAGGGCGCGACGCGGCGAGAGGACCGGTCGAGATCTTTCGCGTTCCCGCCTTCAGCGAGCTCTTCGCACGAAACGCGCCCTGCGCGAATCGTCCCAGTGAGAGCTGGCCCGGCGTCGCGTCAGGCCCCCAGTACGCCTTCAGGAATCGCTCCTGATCCTCGGAACGCAGGATGTTAAGGCGCGAGAGATCGCGAAGCCGGTCCGAGAGCGCAATCTGCTCGCGCTTGCGCGCGCGATTCAGATCGATGACCGCGACATCGTCGGGCCTCACGCTTCCGTCGGGAGGAATTCGAAGGAAGACATTTCCGACGGAGAAATCGCGATGGAAGAGATTCGCTGCGTGCATGCGCGCCGCGACCGCGCCGACGGCATCGAGCGCGGAACCGGCGTCGATTCCGGGGAAGTC
>JBPPMG010000073.1:0-9159 GCA_051305935.1 Thermoanaerobaculia bacterium
TCTCGCCTGCTCATCGCCTTTCGCCTCTCGCCTCTCGCCTCCGATCTGCTATAACGCCCCCGCATGAGCCGCTCCGTTCTCCTCAGCTGTGAAGATGTCTCCCGAAGCTTCGGAGTGCGGCCGCTCTTCGAGAAACTCACCTTTGCGCTCTTCGACGGCGACCATGTCGGCCTGATCGGCCCGAACGGCTCGGGCAAGTCGACGCTGCTCCGCATTCTCGCGGGGAGCGAGCTGCCCGACTCGGGCGCGCGCGTGGTGCGGCGAGGCACGCGCGTCGGCTACGTGCCGCAGGACCCCGTCTTCACCCCGGGCAAGACGGTCGAGGAAGTCTTGATGGAGGCGCTCGCTGGCGATGCGACGCTGGAAGACTACGAGCGCTCCGCGCGCGTCGGCGTCACGCTCGGCAAGGCCGGGTTCACCGACAGCGAGCAGAAGACCGACGCGCTCTCGGGCGGATGGCGCAAGCGTCTCGCCATCGCGCACGAGCTCGTACAGACGCCCGACGTGCTGCTGCTCGACGAGCCGACGAACCATCTCGACGTCGAGGGAATCCTCTGGCTCGAGGCGCTCCTGCGCAGCGAGCCCGAAGCCTTCGTCGTCGTCAGTCACGACCGCTACTTCCTCGAGAACATCACGAAACGGATGATGGAGCTGAGCCGCGTCTACCCGGAGGGCATCCTTCAGGCCGAAGGAAGCTACCTCGAGTTTCTCGAGAAGCGCGACGACCTGCTTCGTGGCCAGGCGGCCTACCAGGAGACGCTGGCGAACCTCGTGCGGCGCGAGATGGACTGGCTGCGCCGCGGCCCGAAAGCGCGCACCACGAAGTCGAAGTCGCGCATCCAGTCGGCCGAAGCGCTGATCGGCGAGCTCGGCGAGAGCCGCGCGCGATCGAAAACCGAGATCGCGAAGATCGACTTCACCTCCTCGGAACGGCAGACGAAGCGACTCTGGTCGTGCAAAGGGCTCGGCAAATCGCTCGGTGGGCGCGAGATCTTCCGCGGCCTCGACCTGCTGCTCACCCCGGGAACACGCCTCGGCGTGCTCGGGCCGAACGGCTCGGGCAAGACGACGCTGCTCCGGACGGTCGTCGGCGAGCTCGAGCCCGACGCTGGAACATTCGAGCGCGCCGACCGGCTGCGCATCGTCTACTTCGAGCAGAATCGCGAGAGCCTCGATCCGGAGCTGCCTCTGCGGCGCGCCCTCGCGCCCGAGGGAGACTCGGTCGTGTTCCGAGACCGCTCGCTGCACGTCGCGTCGTGGGCCAAGCGATTTCTCTTCCGGACCGAGCAGCTCGACACGAAGGTCAGCAGCCTCTCCGGCGGAGAGAAGGCGCGCGTCGTGCTCGCCCGGCTGATGCTCGACCCGGCCGATCTGCTCGTGCTCGACGAGCCGACGAACGATCTCGACATCGCGACGCTCGACGTCCTCGAGGAGTCGCTGCTCGAGTTCCCGGGGGCGATCCTCCTGGTGACCCACGACCGCTACATGCTCGACCGCGTTTCGACTTCGATCCTCGCGCTCGACGGCCGAGGTGGATGCGGCATGTTCGCCGACTACGCGCAGTGGGAAGCGTCGCGCCGCGAGTTCCAGTCGGGCGGCGCGCCGCAGGGCGAGCGCGCGCAGCCGGAGCGCCCGCGCGTGAAAAAGCTCACCTACGCGGAGCAGAAAGAGCTCACGCGCATGGAGACGGACGTGATGGAGGCGGAGGTGAAGCTCGCTTCCGCGAAGGCTCGCGCGGAGGATCCGGCAGTCGCGAGCGACGCGCAGGAGCTCGCGCGTCGCTGGAGCGAAGCCACCGCCGCGCAGACCGCCGTCGACCGCCTCTACGCGCGCTGGGGCGAGCTCGAGGCACGGACGAAGTAGCCGAGCGTCGCGGGCAAGGCGTCTTGTAGGCAAGGCGTCCCGCCTTGCCCGCCCTACACAACTCGTTCGTCCCGCGCGAAACGGCGAAGGCCAGAGGCCTTCGCTACAAGCGCCCTCGCCTGCTATGACCTTTGACCTCTGGCCTTTGGTCTTTGGCCTTGCCACGAATATTTATTGCACTGTATGAATATTCATGCTATTCAATCCCCTGCAATGTCGACCTCACCCCAGCGCCGCGACGAGATCGTCCGGATCATCCGGAACGGCTCGGTCTCCTCCCAGGAGGATCTGCTCACGATTCTCGCGAAGCGCGGGATCCGTGTCGCGCAGCCGACCCTTTCCCGCGACCTCCGCGAGCTCGGCGTGGTGAAGACCCCCGAGGGCTACGCGCTCGCCGAGATGTTCGCCGGGGCCATGCTCGCCCCGCGCGGTACACGCGAGGACAAACTCGACAGCGCGATTCGCGAGCTCGTCCTGACCGCCACCCTCAGCGGCACCATGGTCGTTCTCCGCACTCCTCCCGCCGAAGCGCAGCCCGTGGCCCGCGCGATCGACGAGGCCGACCTCGACGGAGTCGCCGGAACCCTCGGTGGCGACGACACCGTCTTCGTCGCCATGACTTCCGCCAGCGCAGCGCGCGCCTTCGAACGTCGCGTCCGCGCCCTCACCTCCCCGGCAGCGCCTCGACGCAGGCGCACACGACCGTAGCGCACAGCGCTCGGCTCGTCTCGTCATCAGATCGACAGGGAGGAAGCAGTCATGAAAATTCGCATTTCCATCGCAGGCGCCACCGGGTACGCGGGCGCGGAGCTCGCGGCGATCCTCGTGCGCCATCCGTCCGCGGAGATCGCCGGCGTCTTCTCCGGCGGCTCGAACGCGGGCGCGCCCTTTTCATCGCTGCATCCCTCGCTCCGCGGCGCCGAAGGCCCGGCCGTGGAGCCGTTCTCGATCGACACAATCCTCGCAGGCGAGCCCGATGTCGTCTTCCTCGCGACGCCTAACGAGCTCTCGGCCGAGGCCGTGCCGCATCTTCTTGCCGGCGGCACGAGCGTGATCGACCTCTCCGGCTCCTTCCGGCTTCGCGATGCTTCGCTCTACCCGGCGAAGTACGGCTTCGATCACCCCGCGCCCGAATTGCTGGGCGACGCGGTCTACGGCCTCACCGAGTGGTGCAACGGATCCCTCGCGGGAGCGAAGCTCGTCGCCAACCCCGGCTGCTACCCGACTTCGATCCTGCTCGCGACCCGGCCGCTGCGGCCCCTGCTCTCGAGCTCTGCGCCAATCGTCTGCGACGCGAAGAGCGGCGTCTCCGGCGCGGGCCGGCGCGCGGAAGCCGATTTCTCCTTCACCGAGCTCGCCGGGAACTTCAAGGCGTACGGCGTCGGCACCCATCGGCACGAACCCGAGATCGCGGCGTGGCTCGAGCACGGCGACCCGACGGTCATCTTCGTTCCGCATCTGCTCCCGGTCCCGCGAGGCATCCTCGCGACGATCTACCTGAGCTTCGAGAGCGTGACGACGAACGAGGAGATCGCATCGCTCTTCGACGGCGCCTATATGGGCGCGCCGTTCGTCCACGTCCACCCGGCAGGCACGCTTCCGTCGCTGCGCGACGTCGTCGGCACGCCGCGCTGCGAGATCGGCTTCTCGCTCCTCGCCGGCGGCCGAGCCGCTGTCGTCGTGTCGGTGATCGACAACCTGCTGAAAGGCGCTGCCTCACAGGCAGTGCAGAACTTCAACCGGGTCTTCGGGCTCGGAGAAACGGAGGGCCTCGCGTGAAGAGCTGGACGGTCGTGAAACTGGGCGGAAGCCTTCTGGAGAATCCCGTGACTCGCGCCCGCGCTCTCGCCTCCCTCGCGGCGGCGAAGGCGGCGGGAGAGAAGCTCGTCATCGTCCACGGGGGCGGCAAGCGGATCGACGCGACGCTCGCGAAGATGGGAATCGAGAAGAAGGTGCACGCGGGCCTCCGCATCACCGACGACGCGACGCTCGATGTCGTCGTCTCGGTTCTCGGCGGCACCGTCAACAAGCTGCTCGTCGCCGAGCTGAACTCTCTCGGCATCCCCGCCGCGGGGATCTCGGGACCGGACGGCGCGACGCTCGAGGCGGAGCCGCATCCGCCCATCGGCGGCGTCGAGTTCGGCCACGTGGGGCGCGTCACGCACGCCAGCGGCATGCTGATCGAGGCGATCGCATCACGCGGGCTGCTCCCCGTCGTCGCGTCGGTTGCACTGGGTCCAGGAGCGACGCTCCTGAACGTGAACGCCGACGCGGCGGCATCGGCGATCGCCGTGGCTCTCGGCGCGCGCCGGCTCCTTTTCCTCACCGATGTCCCGGGCCTGCTCGACGACAAGGGTCAGGTCATCAAGTCGATCTCGGCCGACTGCGCGGCGCAGCTGCTCGAGTTCCGCGTCGTCTCCGGCGGCATCGTGCCGAAGCTCCGCTCCTGCATCGACGCCATCCGCGGCGGAGTCGGTGAGGTCGTCATCGCCGGCCCGGACGGACACGAAAACGCGCTGAATGTCGGACTGGGAGGTACCCGCCTTGTTGCTGCATGACGATTCGCCCACCGGGGTCGAGCTCCGCGAGAGCTCCTACATTCTCGGCACCTACGCGCGTACGCCGTTTCATCCGCGCGAGGGAAAAGGCGCGCGCCTTGCCGACGCGGACGGGAAGATGTACTGGGACCTGCTCGCCGGCATTGCCGTGAACGCGCTCGGCTACCGCCACCCCGCGATCACCCGCGCGATGCGCGAGGCGTCCTCCGAGCTGCTACACGTCTCCAACCTTTTCTATCACCCGTGGCAGGGAATCCTCGCCGAGCGGCTGGTCGCGACGTCGGGCCTCTCGCGCGCCTTCTTCTGCAACAGCGGCACCGAGGCGAACGAGGCGGCGCTCAAGTTCGCGCGGCTCCGGAATCCGGGGCGCTCGAAGATCGTCGCGATCGAGGAGAGCTTCCACGGCCGCACCCTGGGCAGCCTCTCGCTCACGGGGCACGAGGCCTACCGTACGCCGTTCGCGCCGCTCGTCGGCGGCGAGGTCATCTTCGTCGCGCCTAACGACGTCGAGGCGCTCGAAATGGCGGTCGACGGCGAGACTTCCGCGATCTTCCTCGAGCCGATCCTCGGCGAAGGCGGCGTCGTGCCGCTCTCGCCTTCGTTCATGCAGACGGCGAGCGTCCTCGCGGATCGCCACGGCGCGCTCCTCGTCTGCGACGAGATTCAGTGCGGCATGGGTCGCACTGGCAAGCTCTTCGCGTTCGAGCACGCCGGCATCGTTCCCGACATCGTCACGCTCGCCAAGCCGCTCGGCGGGGGGCTGCCGCTCGGCGCCGTCGTCGTCGGGCCGCGCGTCGAAGACATCGTGAAGCCGGGCCATCACGGCACGACGTTCGGCGGCAATCCCGTCGCCTGCCGGCTCGGCGTCGCTCTCCTTCAGGCGATCGATTCGGAGAAACTCCTTTCGAAGATCGAAGCTCTCGGCAGCTGGTTCGGCAGCGAGCTCGCGTCGCTCGTCGGCAGGCACGGAATCGTCGAAGCGCGCGGCATGGGCCTCATGTGGGGCATCGAGCTCGATCGTCCCGCGGGCCCGGTCATGCGCGCCCTTCTCGCCGAAGGCTTCGTCGTCGGCACCGCGCGGGAAAACGTCATCCGCCTGCTCCCGCCCTACGTGGTTCCGAAGAAGGCGCTGCAGGAGTTCCTGAAGGCGCTGGTGAAGGTGCTGGAGGCGAAGTGATGAACTGGAAAACGTCAAAAGCCGGACTCGGGATCGGGAGTGGGATCGGGCTCGGGAGAACCTGGTCGTCGTCGCCGGCCATCATCGCCATCGCCGCGGCTGCTGCGGTCGGCACGCATCGTTCCGTAGGGGCGACCCGGTGGGTCGCCCGTCTTGACCGCCAACAGAAACGGGTGACGCACCGCGTCGCCCCTACGTGCCCGACGACGAACGCTCGGCTTCAGGCCGCCTTCGGCGGCGCGCAGGCAGGAGTGCCTGCGCCACATCGTTCGGCGCGCGCCATCTCTCAATTCTCAATTCTCAATTCTCAATTCGTTTCCAAGGAGAACGCACGATGAAGCAGACATTCAACAAGGTCGCCCTCGCCTACTCCGGCGGGCTCGACACCTCGATCATCATCCCCTGGCTGCGCGAGACCTACGGCTGCGAGGTCGTCGCGGTCGCGGTCGACGTCGGGCAGGCCGAGGAGACGGACCATCTCGAAGAGAAGGCGCTGAAGACCGGCGCGAAAGAGTTCTACCTCGTCGACGCCGTCGAAGAATTCGCCACGGAGTATCTCTTTCCGGTCCTTCGCGCGGGAGCGATCTACGAGCACGACTACCTGCTCGGCACCTCGTCGGCGCGGCCTCTCATCGCGCGCAAGCAGGTCGAGATTGCGCTCGCGACCGGATGCGACGCGCTCGCGCACGGCTGCACCGGCAAGGGGAACGACCAGGTTCGCTTCGAGCTCGCCTACCAGGCGCTCGCTCCCGAGCTCGCGATCATCGCGCCCTGGCGCGAGTGGGACATCGTCTCCCGCGAGGATGCGATCGACTACGCGGCCTCGCGCGGCATCTCCGTGCCGGTCACGAAGAAGGACCCGTACTCGCGCGACCGGAACCTCTGGCATCTCTCTCACGAGGGAGGCCCGCTCGAGGATCCGTCGTTCGAGCCGGTCGAGTCGATGTTCCAGCTCACCGCGAGCCCCGAAGACGCGCCGGAGAAGGCGGAGCGGGTGACCATCTCGTTCGAGAAGGGTTTCCCTGTCGCCGTCGACGGAAAGCCGCTCGCTCCCGCGAAGCTGATCCGCACGCTGAACGCGATCGGCGGCCGGCACGGCATCGGCCGCGCCGACATCGTCGAGAACCGGCTCGTCGGCATCAAGTCGCGCGGCGTCTACGAAACGCCGGGCGGCACGCTCCTGGTCCAGGCGCTCAAGGCGCTGGAGACGCTCACGCTCGACCGCGAGTCGGCGCACGAGAAGGAGCGGATCGCGACGCGCTACGCGGAGCTCGTCTACTTCGGACAGTGGTTCGCGCCCTTGCGCGAGGCGCTCGACGCCTTCATGGAGTCGATCTCGCAGACGACGACCGGCGACGTCACGCTCAAGCTCTTCAAGGGCTCGTGCTCGGTCGTCGCGAGAACGTCGCCACACTCGCTCTACTCGCAGAACCTCGCATCGTTCGACATGACCGGCTACGACGCCCGCGACTCCGCCGGCTTCATCCGCCTCTTCGGCCTGCAGACGCGGGGACGGAAGCGGCTGGCGCCGATGGGGGTGTCAAGGGTAGCCAACGGATAGGCCAAATCCGCAGGGGCACGAATCGTCGTGCCCCTGCCTGACTCTCTCTCTTCATTCTTCGTTCTTCATCCGACATTCGACATTTCGGTTTTGTTGCGGCCGCGAAAACCGAAATGTCGAATGTCGGATGAAGAATGAGGAATGAAGAATTGGAATCCGATCGATTTGCGCACGTGCGTCGGCAGAGTGGACAAACGATGAAACCGAAAATGAAACAGCAGCCGGCACGAACCAACATGTGGGGCGGACGCTTCTCCTCCGCGGCAGACGCGCGCCTGAAGCGCTTCAACGACTCCTTCTCGTTCGACTGGAAGCTGCTCGAGCAGGACATCGCCGGCTCGATCGCCTGGGCGGGCGCTCTCCGCGACGCAGGGGTGCTGTCGGCGCGCGAGGCCTCGAAGGTCGTTCGCGCCCTGCGCGAACTTCTCGACGAGACACGCGGCCTAACCCTTCCTCTCGACGACCACGAAGACGTCCACTCGTTCGTCGAGTCCGCGCTCGCCTCGAAGGTCGGCCCGCTCGCGAAGAAGCTCCATACCGGCCGCTAGCGCAACGACCAGGTCGCGACCGACCTCCGTCTCTGGCTCGCCGACGCGGCGCTCGAGGCGACGTCGCACGTCGCGGCGCTCGCGAGCACTCTCGTCGCGCTCGCGAAGAGCGAGGCCGCCACGCCGATGCCCGGCTACACACACCTCAAGCAGGCGGAGCCGGTCACCTTCGGCCACTGGTGCCTCGCCTACGTCGAAATGCTCTTCCGCGACACCGACAGGCTTCTCGCCGCCTACGGGCGCGGCGACGAGTGCCCGTTAGGCAGCGGCGCCCTCGCCGGATCCCCCGTCGAGATCGATCGCGAAGCGCTCGCCGCGGCGCTCGGCTTCGCGCGGCCGACCTCGAACTCGCTCGACGCCGTCTCCGATCGCGATTTCGCCGCCGACTACCTCTACGCCTCGGCGCTGCTGCTCACACACCTCTCGCGCCTCGCCGAGGATCTCATCTTCTTCTCGTCCGACGAGGCCGGCTACGTTGAGCTCCCCGACGCGATGTCGACCGGCTCCTCGCGCATGCCGCAGAAGAAAAATCCCGACGTGCTCGAGCTCGTACGCGGGCACGCCGCGCGCGCGATCGGCGAGACGACCGGCTTCCTCGCCCTGCTCAAAGGGCTGCCGCTCGCGTACGACAAAGACCTGCAGCTCGACAAGGAGCCGCTCTTCCGGATGCGCGACACGCTCGACGCGGCGCTCCCCGCGCTCGAGGCGCTCATCGGAGGGCTCGGGCTGAACCGAGAGAGGATGTGCGCAGCAGCGTCAAGCGATCTGCTCCTCGCGACGGCCGTTGCCGACGCGCTCGCCGCACGTGGGATCGCGTTCCGCGAAGCGCATGAAATCGTCGGCAGGCGGATCGCCGAGGCGATCGCGAAGAAGAAGACATTGAGGGAGCTGGGGCCGGGAGGCGGGATCACCGCCGTCGACCTCAGCGCGCTCGACCCGTCGCGCTCGGTCGCGGCGAAGCAGGCGATCGGCGGCACCTCGCCGAAGAGAGTGCGCAGCGCGGCCGTAGCCGCGGCGAAACGCGCCGCCGCACTCTCGAACCTGGTGTCGAAGGAGAGCAATCGATGAAACTGCCGAAAGGCTTCACGGCCTCGGGGATCCGGTCGGGGATCCGGAAGAAACGTCCCGACCTCGCCCTGATCGTTGCCGAGAAGGGCGCGAACGCCGCAGCGATCTTCACGACGAACCGCATCGTCGCGGCTCCCGTCACGATCTCGAAGGCTTCGCTCAAGGCGAGCGGCGGCCGCTTAAAGGCCGTCGTCGTCAACGCCGGCTGCGCGAACGCCGTTACCGGCAAGGAAGGTCACGAGGCCGCGAAGCGCGTTCAGGCGCGAACTGCGGAGCTCCTCGGATGCCCGAAGGACGAGGTGCAGCTCGCCTCGACCGGCGTCATCGGCATGCTCCTTCCCGACGCGAAGGTCCGCCGCTTCCTGCCCGACGCGGTCTCCCGTC
>JBPPMG010000300.1:0-12934 GCA_051305935.1 Thermoanaerobaculia bacterium
CTTCTAGGTCGTCATTCCGAAGCGAAGCGAGGAATCTGCAAAACGCTGCTGGGCCGCTTCCGCTGCAGCGAATCGGCGCGTGGCCACGGGTTGTCGCTGAGGAATCGTCCAGGCTAGTCGCCTGGCAGATTCCTCGCTGAGCTCGGAATGACGGCCAACTTCCCGCTAGCTCTTCGGCTTGAGGAAGACCGCGAGCGCGGGAAGCAGGACGATGGCTCCGATCATGTTCAGCAGGAACATGAAGGTCAGCAGGATTCCCATGTCGGCCTGGAACTTGAGCGGAGAGAAAATCCAGGTGCCGACGCCGACCGCGAGCGTGACGCCGGTGAGCAGCACGCCGTTGCCGGTGATGTTGAGCGTCTCGCGGAATGCCTCTTCGAACGGCTTGCCCTGTTTCATGATCTCGGCCAGCCGGCTGTAGACGTAGATGCCGGAGTCGACGCCCACGCCCACTCCGAGCGCCACGACTGGAAGAGTCGAGACTTTCAACCCGATCTCGAGCATCGCCATCACCGCGTACGCGAGCAGCGAGACGAGCGACAGCGGAAGCATGATGCAGAGCGTCGCTGCGACGGATCGATAGGCAAGGAGACAGAGCAGGATGACCGCGCCGAACACCCATGCGAGGATCGGGAACTGCGCCTTCGCCACGACCTCGTTCGTCGCCGCCATCACGCCCACGTTTCCGGTGGCGAGTTTGAAGTTCGCCTTCTCCGAACCGTGCTCCGCCTGCCACGCCTTGACCGCGGCGACCACCCGGTCGATCGTGTCCGCCTTGTGGTCGACCGTGTAGATGTGCACCGGCATGACGCTGCACTCGGTGTTCAGCAGTCCCGTGCTGGTGTCGATGTAGGTGACCGACTGGGCCATCGTCGACGGGTTGCGCGGGAGGACGCGCCACTTGAGGCTTCCCTCGTTCCAGCCCGTGTTGATGACCTTCGCGACGCCGCCGATACCGAGCACCGATTGCACGCCGTCGACGTTTCGCATGTACCACTCGAATCGGTCGATACTCGTCATGACCTCGAAATCGGTGCACCCCTGCGGCACCGACTCGACGATGACCGTGATCACGTCGACGCCGATGTTGAACTTCGTCGTGATCATGTCGGTGTCGATGTTGTAGCGCGAGTCGCCGTGCAGCTCCGGCACGCCCCGATGGAGGTCGCCCACCTCCACCTGGTTTCCCTTCCACCAGCCGAACAGCGCGAGCAGGATCGCAAGCGCACAGACGACTGCGGCGTTGCGCCTCCTCGTGACCCTCGCCAGGAAATTCCAGACCGGGTCCATGTGCCGGTGACGGCGCTGGAGCCGGAGCCTGTAGATCTCGTCGTAGTGGGTGAACGACACGAGGACCGGGACGAGCACCAGGTTCGTCAGGAGAACCGCCGCGACGCCCAGGCTGGCGGTGATCGCCATCTCGCGAAGCATGCGGATGTTGATCAGCGCGATCGTGGTGAAGCCGAGCAGGTCGGTGACCAGCGCCGTCGTGCCCGGCAGGAGGAGGCGCCGGAACGTGTTGCGTGCGGCGGTCACGCTGTCGTGGCCGTCGAAGACCTCCGACCCGTAGGCGCTGACCATCTGCACACCGTGGCTCACCCCGATGGCGAACACGAGGAACGGCACGAGGATCGCCATCGGGTCGATGCCGAAGCCGAGCAGCGGCAGGGCGCCCAGCTGCCAGATGACCGCGGTCGTCGCACTGGTGAGCACGATCAGCGTCAGCTTGATGCTCTGCGAGTAAACGTAGACGAAAATCGCGGTGATCAGAAACGCGACCAGGAAGAACATCACGACCCGCTTGACGCCGGCGGCAATGTCGCCGATGACCTTCGCGAAGCCGATGATGTGGTAGTCGAAGTCGACGCCGACGGCCTGCCCGCTGTACTTGCCGCGGATGGCCTCGAGCTGGCTGGCCACATTGATGTAGTCGAGCCGCTCGCCCGTGTTGGGATCGACCTCGAGAAGCTCCGCCACGACGACCGCGGAGGAGAAGTCGTTCGCCACGAGCCGGCCGACGTACACCGACTTGAGCAGGTTCGAGCGGACCGTCGCGAAACCCTCCTCGTTCGGCTCGAAATCGTCCGGGATCACGTTTCCGCCCGCGATCCCGTCCTCCACGACCTCGGTGAACCGCGCGTTAGGCGTGAAGAGCGATAGAACGCGGGTCCGGTCGACCCCGGGAATGAAGAAGACGTCGTCGGTGACGTCCTGGAGGACGCGGAAGAAATCCGGCGTGAAGATGTCGCCGTCCTTCGCCCGAATCGCGATCACAACGCGGTTCGCTCCCCCGAACTCGTCACGGTGCTTGAGGTACGTCTTCATGTACTCGTGCTCGAGGGGGAGCAGCTTCGCAAAGCCCGCGTCGGGACGAAGGTGCGACGCCTCGTACGCCATGAAGGCGGTGAAGACGACGAAGATCGCCACGACGAGAGCGCGGCTGTGGAAGATCAGGTTCTCTAGCCGTTTGATCATCGCGTCACTTCCCCTCTCCAACCGCGAGATCCGAGAGGGGCAGCTCCCTAACGCCCCCTTCGCCCGCGAGCAGCAGCCGGCCGCCGCCTGCATCGGTCACCGCCTGGATGCCGGCACGGCTCTGCTGCTGTCGCAATGTGAACGTGCTCCCGCCGTCCTTCGAGACGAGCACGACGCCGCCCAGCCCCACGATCACCACCGTGCCGTCGGCCAGCCGCACCCCGGCGTTGAGCATCGCCACTGTACCTGTTTCTACGGACGTCCAGGTCGCGCCGGCGTCCTCCGAGCGCAGCAGATGGCCGCGGAGCCCGAAGACCAGAAGCGCGTCGCCATCCAGCGGCAGGATGCCGAAGAATGATCCGTCGTAAGGCGCATCGAGCCTCGTCCAGGAAACGCCGTCGTCGTCCGAGCGATAGATCGCGCCCGCCTCCGCGGCGATGTAGAGCTTCCCGCTCGCGGATCTCGCGAGCTGGTTCAGGTGGAGATCGTCCTCCTCGCTCACCCGCTCGGAGGTCCACGCCTTGCCGCCGTCGGCCGTGACGTAGAGCGCGCCGTAGGCGCCGATGGCGAATCCCCGGCTCTCAGTCACGAACAGCACGTCGAGAAAAGGGCTCTCCGCTTCGGGATCCCAGTGGACGCGCTCCCACGTGCCGCCGCCGTCGGTCGTGCGGACGATCACCGCATCGTGACCGACCGCCCAGCCGAGCTTCTTGTCGTAAAACGAGATCCCCGTGAGTGTCGCGCGCGTCGGCACTTTCGCCTGCCGCCAGCTCTTGCCCGCGTCGCTCGAGGCGAGGATGTGCCCGCGCTCTCCGACGACGACGATCGTGCCGCCGACGTTTGCGACGTCCAGCAGGAGCGAACGCGACGCGAGCGGCGCTTCGACGGACCACTCGATCGCCTCCGTGTCGTCGGACGCCGCAGCGGAACCGGCGCAGAGGGCAGCGAACAGAATCGCGACGATGGGACCCGCCGCCGGACGGCGGAAGGATGCGGGAGACGGCGACGGGGAAGCGGCCACCCGCGTGCGGGTACTGGCCGCAGGGCTCGGTTTCATCTGGAGGTCTCCTTCTGAGTCGGCCGCGCGGTCGTCGGGACCGCATCGGTGGGCGAGCCGTCACCGGCCCGCCCACCTCGGGGAGAAAGGATCAGCGAACGCCCGAACGGCGCAGCGCCTCCGGTGTGTAGTCCTGCATCGAGCGCTTCACGTTGAACTCGTACGGCTTGTATTCGCTGTTCAGACCGATCGCGAGATAGCGGCCGGCCTGGAGATCCGTGTGGACCTCGAGCGCCGTCCAGATCGCCGGCACGTTGTAGTAGTTCATCGCGTGCGCCTCGGAGACGCGCCAGAGCTGATCGCGATTGTCGTACTGGTCGATCGCGAGGATCTGCCAGCTGTCCTCGTCGACGTAGAACGTGCGGCGCTTGTAGATGTGGCGCTCGCCCGCCTTCAGCGTGGCGTCGACCACCCAGACGCGGTGCAGCTCGTAACGCGCCAGGTCCTGGTTGATGTGCAGCGGCTTGAGGATGTCCGAGAACTTCACCTTCGGGTCCTGGAGCTTGTAGGCGTTGTAAGGAACGTACATCTCCTTCTTGCCGACGAGCTTCCACTCGTACTTGTCGACCGCGCCGTTGAACATGTCGAGCTGGTCCGACGTGCGCATGCCGTCCGCGGCCGTGCCGGGATTGTCGTAGGCGACGTTAGGCGCGCGACGGACGCGGCGCTGGCCGGGGTTGTAGAGCCACGCGCTGCGATGCTCCTTGACCTGGTTGAGCGACTCCTGAACGAGCAGGATGCCGCCCGCGAGGCGGGCCGGCGCCATGACTTCCTGCTTGAAGAACAGGATCTTGTTGTTGAGCTGCGCCTCGGTCATCCCGGTCATGCTGTAGACCATGTAGAACTCGTCGCGGAACTGGACGAGCGTGTAGTCGCCCTTGCGCGTCGGCGCCGCCTGCGCAACGTCGCGCGCCGCGCTGTCTCCGCGATAGCGGAGCAGGTGGTTCCAGATGACCTCGACTCCCTGCTTCGGGAGCGGGAACGGGATGCCGTTGACCGCACCGACGACGCCGTAGCCGTTCTCGACCGTCTTCGCGGTCCCCGCAAACTCCTTCGTCTTGTCGTAGATCCGCTGCGGGACCGACGCGCTGCGGCGCGTCGGATAGACGTTCATCTTGTAGGTCGGGTACGCCTTGAGCAGTGCCTGCTGTCCCGGAGTCAGGCTCGCGGCGTACTGGTCCATGTTCGCCTTCGTGATCGTGAAGAGCGCCTTGTCGCCGGCGAACGGGTCGACGTAATGCGAGCCGGGCTTGTAGCCGGCGGGCGGAGTCTTGATTCCGCCGTCCCAGGCCGGAATCGTCCCGGCCGCGTTGCCGGCCTTCTCCCCGCCAAGCGGAGTGAGCTCGGCGCCGAGCCGCGCGATGTCCTTTGCGCCCGTCTGGGCGACGAGTGACGTCGTGCCCAGGGCGAGCACCACAACGCAGATGAATACGAGAGTTGCCTTCCTTTTCATGGTCTTGCCCCCTAGTACGAGTACTTCACGACTGCCGCGACGAAGTCACGGTCGTTGATGAGATTGTACCGGCCGGCGCCGCCGTAGTTCGTGTAGCTGAGATCGAGCTCCCACTGGTTCTGGTAGTTCGCGGCGATGCCGAGGGTCGCAGCGTAGCGGCCTTCGATGAAATTTCCGCCGGGTCCGGGCGTGACGCCGTCGACGTCGTGCGCCCAGGCGAAGCGCGGGGAGAGGTTGAACGCGCCGACCGCGTTGTTGTAGTCGAAGCGCGAGGCGAACACGTAGCCCCACGACGAATCGGTCGCGAACGCTGACTCGGGCTCGAAAGCCTTGCCCGCGTGCGCGCCGCCCGGTCCCGAATGGATCGGGTTGCCGCTCGTGTACGTGCCGCTCGCCTCGAAGCGCAGCTCGTCGGGATCCGGCATGTCGAACACGTACGAGTACGCTGGCTCGAGGATGAAAACCGCCTGGTCGGCGCCAAAGAAGTTCCCCAGTACCTTCGTCAGCGTGAACTGGACCTGACCTGCATCGAGGCGGCGGAATCCGTCGATCCGCGTCGAGAAGGTCGTTCCGCCCGGAACGGCCTGGTTGGTCGCCGCGAGTCCCGGCGAGATCGGCGAGAGCGCCGCGAAGAGGAGCTCCACGTCGTCGACGAGGAACGGCTTGTCCTGCTGGTACGAAACCTCACCCTGGAACGCCACACCGCTCGTGCCAAGCTGTGCGTTCCAGCTGACGCCGTACATTTTGATGTCCTCGGGATACGCGAGGAAGTAGCGAGCCGTGCTCGCATAGGCATCGGTAGCCGCAGCCTGCCCCGCGGCAGCCGCGAGCGCGTCCACCTGCGGGCTGGCGCCGGGAGGCACGCCAAAGGTCTGGTAGATGATGCCGGCAGCTCTCGGTCCGGCAACCGCCGCGGCCTGCGCGCCCTGCACCGTGCCGGTGATGGCGTTCACGACCGGAAGCCTGCTGTGGTAGTTCACGTAGTAGAAACCGAACTCGGTGCCCCCGAGGCCGTCGGCGAACCAGCGCAGGGAGGCGCCGTACTGCCCTCCATCCTCGGCCTCCTCGTCCGAAGTGCGCGGAACGCCCATGAAAGGACGGTTGAGCGCAGGCTGCACGTAGAACGGCGTCTCTCCGGTGTCGGGGAAAGAACCGAAAGCAAGGAAGACGTGACTCCCTCCCTTCCCGGCAAAGTCGGACGTCGAGAAGTAGGTGCCCGGAGGATCGATGACCGTCTCTTCCCAGTCGTACTGGTAGAAGCCCTGCACCGACACGGCGCTCGAGAGATCGACCGAGCCCCAGACCATGCCGTTCGGACGAAACGCCTCGCGAAGCTCCGCTCCGGGGACGCGGATCGCGGCGACGTCGATCGGATTGATCGAGCTCAGGCCACCGCCGATGAAGGTGCTCTCTCCCCAGCTCAGCACCTGCTGGCCCGCGCGAAGCTGGCCGCTGCCGGCGCCGACGTCGAACTTGTACCAGACAAAGGCGTCGAGCAACTCAGCACGGCTTCCGGCCCAGTCGAGCGCTTCGTCCGTCAGCGGCGTGCGCTCACGGTCGCCCTGCTCGAGCTCGTAATCGTAGAAGCCGCTGCCACGCAGGAAAACGCCGAAGTTCTTCTTGTAGGAGTAATCGATGTCGAGCGTCGCCTTGAGCGTGTTGCTGGCGATGCCCGTGTCGAAGTTCAGGTTCCCGTCGTCACCGTTGACCGAGAACGCCTTCCCCCCGCTCGGCGTGCCGATGATCGCCAGGTCCGGGTCTTCCGTTCGGTACCGGCCGCCCCACGAGAGCGTCGTGTCGATGTTCAGCGAGTAGTTGCCCTTCGACAGATCGGCGGCATCACCTGGCGCCGTGAAGGCGAGTACCAGAAGCATCGCCGCGGTGAGCCAACCCCGACGCGGCCCTTTTCGAATCTCTCTCGAGTCCTGCAATCCGCTCATCTCATTTCTCCTCTCGATGAAAACGACGTTTCCTGTACGTTCTAAGTTCGTGGCGTCGACGGCTGGTACGCCGTCATGTGATGCATGCGGTCAAGAGTCTTCGACGCAGGTCGCGCCGTCGAATGAAGAAAGGTCCGGAGAACATCGCGCGAGGCATCGCTGGCCGATTCCTGGAGTCGAACGCGCACGGTGCCACGCGCCTCTTCGGGCATGCAGATATGACCAGTGCCAACTGTCGCGTCGTCATCAGCGGTACACCATCCCTCATCGGGTGGATACGGAATCACTAACGGGAACCCGGCAACTCTCTTCGCGTGCGGCGCTGCCACGCTGCGCAATAAAACGAGCAGCGCCTTTTTAGCACGAAATTTACACTTATGGAGTGATGACTCTCACGCCGCAGTGTAACGGCTTGCAGGGATACCGGGAGGAAAGCGCGTCACCGCGCCGACCCGACCTTTCCCCGAACCGGGTTTCGAAGGCGAAACGCACCTACATCGAGATCGAGCCCTTGCGAAAATCGCTCCCGCCGAGGATCGCGTTGACGAGCACGGGCGTGCCCGATGCGGCGGTTTCTTTCGCGCTCGCGAGCACGTTCGACGCCTCTGCCGTCGTCTCCGCGAGGAGCCCTGCCGCGCCAAAGCCTTCGGCGACGCGGTGATAATCGGTACGGGAAAGAACGGTGCCGACATCGTCGCCGAGAATCTCGACCTGATCGCGTGCGATCTGCGACCAGCTCGCGTCGTTGCCGACCACGGCGATCACGCCGATGCCATGCCTCACGAAGGTATCGAGCTCCACGAGGCTGTAACCGGCCGCGCCGTCGCCGAAGAGAGCCCAGACCTCCGCATCGGGGCGCGCCAGCTTCGCGCCGAGCGCGAACCCCGCACCGACTCCGAGAGTGCCGAACGCTCCCGGATCGAGCCACGTCAGCGGGCCGGTCGGGCTCACCGTGTACGCCGCGGTAGCGACGAAGTCACCGCCGTCGCCGACGACGATCGCGCCGGGAGAGAGTTGCCGGTCGATCTCACGAAGGAGCGCGATCGGATTCACGCTCGCGCTCTCCTCCTCGGCGCCGGCTGCGATCTCGCGCTCGCGCGCGTCGTCGCGCTCGCGCAGACGCGCGCGCCACTCGGTCCAGCGTTCGTCGACGCCGGCTCGCTCGGACAGTCCGATGAGAAACGCGCCCGGGTCGGCGAGCGCACCGAGGGATGGTCGTCGGTTGCGATTGAGGTCGGTGCGGCTGAGGTTCGCCGAAATCAGCGTCGCGCCACGACGGATGTGGCGGCCATAGTCGAGCCGGAAGTCGCACGGCACGCCGGCGAGCAGGACGAGGTCGGCTTCCTTCAGCGCAAGCTGGCGCTTGTGGCGCAGCTGAAGCGGATGGCCGCGGCCTAACAGACCCCGCGCCATCCCCGAGAGATAGACCGGGATGCCGAGGGCGGTCACGGCGTCCGCGAGGCGGGCGACCTCGCCCGCACGCAGCGTCGCCTGGCTCCCGATGACCAGCACGGGCTGCTTCGACTCCTGCAGCTTCGCCGCCGCCGCGTCGAGCCGGCCTGCGCCCGGAGCGCGCGGCGCGATCACGATCTTCGAGCCGGCCGAAGAATCGCCCGCGCCGCCAAAGACGCGATTCAGATGGCGCTCGAGGTACCAGCTCACCGCTTTGTCGGAGAGAGAGCGTCCCTGCGACTTCATCCCGTACCACTCGCGCACCGTCGCCTCGTCGTAGAGCAGGTCGACCGGGATCTCGACGAATGCCGGGCCGGGGACGCCCCCCTGCGATTCGCGAAACGCGCTCTCGAGCACGGGTACGAGATCGCGCACGCGGGAGACCCGGCGCGCCCACTTCACGACGGGGCGCACGAGCGCCATCTGGTCGATGTCCTGCAGCGCTCCGCGTCCGCGAAGTACCGTCGGTGCCGCACCGCCGATCAGCACCAGCGGCGACTGCGCCATCTGCGCGTTCTTGATCGCAGTGATCGTGTTCGTAACGCCGGGCCCCGCGGTGACCGCGGCCACGCCCGGCCTTCCCGTCAGGCGCGCCATCGCGTCGGCCGCGAAGACTGCCGTTGCCTCGTGCCGCGTGTCGACGACGCGGATTCCCAGCCGCTTCGCCGCGACGAGGATCGGCGAGATGTGCCCTCCGCAGAGCGTAAAGAGGTGATCGACTCCCTGGGCGCGAAGCACATCTCCAACCAGATCACCACCGCGCATCGCCTTCTCCTCCCGTTGCCGTCGTCCATCTCTTCCGCGAGACGACGTACGCGCTCATTCTCTCACCCGCACGGCCGGCGCATCGCGTCGCGGCAATTTCGTGTCGTGACTCCGTGGTAACGTACCAGCGGGAACGGTTCAGCCTGGGCACGCTCGACGTGCCGGACGATCGTCAGCTGCGCGCCGATCGTCGATCCCGTTGGCCGTCTGCCACGAAGAACCGCGAGGTCGAACATCGTTCAACAACCAGCCACCCCGGGCGAGAGCAGGATTCGCGAGCTGCTGCGCGCTTCGCGCGTCTACCAGTGGGCCAAGAACGCGCTGCTGTTTCTCCCCCTTCTGCTCGCGCACGAGCTGAGCGACATCGATTCGGTACTGAAGGGGCTCGTGGCGGCACTCACCTTCTCGCTCTGCGCCTCCGCGGTGTACATCCTCAACGATCTGCTCGATCTCGAGGCCGATCGCCGCCATCCCGTGAAGAAACAGCGGCCGTTCGCGGCCGGGACGCTCTCGATTCGATTCGGCATCTGCATGATCCCGCTTCTCCTCACGGCGTCGTTCCTGCCGGCGATCGCGCTGCTCCCCCGCTCCTACGTCCTGCTGCTGGGCTCCTACGCTGCGCTCACCACCATCTATTCGCTCGTGCTCAAACGCATGGTGATGCTCGACGTGATCGTCCTCGCCGCGCTCTACGTCCTCCGCATCATCGCCGGGGGCGCGGCGACGAGTGTATTGGTCTCCCCATGGCTTCTCGCGTTCTCCATGTTCTTCTTTCTGAGTCTGGCATTCATGAAGCGCTACGCGGAGCTCAGGGAAGCAGGCTCGGACGAAAACCTCGACGGCAGAGGGCGTGGCTATCGTTTCCAGGACGCGGAGCTGATCCTGGGGCTCGGGCCGGCGAGTGGTTTCATGTCGGTGCTGGTCCTCGCGCTCTACGTCAACGGCGATTCGGTCGCGCGTCTTTATCGCCAGCCCGAAGCGCTCTGGCTGCTGGGGCCGTGCGTGCTCTACTGGCTGACGCGAATGTGGTTCGTGGCGCACCGAGGCGACATGCACACCGACCCGGTGATCTTCGCGCTGAAGGATCCGGCCGGCTACCTCACCCTCGCCGCCATGACAGCCGTCGTCCTGTTCGCGATATGACACGCGCGTATCAGTCCTGGGGCCGGTATCCGCGGGCGACCCACGCCGCGGCGCTCCTGCCGGCATGGACCGACGCGCTGCCCGATCTCCGCGCCATCGAAGGGAGCGTGCTTCCATTCGGGCTGGGGCGCAGCTACGGCGACGCCTGCCTCAACGACGGCGGATCGCTCATCGATACCTCCCGGCTCGACAGGTTTCGAGGCTTCGACGAGGAGACGGGAACGCTGCGGTGCGAATCGGGCGTCACGCTGCGCGAGATCCTCCGCCTTTTCGCCCCGCGCGGGTGGTTCCTTCCGGTCGTGCCCGGAACCAAGGACGTCACCGTGGGAGGCGCCATCGCGAACGACGTCCACGGAAAGAACCACCATCGCGCAGGAACGTTCGGCAGGTTCGTGCGCAGCTTCGAGCTGCTCCGCTCGGACGGCACCATGCTGACCTGTTCTCCGGCACAGAACGCCGAGCTCTTCTCCGCGACCATCGGAGGGCTCGGCCTCACGGGCCTCATCGTGCAGGCCGAGATCGTGTTGAGGACGATCCCCGGGCCATTCATCGACCAGGAGCGGATTCGCTTCGCGTCGCTGAACGATTTCTTCCGCGTCTCCCGCGAGTCCGACGAGAGCCACGAGTACACGGTTGCCTGGCTCGACTGCCTGGCGACCGGGCGCAGGCTCGGACGGGGCATCTTCATTCGCGGCAATCACGCGAAGCTCTCCGGGTATGGAGGCTCCGTCCGCGACCAGAGTCGACTCAACGTGCGCGTCGAGTCGCCGGCATGGCTCCTGAGCCGCCCGTTCATGCGAGCGTTCAACGAGCTCTACTACCACTCGCAGCTTCGCAACGAAGTCAGGTCGACGATCCACTACGAATCGTTCTTCTTCCCGCTCGACGCGATCGACGGGTGGAACCTGCTCTACGGGAAAGCTGGATTCCTTCAATATCAATGCGTCGCTCCCCTCGCCGACGGAGAGCGGGTCATCCGGGAGGTGCTGGAAAGGATCTCGCGATCGGGTGACGCATCGTTTCTCGCCGTGCTGAAACGATTCGGCTCGACTGCCTCACCGGGGCTCCTGTCGTTTCCGCGCCTCGGCTATACCCTCTCGCTCGACTTCGCATTTCGAGGAGGCCGCACGCTCGAGCTCCTCGACGCTCTCGACGCCGTCGTCGTGGGCGCGGGGGGCGCCATCTACCCGGCGAAGGATGCGCGCATGGCGCCCGCTGTGTTCGAATCCTCCTTCGCGCGACTTCCCGAGTTCCGCGGGCTGGTAGACGAGAAGTTCTCTTCGAGTTTCTGGAGGCGGGTGGCCACATGACTCAGAATCAGCAGGGCGATGGAGTTCTGATCGTCGGCGCGACTTCGGCGATCGCGCAGGAGTGCGCGAGGCTGTTCGCGAAGGCGGGTGCGCGTTTCTTCCTCGTCGCGCGGCGCTCCGAGCGGCTCGAGGCGGTCGCCGAGGATCTCGAGACGCGTGGCTCGCGTGCGGTGATCTGCCACGCGGTCGACGTGACCGACGCGAGCGCGCACGGCGAGCTCGTTCGGCTCGCCGAGGAGGCGCTGGGAGGAATCGATTACGTTCTGGTCGCGCACGGCACGCTCTCCGACCAGACGAGATGCGATTCGGACCCTGCGCTCGTACTGCAGGAGCTGAACACGAATGCGGGGAGCACGATGAGCCTGCTCACTCTGCTCGCCGGCGTGATGGAGCGTCGCAGGCAGGGCTGCATCGCAGTCATCTCGTCGGTTGCCGGCGATCGCGGCCGCCGGAGCAACTACGTCTACGGCGCGGCCAAGTCGGCCGTCACCGTCTTCCTCCAGGGCCTCCGAGGACGGCTCCACGATTCCGGCGTCTCCGTGGTGACGATCAAGCCGGGACCGGTCGACACGCCGATGACCGCGCACATGCCGCGCACCGCGCTGTTCGCGAGCGCCGCGAGCGTCGGCCGAGCCGTACACGATGCGATGGTCCGGCGACGCGAGGTGATCTACGTGCCCTGGTTCTGGCGTTGGATCATGCTCGTGCTGCGCGCGATTCCCGAGTCGCTCTTCAAGCGCTTCAGATTCTGACGCCCGCGTGCGGGAATGTCGTCCTGAACGAAGCGAAGCGGAGTGAAGGACCTCGCAGGCTTCTACTAACATGCCACGAGTACAAGCCGCGCGCAGGATGTCGTCCTGAACGGAGCGAAGCGGAGTGAAGGACCTCGCAGGCTTCTACCAACGTGCAACGAGCAGAAGCCGCGCGCATCCCCGGAACATCGCCGTCGAACCCTGCGAGGCCCTTCGCTGCGCTCAGGGCGACATGCTCCGCGGACTGTCGCCTAACGGCAACCGAGGAATCGAGCTCCAAGCCGGGTCGAACTCGACCCGGGCCGGCGCCCGATCCCTCGGTCGACAAAAGTGCTGCGAACTAGATCGCGTCGATGATCACATTCAGCGTCGCGCTGGGGCGCATCGCCTTCGACGTCTTCTCGAAGTTCGGGTGGTAGTAGCCGCCCATGTCGACCGGCTTGCCCTGAGCCCCGAGAAGCTCTTCGTTGATCTTCGCCTCGTTCTCCGCAAGCTTCTTCGCGATTGCGGTGAACTTCGACTTCAGCGCCGCGTCCTTCGACTGCGCGGCCAGCGCCTCCGCCCAGTAGAGCGCGAGATAGAAATGG
>JBPPMG010000138.1:0-24981 GCA_051305935.1 Thermoanaerobaculia bacterium
CACACCGTCATTCGCGAACGAATCAGAGGGGCGAAAGCGCATCCGCGAGATGTCGGTCCTCGCAGCAGCGTTCACGTTCAACCGGCCTCTGGCTGTGGCCGGCTGTACGACGATGTGCGCGTTCCGCCCGCTCCTTCGCCGGACGCTGCCTTTCCTCCGACGCGACATGCCGGCACAGGTCGTGAGCGACTCCGTACTGCACACTCTCCCTGCCGTCGATGCAGCGGTGTTCGAAGTGCTGCTGAAGCATCCGATCGCCCCCGCGCTGCGCGACCTCGGGTCGCGCGCCGTCTTGATTCACGGCCGGCGCGATCGTGTCACACCGCTCGCCGGTATCGAGCGCCTCGTGAAAGAAACCGGCGCGCAACTCATCGTCGTCCCAGGGGATCACCACCACTATCTTGACGAGATCAATGTCATCAAACAACGAATCGAGGAAGAGCGATGAGTCGCGACAAAGAAAGCGGCTGCATTCCGTCGCAACCCGGAGGGCAGAGCGAAAGGCAAGGGATTAACGAAACGCTACACTAGAGTCAGGCGTGCCGATGGAGGCGATGCCATGATCGCAACCCGCAACTCGCGATTCCTCTCGTTCATCCCGCTGCTCGCGCTGGTAGCCTGCTCGTCCGGCCTCCGGATCGTCGACGGCGGCCTATCGTCGACTGACCTGGGAGAAGGGCGCTGGGCGGTCAAGTTCGACAGCACCTCCGTACGGTCGGACGCGGAAGCCGAGGCGAACCTGATGGTGCACACGGCGCGCTTCGTGATCGACCACGGCGCGTCCTGGTTCACGATTCACGAGCTCGTCGTAGGGAACGAGACGAAGATGAAGACCGACACGGAGGCGTGGACCACCCCATCGGCGACGTCGTCCGAGAGCGGCACCGCCACGTCGGCCACGGAAGAGACGCGGAGCTCGCGCGTGACGACGACCCGTGAAGGGCGCTACACGGCCCGCGCGAACATCCGCCTCTGGCAGGAGCGCCCCGAGAACGCCGGCGGCGAGCTCTACGAGGCAAGCAGGGTGCTCGACCAGTACGCCGGCATGCGCGGGAAGACGACGACGTCGCGGATCACGATGCGAGAGCAGACGAATTGAGAGTTGAGAGATTCGGACGGCGCCTAACCAACCCGAACCATCCTCCGTCGCCATGCGGCGGAATCAAATTCTCCCGCCGAGTCACCCACAGCTGAAGCTGTGGGCTACCGATCCTTCGCCGCTGCGCGGCGAGGCTTCTTCGCAGCGTCACTCTTCGCCGGAATCGCCTTGCTCCCCACCTGCTTTGACCGCGGCCCCTCGGCCGCTGTATGGCCTTTCGCCTGCTCTGGCCTTTGACCTTTGGCCTCTGGCCGGCAGTTCGGCCCGCCCTTCGGCCTGCCGTTCGGCCTGCTCCTCGCCTCTCGCCTCTCGCCTTTCGCCCTACTTCTCAGCAGCGCCCTGAGCGTCGCCAGGTTCTCGATGTCCGCGTCGAACTCGGTCGGCTTCGGCGTCTCGAGGACTTTCGGGATTCCGTCGAATCGCGAGTCGTTGAGGAGGAAACCGAAGGCGTCGGTGCCGATGTGCCCCTTACCGATGTGCTCGTGCCGATCGACCCTGGAGCCGAGCTCGCGCTTCGAATCGTTGAGGTGGAACGCGCCGATGCGTTCGAGCGGGACGTGTTCGAGCATCTCGTCGATCGTCGCCTTCCATCCTCGCTCCGTTCGAATGTCGTACCCCGACGCGAAGACGTGACAGGTATCGAAGCAGACGCCGATCCGGCGAGGCGCGCCGACGAGGGCTAGCATCCGTCCCAGCTCGGCAAACGAGCATCCAAGCGACGAGCCCTGTCCCGCCGACGTCTCGAGCAGGATCGGGACGCGGCAGCCCGGAGTCCTCGCGTGCACCGCATCGAGGGCGCGCGCGATGCGGTCGATCCCCTTGTCGATCCCCTCACCGACGTGCGCGCCGGGATGGAGCACGACGCCGTCGAGCTCGAGAAGCGAAGCTCGCTCGAGCTCGATCACCATCGCGTCGATCGACTTCCGCCAGAGCTCGTCCTGCGGCGCGGCGAGATTGATGAGGTACGACGCGTGCGCGATCGCCGGGCCGATCCCCGACGCTGCACGGGCCGCGCTGAAAGCCGCGACGTCGTCCGGCGAAAGAGGTTTCGCCGCCCACTGGTTCGAGTTCTTCGAGAAGATCGCGAGCGCGTTCGCCCCGATCGTCACTCCGCGACCGTACGCCGTAGCGAGCCCCCCGGCCGTCGAGACGTGCGCGCCTAACAGATCGGTCGTCGTGGAAAATCGAATCGGCATCTGCCGTTGCCTCCAGTGTGCATACTCCGTCCCCGCCCCCGCCGTCATCCCGAGCGAAGCGAGGGATCTGCAAAACGACTACCTGATCGCCTCCTTAACAAAGAAACACGTTCGCTGCCTGGATCAAGAATTTGCAGTTGATGAAGCGGTCAGTTTATCGTTTAGCAGATCCCTCGCTGCGCTCGGGATGACTGGCGCTGCGCTCGGGATGACGGGGCGCCTCAGTCGCTGAGCCGGAAGCGCACGGTGACGGTGTAATAGACGTCGATCGGCTCGCCCTTGTAGGTCGCGGGAAGGAATCGCCACTTCCGGACAGCCACCCTCGCCGTTTCGCCCAGCCCCCACGGCAGGTCGCGCAGAATTTCCGCCTCGTCGACACGTCCGTCCTTGCGGACGATCGCGCGGATCACGACGACGCCTTCGATTCCGTTGTCGCGCGCTGCACGCGGATAGCTTGGATTCACCCGGCTCACCACCTGAGGCTGCGTCCCGCCCGGGGGAACTGCCGGATAGACGCCGATCGGGTCGGGCGCGACGGTCTGCGGCGTCCATCCCGACATCGGCGTCTGCTCCGCGGGCGCTGTCTCGGATAGCGGCGGCGGTGCCGTCGTCGCCGTTGCCGCCACCTCGGGCAGCGTGCCCTTGAACGAGATTTCGAGCTCTTCCTGCGCCTGGGGAGCGAGGTCGATCGCGTCGACTTCCGCGTAGGCGATCGTGCCCGCGTAGTCGACGGCGTAGAACTCGTGGTCCCGCGTGTAGACCTTGACCTCGGCCTGCGTCGAGAGCTGTCCCACGACCGGATAGTAGAAGCCCGGCCCCGCGTAGAGCGCCGTCCGTTCGGTGACGAACCCCTCCAGCGCCGGAAGCTTGCTGATCGCGCGCGCCCGCGCCATCCGCCGCTCGTACTCCTTCTGCCCGGCGATGTAGCTCCGCTCGGTCCAGCCGACCACGGCGTCGGCCGTCTTGATCTTCACCCAGACGCCCGATTCCTCCACGATCTCGACCTTCGCTTCACGGTCGATCGTCGCGAGCACCGGCGCGCGCGCCTGTGCCTCCGTGCGGACTCGCAGCTTCGGCGCGATGACGTAGTAGTTGCGCGAGCGGGTCTCGACGCGATCGGGACGACGGCCACCGAGCGAGAGCAACCCTGCGAGGATCAGCATGAACGTCATCCCCAGAATCAGGATGACGACCATGCCGGCCTTCGCGGGCCGTCGCTCGGCGGCCTTCGTCTCCGCCATTCGTCAGTGCTTCCGCTTCCGGCCGCCCATCAGCAGATACATCACGGCCTTCTGGACGTGGAGCCGATTCTCCGCCTCGTCGTAGATCACCGACTGTGGCCCGTCGCACACAGAGGCTGAAACTTCCTCGCCGCGATGTGCGGGAAGGCAGTGCATGAAGATCGCACCCTTCTTCGCCTTCTTCATGACCGTTTCGTCGACCTGCCAGCCGGCGAAGTCCTTCACACGCTTTTCCTGCTCGCCTTCCTGACCCATCGACGCCCAGACGTCGGTCTCGACCACGTCGGCGCCGGCGACCGCCTCTTCGATCGAGTTCGTGATCGTCAGTGTCGTTTTCGCCTTGGCAAAGTCTGCCTTCGCGAGCTCCACGACTTCGGCGTTCGGCTCGTAGCCCTTCGGCGTGGCGATGGCGACGTGCATGCCGACCTTCGCGCCGCCGTACATCAGCGAGTGCGCCATGTTGTTGCCGTCGCCGATGTAGACGAGCTTGCGACCCTTCAGCCGGCCGAGGTGCTCGAACGCGGTGAAGTAGTCGGTGAGCCCCTGGCACGGGTGAAGCAGGTCGGTAAGGCCGTTGATGATCGGCACACTGCCGTGCTCGGCCAGATCGGTGACGGTCTTGTGCGCAAACGTGCGCGCCATGATTCCGTCGACATACCGGGAGAGGACCTGCGCGGTGTCGCTGATCGGCTCGCCGCGGCCGAGCTGGATGTCGCGCGCCGACAGAAACAGCGCGTGGCCGCCGAGCTGGAACATGCCCACTTCGAACGACACGCGCGTGCGGGTCGACGACTTCTCGAAGATCATGCCGAGGGTCTTGCCCTTCAGCGCAGTTGCATACTTCGCGGGGCTCTTCTTCATCTTCGCCGCGACATCGAAGATCTCGGCCACCTCGGCCGCGCTCAAATCGTGGATCGAAATCAGATGCTTGTTCTTCATGACGTTCTCTTTCTCCCGCCCGTTTCAGGCGCGGATCGAGCGCGATTCTACCCGAGGAGCGCGGCGGATTCAGGAACCGGCTGCCGGAAGCGGCGCTGTTGGGGATCCCGAAAGGCCGGGCGCGGGCCCGGCCGCCCCCGTCCAACCCTCGTCGTGCGAGCCCCGCTCCGACGGGCTTTGGAACTCATTCCGCCGACGTTCCAAGTATCATCCCTGCATGGATTTCCGCGTTCCCATGGTCGAGATGGAAGTCACGGTCGCGATGACCGAGACCGAGCCCCTGGTCGGCGTCATCTTCCTCTCCCCCTACTCGCACCGCCATGAGGGGTTCGAGACGGTCGACGAATACCTCAACGGCGATCGGGCCTTCTTCCCGATGACGATGGGCGGAGTGTCCAAACTCGTCAACCGCGACCAGATCCTCTGGCTCCGCGCGCCCCGGTACCCCGGCGAAGTAGCCTACGCGGCGGCCGAGGCCGACGTGATCCTCGAGATGATCGACGGCATGCGGGTCGAAGGGATGTTCGAGATCGCGCGGCCGATTGGACAGGCAAGAATCTCCGACGTCCTGAACAACGACCGCGACAGGTTCGTCTCCCTCCGCGATGGCGACGAGAGTTACTACGCCAACAAGCGGTTCATCCGGCAGGTGATCTTGAGGTAAAGCAGGCCAAAGGCCAGAGGCCAAGGGCCAAAAGGCCATAGCAGGCAGTCGAGAGCCAGATCCCTCTATCGCCGCGAAGCGGCGGTCAGATATCTGGATCGGCACGCAGGTTCCAGGTTCATGCAACTCAGCGCAATCGCAGCCTGCTATGGCCTATGACCTTTGGCCTCTGGCCTGCTTTTCGCCTAACAACTTCAACACCTTCGCCACATACGACGGGTGCGCGTGGTTCGAAAGCTCCTCGGGCGCGAGCCAGAGCCACTCGCCGGGGGCGTCGGCCACGGTCATCGCGCTCCGCGCGGGGCAATGGATCTCGAACGAAATCCGCCGGCTCGTGATCGAGTGCTTCACGGTCCCGACGATGGGCCCGGGTCTCGAGATCTTCAGCGGATGCGGATAGAGCGCGTCGCTGCCGTGCGGCAGATGAAGCATGTCGCGCATCAGCCGCCCTTCTCCACGCCGGAAAAGAACACGTCCCGAACTGTCGGTGAAGACGTAGAGCGGAATCGTGACAGCCACCGGGCGCTGCGCCGCCACACGAACAGGGAACTCCTCGACGCGCCCCGCAGCGAAAGCGAGGCAGTGCTTCGTGAGCGGGCACTCGTCGCACCGAGGGTTCCGCGGCGTGCAGACGCGCGCGCCGAGCTCCATGAGGCCCTGGTTGAAGTCGCGCGGGCGCCGCGCGGCACGCACCAGCGCTTCGGCCAGCTCCCACGCGCGCTTCTCGAACGCGCCGCTACCCAGAGGCACATCGATCATGTCGAGCCGCGCGACCACGCGCGCGACGTTTCCGTCGACGATCGCCGCAGGCAGCTCGAAGGCGATCGAGGCGATCGAGCCCGCCGTGTAGCGCCCCACCCCGGGGATCGACCGTAGTGAGTCGACGTCGGCGGGAAGCTCGCCGGCAAATCGCGACATCACCTCGCGGGCGCCGCGGTGCAGCATGCGAGCGCGTCGGTAGTAGCCGAGCCCCGACCAGGCTGCAACGACGTCGGATTCCGTGGCATCTGCCATCGACTCGATCGTCGGAAAGCGCGCGACGAACCCCGGAAATCGCGCGACCACGACCTCCATCCGCGTCTGCTGAGCCATTACCTCGGAGATCCAGACGTGCCACGGCTCGTAGGCCTCGCGCCACGGAAGCGGGCGCTTGTTTGCGCGAAACCAACGCTCGACCGCCGTCGCGATCGCATGTCGCTGGTCCGGGCCAGGCGAACCGTCCACTTGCTCCGGCCTGCCTTCCGCCCGCCTTCGGCGGCGCGCAGGCAGGGGTGCCTGCGCCACACTCTCCGTCTGCTTTGACCTTTGATCTTCGGCCTTTGGCCGGCCTTTCACGGCTTCGGCTCGACCAGCTCGTCCCAGATTGCGCTCACGCTGCGCGTGTCACCGCCCGCGTAGCGCGCGTCGATCTGGTCGAGGTACCAGGTCGTCTCGCGCGGATGCGCGCGGCCCGTTCCCCCCTTCGCGTCGCGCGCGGCCTCGTGCCCGCGCATCGACTCGACGACGAGCGTCTTGTCCTGCGGCGACATCGCTTTCCACTTCTCGGCGCTGATCTCGGGACGGCCGCATGCGGCCGCGAGCGCGAAGATCGCAAGGAGGATCCAAATTTTCGGCTTCATCGACGCGAAAGTATCCGCTCCGCCGCTCTCTTACGCAAGTCCGCCGGACGCCCACGGCGTTTGCGGCACACCGTCGATTCTGCCAAGATTCGCTCATCGGAGGTTCCCGGGTGCCAGGCGACGATTGGAGCGAGCGAGAGATTGACCGCGGCGCGGCGCTCGACCGAGAGGTCGACCGGCTGCGAGGCGTCTATCGCGACCACGCCGAAACCCTCTCGAAGCTCGCCGGGACCGCGCCGTCGAAGCAGCTCGCGCGCCGCTACCAGGAGATGATCGCCGAGATCAACAAGGCGATCGTCGGTCTCGACGGGGTCGACCAGGATGCGATCACCCGCAAGACGGGAGAGCGCCCCGCGCCGATCCCCGACAGCGAGAAACCGACACGGGAAAAGCCGATCCTCCCACCCGGGGTTCCGATCATCACTCCGCAGAAACCGGACACCGAAGAGCGGCCAATCCTCTCGAGCTACACAGCCGCCGCGAAACCGGAGCCCGCGGAAGGCGACGACGGCGCGCTGATGCGCATCGTGCTGATCGTCGGGCTCGCCGTCGTGATGCTCGCCGTTCTCGGACTTTTCGTCTGGAAGTTCTCCGGCGATCGCACCGCGTCGTCGGCCGGAGCGAAGCCCGTGACGATCGTGGAGCCGCCGCCGAAGGAAGAACCGGTGACTCCCGCGCCCGAGCCGGAGCCCGCCTCGCCGCTCACAATCAGCCCGCAGCAGCAGGATTTCGGGACGATCGCGAAGGGGACCAGCGGGGTTCGGACCTTCGAGCTCGCAAATCGCGGCAAGTCGACCCTCACGCTCCAGGTAGCACGCTCCCGCTGCCGCTGTCTCTGGTACGACCTGCCCAGGCCGCTTCCGGCCGGAGGGCGCGGAACGCTGACCGTCCGGCTCGATGGCGGGAAGGCGCCGTCGGGCGTGCTCTCCGAGTCGATCGGGATCTCCGCGAAGAGCGCGCCCGACGCCGTCGCCGTCTTCGAGGTTACCGCCGACGTGAAGTGAGTGTCCCTCCGCCTGTAGAATCGGCGTCCGATGAAAATCCGCATCACGAACCGTTGCCTCGATATCGATCCCCCCACCCGCGCGACACCGCACGCGGCGGGATTCGACCTGCGCGCCGCCGTCGATGCGCCGCTCGTGCTCGCGCCGGGACGCAGGGCGCTCGTTCCCACGGGGATCTCCATCGAGATCCCGCCCGGGTTCGAGGGACAGGTGCGTGCGCGCAGCGGGCTGGCGATCAAGCACGGCATCGCGCTGGCGAACGCGCCGGGAACGATCGACGCTGACTACCGCGGCGAAATCGGTGTGATCCTCGTGAACCTGGGAGAGGAATCGTTCACGATCTCGCGCGGAGACCGGATCGCGCAGCTCGTCATCGCCGCGCTCGCCCCCTGCGAGCTCGAAGTCGCCGCGGAGCTGGCTCCCACGACGCGAGGAGAAGGCGGCTTCGGCAGCACGGGAACCTGAGCATCCGTTCCCGCAACGCTCGTGGGGTACGGAGAACCCGGGATCGGGATCGGGATCGGGATCGGGATCGGGATCGGGATCGGGATCGGCAGAAACCTCCAGGGCGTTCCCCCGATTTCCGAGGCGAGTGGATGTTTGCGACAACCTCGAGAATCGGGACGTTCTGAGCTTGTTAAGACTGCGCAATTGGCGCTCTAGTACGAGCCCGAGCCCGAGTCCGAGCCCGAGCCCGGCCTTCGCGTGCAAATGCACGACGCGCTCGGCTGAAACGAAAGCCCGTCCCGCCGCCGATCCCGCCCGTTTGGCCTTTCGCCTGCCGCCTTCTATACTCCTCCGCGATGACCGTCATGGCCGCGCCACCCGAAGCGCAGAGCTTCGCCGATTTGAAGGGCCGCCTCCTCGACGAGGTGATGCGGCAGTTCCGCGCGACCCGGAACGACATTCTCCGCTACGGCGTGTGGAACGCCCGGAACATGTCGGACGAGGAGTTCAACCGCACCGACGATCGCAAGCTGCTTGGCTACTTCCGCCAGGATCTGCTCGAGACGCGGTTCGTCGACCGGGGTATCCGCGTTGACATCATCCAGCTCTGGAACTGGTTCGACGACCAGCTGTCCGCGAAGCTGCCGCTCAGCATCAACGGTGAAGACGTCTACATCCTGATCCAGGACAAGGACCTCGAGAAACTCCGGAAGCGGATCTCCGAGCTCGAGAGCTTCATGCCGATGCTTCGCTCCGGCGACCTGGATGCGTTCACGCGCGTGAAGTACAAGATCCGCCGCACGGTGCTGCGGCTGACGTACGATATCCACCACCTCAACAAGCGACTCGACAAATACCGAAAGAACGTGGGATTCGTCCCGCGCCACGACGAGGCTGCTCACGACGAGCCGCACCCGCCCGCAGGCGCAGAGGAGCCGGATGCCCCGGAGGTCCATGATGACACTGGCTCGTAAGCTGATGATCGCCACCGCCGCGGCAGGAATGCTCCTCGCCGCAGGATGTCAGAAGGAATCGGCACCGCCGGCCTCGAGCACGGCGGTCGAGCTGCCCGGTCAGGGAATCTACTTCCAGCAGTGCGCCATCTGCCACGGCCGTTTCGGCAAGGGCGACACGATGATCGCGGCGAACTACCCCTGGGCGAACCTCGCCGACACGAAGTACGGCTACGGCGAGACGCGCGAAGAGATCCTCAAGAACATCGCCGACGGCATCCCCCAGACGCCGATGCGCGGTTTCAAGGGCGCGCTCACCGACGAGGAAATCGGCCAGATCACCGACTACGTGATCGCGATGGGCAAACAGGGATCGTAGCCTAACGCGAAACGCGGAACGCGGAACGCGCGACGCGGAATGCGTAATGCGTAATGCGTAATGCGTAATGCGTAATGCGAGACGCGCGACGGCGTCGCGTAGCGACGGCCGATCTTAGCCCCCGGCGGCAGCCGGGGGGCACGTCACGCCACCCCGATCGCGCCGCGTAGCGGCGCAAGATCCATCGAGAGCGTCGCCTCCTGCGCCGCTACGCGGCGCGCTTATCGTTACTCCCGGCTACCCCCGGTCTTCGACCGGGGGCTAAGCTCGGCCGTCGCTACGCGACGTCACAGGTTCGAGAACGTGATGGCGCGCTCCTTCCCCCGTTCCCGCATCCAACCTTCCTCACATTCCGAGTTCCCGCATTCCGCATTCCGCATTCCGCATTCCGCGTTCAGCATTCATTCCGCATTCCGCAATCCGCATTCCCAACGTAGCGCGTTTACCGCGACACCCTAACCCTCGTCGCCCTTCCTTCGGTGACGCTCACCGGCCAGCTCTTCGTCATGTTGCCCGCGCCGTCGAGCATCACCAGCGTGTACGAACCCGGGGTGATGTTGCGCAACGTCGTCACCCCGGGGTCGATCCGGAACGACGCCTGCCGCATCCAGTAGCCGCGGAAGTAGTCCTGTCCGTCGGCGCCTACGAGCTTGCCGCTCGCTGCCTCGCTCCCGTCGAGCTCGAGCTCGATCGTCCCGCCAGGCGTCAGCGCGAGCGTCGTGCCCGAAGACGGCGACGAGACGCCGCTGACGATCGGCGCATAGCCCTCGGCCCAGACGCTCACGCGGTACGATCCCATCGCCAGCGAGATCTTCGATCCGTCGGTCGAGCCGGAGACTCCGCCTTCGTACGCCGTCCTCCCGAGGCCGTCGGTGACACGCACCTGGGCGCCTAACGCCGTGCCGCTGCGCGCGTCGACCACGCGGAGCCGCAGCCCGTCGATCTTCGCGATCTTGAAGTCGACTCCATCCACGCCGCTCTGCGTCACCTCGAGATCGCGCACGTCCTGCCCGTAGCCGTCCTTCTCGGCGCGCGCCGAGTAACTTCCCGGCGATACGTCATCGAGGAGGAAGTTGCCCGCGCCGTCGCTCTCGGCCATGCGCCGGACGATCGCGCCCATCGCTGGAGCCTTCTTCGGGTCGAAGGAGATTCGCGCTCCCGCGATCGCCTGGCCCGTGTCGGCGTCGGTGACACGACCCCGCAGCGTGGCGGAAACGATATCGACGTCGATCGTCGCCGAGTTGGAAACCGATCGCGTCTCGCTGTGCGCGCTCATTCGCGATGCGTTGAAGACCGTCAGGTCGTACTCGCCGTCCTCGAGCCCTCGCGCCTCGTAGCGCCCCGAGGAGTCGGTCGTCGCGTTCGCCCGCGTCTGCACGCTCGGGTTCTTCGGAGTGAAACGTACCGACGCGCCTTCCAGCGCGGTCCCGTTGTGCGTCACACGCCCCGTCACGATCTTGTCGGTGCGGAACTCGAGATCGACCATTGCCTCGCCGCCCGGCTGCAGCTCGACGGTCTTCGCCTCGGTCGTCTGACCGCTCCCGCCGAAGCCCATTCCCTTCGAGGCGCTCACGCGGACTGTGCCCGTGGGAGCGCCCTCGATCGTGAAGCTCCCCGAAGAGTCGGGGGCCGCGTTAGCATTGCTTGTAGTGTTGGATGCGCTCACGCGCACCTGTGCGTACTCGGATGCCTGCAACCCGATCACCCTGCCCGTGATGCGGCCTCCCTGACCGAGCACGAGGCGTAGGTTTCCTGCCGTCATCGCGTCGACGTCTTCGATCTCGCCGTCGACGTAGCCGCTCTTCTGCGCGGAAATCGAGTAACGCCCCTCGGCCACGCCTTCGATACGGAAGTTGCCGTTTGCGTCCGACATCGCGTCGTTCCACCCGGAGGTCGCTGACCGGGCGTAGACTCGCGCGCCGGCAACCGGCGATCCACCATCGGTCACGACCACGCCCGCGATCGTCGCGCCTCGACCGAGTTGCACGTCGAGCTTCAGCTCGCGCCCCGAGACGTTCACCGTCTTCGTCACCGCGGGGTAGCCTTCCCTGTTGAACGTGATCGTCTTCTCGCCCGGCTCGACCGCCTCGAGCTGGTAGTTCCCCTCCGCATCGGTCGACGCTCCGCCACCCGGACCCGCCGGACCCGCCCCCTGCGGGCGGCGCTGCCCGACATTCACGCCCGAGACCGGCTTTCCATCGGGACCGGTGACCTTGCCGGAGATCTTCGTCCCCGTTTCGAGCGCGATCTCGAGATCACGGACCGGCTTTGCTTCTTCCAGCACGAGACCCGGCACGCGGTACTGCACGTAGCCGGGCGCCGAGACGATGAGCTGCACGGGCCCGATCGGAAGCCCCTCGAGTTGGAAGATCCCGTCGTCGGTTCGGAAGGTCTTGAGCACCGGCTGCATCATGATCCGCATCCCGCCGCCGCTCGACTCGCCGGACACGCCCGCGGAGAACTCCGTGACCGGCTTGCCGCTCGCCTTGTCGTCGACGCGCCCGCTGACCGACTCGCCTTTCGGCACCTCGATCGTGATGTTGCTCGCAGGCGCCGTGAAGTTGCGCATCAACTGGATGAACTCCTCCGGCTTGCGCACCATCATCATGACGCTTCCCGGGGCCAGGTCTTTGAGTACGAAGGAGCCGTCGGGGCCGGTCGTCGCGGAAGCCGGAACGCCGCCCATCATCGCACTGACCATGACCCCTTCGATCCCGCTTCCTCCCGCGCGGACCACGCGTCCCGCGACCTCGGCTCCGGGCTGCAGAGTCACCTCGACGGGCGCGACTCCGGGCCGTACGTCGACCGAAGTGGCGATGTAAGGCGCAAATCCCTCGCGCCGGAAGAAAACGTTGTACTTGCCCTCGGCGAGTCGCATGCTGAATCGCCCGTCGGAACCGGTCTCGACCTCGTCGGGCGCCACGGAATCTCCGAGCACCATCCTCATCGTGACTCGCCCGGGCCCTCCGCGGTCCGCTTCGCCTGCGGTCACGCTGACTCCCGAGACGGGCGAGCCGCCGGAGTCAGTGACCAGCCCGGTGACCTCGATGCCGCGCGGAACCGTGATGACGACGCCCGTTTTCGTCTCGCCGCTCGAGAGCTTCATTGCGGGAGCCTTGCCCGTCGGAAAGCCCTTCTTCGTTGCGTCGAGACCGAACGAATCGTCGATGCTCGCGGCGCGCATGACCCACGCTCCGTCGGGTCCGCTCACGGTCGCGCCAGTCATCATCGTGCGCATCGGACGCCCCCGGCCCATCCTTCCGCCGTCGGACGAAGGCGTGATCCACGCGGCGGCGACGGGACGGTTCTCGTCGTCGATGACGCGACCCGACACGCGCGCGAGCTTCGTCCCCGGGAGCGCGCGATCGGCGCTTCCGCCGCTGGCGAGAGACACGTCGGCCGGCGTGAACTCGTAGCCGGGCATCCAGACCATCAGCTCGTAGCTCCCCGCGGCGACGTCGATCGAAAACGACCCTTTCGCGTCGGTGATCGCCGAAGCGCCGGTGGCGCGCCCGAGGGCGCGCCCCACGAAATCGCTCTGTGTCGGAATCGCCGCGACCTCCGCGCCCGCGACCGGCATCCGGGCCTGCGCGTCGCGCACGACGCCGGTGACCCGCGGCGTCTTCACGAGACGCAGCACGAGCTCGCCTTTCGGCTTCGACGCCGCGGCGCTCATCGACTCGTTGACCGCGCGCACCTCCTGCCACTTCGCCGACGCGTGCGCGATCGCGAAACTCCCGTCCTCACCGGAGACGCCGAGCTTCCAGCCGTCGACGAGGATCGCCGCGCCCGCCACCGGAGTCTTCCCGTCGGCTGCCACGACGCGTCCCTCGATCGAGTCGCCCTTCGCGAGTTTCCGATCCATCGCGATCTTCGTCGCCGGCGGAGTGACCGCCTCGACGTCGATCGCGTGGTCGGGATGAATCACCGTCACGCGCGCGGCCCACTTATCGGGATCGGGAAGCGAGTAGCGCCCCTCGGCGTCGGTGATCGCGACCCACTCGATGGTCCGCCGCCCCGTCCAGACGACTCGCGCGCCTTCCACTGCCTTCCCGCCGGAGCGCACGGTGCCGCTCTTCTGCGTGACCGGAGTCAATGGAACCGCGCCGATGTCCTCGTCCTTCACGACGCGCAACCCGTCGGGAGCGAAGCCGCTCGCCTCGATCTGCAGATTCGCGGAGGGCGCATCGAACGCGAGCTTGAACGCGCCGCTCGACGAGGTCTCCGCCGTCGCGATGGGAACCCGCTGTGGATTCTCCGACTGCAGGCGAACCCGCGACGCTGCCTGCGTCTCGAGCGCATAGACGCTCACCTTCGCCTTCGCGACCGCGACACCCTCGCGTGTCATCACGACGCCGCGAAGCTCCGCAGCGGCGTTGAAGCTCGAGATCGAAAATCCGACGACCAGTGCTGCCAGTGCAATCCGCTTCATCGTCTGTTCCTTCTGCCTGCAGGGGCACTGCTTCGTGCCCGGCTCGCGGCTCCGTGCCAATCCAAAAAACGCTCGAAGCCGCCTTACGTTCCTCGCATGAACCATGTTTCTTCGCCCGGTTGAAACGCGCCGCGCTCTCCCGGGGTTCTCGATGTGCAATGCCATATCGTATTCCCGTCCGGCGGCGCGAGATCCTTCGCGCGAGACTCGACGAGCTCGTTGCCACATTTGACGTGTCGACGCTCTCGCCCGACCCGCTCGAGGTCGTCCGGAAATTCGACGATCCGCTCGATCGTGAGGTCTCGGGCCTCCTCGCCGCGGCGTTCGCCTACGGCCGCGCCGACATCGTCGTCCGCAATGTGTCGGGAATGCTCGCCGCGATGGGCCCCTCGCCACACACGTACCTCGCGCGCGAGTTCGAGCCCGCCGAGGCACACATCCGCTTTCGGGGCTTCTCGCACCGCTTCCATAAGACGCCCGACCTGGTCGCGCTGCTTACATGCCTTGCCGGCGCGATCCGCGAGCATGGATCGCTGGGCCAACTCTTCGAGCGCGTGCACAACCGAGACGACCGGGACGTCGGCCCGTCGCTCACACGCTGGGCCTCGGCGCTCATCACTTACGCGGGACGACGACCGCGGCAGTCGATCCGCTACCTGATCTCGTCGCCGGAGGACGGAAGCGCCTGCAAGAGGATGAACCTCTTTCTTCGGTGGATGGTGCGCCGCTCGTCTCCCGATCTCGGCCAGTGGACCTTCGTCGACCCGTCGCAGCTCGTCATGCCGCTCGATACGCACGTGCATCGGATCTCGACGTTCCTCGGGCTCAACCGCCGCAAGGCCGCAGACTGGAAAACGGCCCGCGCGCTCACGGACGTGCTCGCGACGTTCGATCCCGCCGATCCTGTCCGATACGATTTCGCGATCTGCCGGCTCGGCGTCCTCGATCTGTGCAGCCGGAAGCGCCGCAAAGAGAACTGTGACGTCTGCCAGCTGCGCGACGCCTGCCGGTTCCCGGTCGAGTGACGACGATCGTGGCGACGGCCTCCGCCCGTCGTGCGGAGGCGGGACGCCTCCACCACGAGTCTGATCTCGCACCATACACGGCACCGGAGTACGATTGGCTCGCCGGCCAACTCTGGAGACCACCATGCGCAAACTGACGATCCTCATCGCCGCCACCACCCTGCTCCTACTCTCGTCGTGCGGACGCCCGGAGGGCACCGCTTCGTCGCCGACGGCGGAGAAGCGCGACGGAACCAGCGGCGCGGTCGGCCCCGAAGCAGGGAAGGTCACGCTCGTGCATTTCTGGGCGGTCTGGTGCGGCCCGTGCCGAGCGGAGCTTCCGACCTTCGTGGAGTTCGCGCGGGCGAACGCGGGCGAGCGGCTGCGCTGGGTCGCGGTGGCGAACGATCCGAGCTTCAAGGTGGTCGACGAGCATCTCCGAAAGTCCGGGATCGAGATGGACACGCTGCTCGACCCGAGGGGTGCGACGCTGAATTCGTGGAACGTCCGCGCGATTCCGACCACCATCGTGCTCGACGGCAGCGGCAACGAGCTCGCGCGTTACGTGGGCGCGCGCGACTGGAACGACCCGGAGCACCGGAAGTCCGTGCTCGCGTTCAAGCCGTAGCGCCGATATCTCCCCACGCATCCACAGGCATGTATCATCGAACTGAGTCAACGACAGCACCGGAGGAGCCCCATGGCCCGCATCCCGGACGACATCCGCGCGACGCTCGACGAGGCAATTGCCGGCATGCCGGCCGCCTTTGAAGGCTTCGAGGACGGCATGTTCATTCCTCAACTGGAGCTGAGCCGCAATATGTTCGCGAACAACCTCGCGGCCGCGGCCGAGCAGCTCAACCCGCGCTCGATGAAAGAGCTCGATTTCACCTTCAACGACATTCGCACGTTCGCCTCGGAGTTGACGGAGGACGATCATGCGCGCCTGGCGCCGAGCCTCGACGCGATCGAGGGCGCTCTCGCGGCGCTGCGCGGGTCGGCAGCGCTTCCCGCGGAGCTCGTCGCCGCAATCAAGGCACTGCGCGCGAAACTGAAGGAGCGCAAAGGCGTGCTCGAGCGCGCTCTCTACCGTCCTCCCGAGTCGGCGCCCGAACCGATACCGCACCCGCCGGCGGAGCTGCGTGACGAAGCGTCGCACATCGCGGCCGCTCTTCAGGAGAACGGCTTCGACACGCCCGAGCTCGACGAGCTGGTCGCGGACACCGGGGACGAGTTAGGGCAGCTCTCGATCGAGCGGCTCGTCGAAGAGCTCGACCTCGCGCTGGATTGAGTGCAAGTAGCCAGGGCCTCCGGCCTTGGCCGAGTTGGACCGGAACATTGCTATTCGCGATTCGGGCAAGGCCGGAGGCCTTGCCTACACCCGGAGAGACGAACGACATGGACGACACGAGCCTCAAGCCGGGAGCCGGCGGAACGAAGGGCGGCATCGGCGAGTTCCTCGGCGGGCTGATGATGGCCATCGCGGGCGCTTACCTGCTGACGAACCAGGTGACGGTGACGACGAACTACTGGCACTTCTGGGGCGTGCCGGCATTCGGCCTCACGCTCGTGCCCATCGCCGTCGGCATCGGCATGCTCGCCTTCAACGGAAAGTCGATCGCCGGCTGGCTGCTGACGATGGGCGGCGCGGTGATCATCGTCGCCGGGGTCATCATGCGTCTCGACATCTACTTCCGTCCGACGAGCCTCTTCAACACGATCTTCATGCTGGCGCTGCTCGCGGGAGGCATTGGGCTGGTCGCGCGTTCGCTGCGAGCCCACTGAGGCGAGGAGCCGAAGGCTGCGCCGCGCGGCATCGCTGCCACGGTGCGGGACCGGGAGGCCGCGCGCAGGAGCTTGCGCTCTAGCGCGAGGTCGCGTGCCGGGCTCGCGATGCCTTCACTGAAGGGGCTCGCTGCAACCGACTCGACGTCCGCAATCACCCTGCGCAACCTGTCCATACGATCCTCCTCAGACGCTCACGTACATCCTGACGTCCAGCTCCCTGGTACTCCTCGGGTCGAGCGGGCGCTCCGCCCGCGACTGCGGCAGCTTTGCGAGCTGCTGCTCGAGAAAGCGATGCACCACGGCGAGACGGCGGAGCTCCATCAGCTCCTCGCGCGACGGAATGGTGCCCGTGTCGAATACGTTGCTCGCACGAATCTCGTCCTCGAGCCGCGCCACCTGCTGCCTCAACCACACTTGAAAACCGGTCCTCATGACTTTGTGACTCTCTCCTTCGCAATGACTACGGCCGCAATATCGGTGCGGTTTCCGCCAGGAACTGTGAGCCGCCTCACCAACCGCCGAAAATCGGGTACCAAACGTGAGCAGGATCACGCTTCTGGAGGATTGGACAGTTGTCACGCGAGATTCGTAACTGGAATGTGATGCGAAAGAACTCACTCATGATTGCGCTCGCCCTGCTCGCGACCGCGCTTCCCACGCTCGGGCAGCGCGCGCGGCTCGAGTCGGGCCCCACCTCACCGCTGAGCGCAAACCCCGTGTACGGGCCGGCTCCCGGGGCGCAGCGCATCAAGGCGATCGTTCCGACTCCCGAAGGGTGGATGACGCTCTGGACCGACGACGACATGCGGGACTGGTCCTCGATCGAACGCCGTTTCGTCGCCACGCGTCTCCGTCCCGACGGGGCGCCGATCGACACCACCGGGATTCGCCTCGGCTCGGATCTCGGACATTCGCGTGTCGCCCTCATCTCCGATTCCAACGGCGCTCGCGTCTTCTGGGCGCCTCCCGGCACGGGCGGATTCTCGCTGCACACCGCGACCATCTCCGACGACGGGGAGCTGTCGGCCTCCGTCTTCGTTGGAGAGTTCCCGGGCGACGCCGTGTCGACGACACTCCTTGCCGCGGCCGCGGGCTCACGCATCGCCGTGCTTCTCGATCGCTACGTCATGATCATCGAGGGAACCAGGCTCGTGCGCACCGTCGATCTCGGCGGCTTTGGTGACGTCGCCTCGATCGTCGCCGCCGGCTCGCACTTCGTCGTCAGCTGGGTGGCGGCCGGCGACATCCTCATGCGGCAAACGCTCGATCTCGAGGGCAACGTGGGCGGCCCCGCGGGAGGCACCGGCGTCGCGTTCCCCGCCCGCCTCCACGCCCTCGCGACCGACGGCTCGAGCGCGCTCCTCGCTTGGGGCGACGGCGCGGGCCTGCGGCTCTCGGTCATCGACCCCGAGACCGGCGACCTGACCGCGACGAGCACCCTGGCGAGCGCTGCATGGGCATGGCCTCACGCCGTCTGGACCGGGTCCTCGTACCTCGTCACATGGCCGACGTATGGAGACGGCTCCGTCCTCGGCGTCCACGTATCCGCTGACGGGATGATCGTCGACGCCGAGCCGCGGACACTGTACGAGGGTGTGCCGACCTACTACGAGATCGCCGCGCGCGGCAGCGACGCCATGATGCTCTTCGAGACGGGAAGCTGCATCCGCTTCACCTGCGAGACTGAAGTCCTGTCGGCGCCTCTCGGGGGGGACCCGATACGGGATGGGACGCTGATCAGCGCCGCGGCGCGAATCCAGTCCGAGCCCGTCGTGGCGTCAGACGGAACGGGCTTTCTCACTCTCTGGCGCGAGGGGCCGGAGATATTCGTCGCGACGACGACCGACCGCTCGCGCGCGCCTTTGCCGCCGATCGCGCTCGCCGACGTGTACGGCTACGGCAGCTCGGTAGCGAGCACTGGCAACGGATACCTGGCGACGTGGATCGCATTCCGCAACGGCACGTACTTCATCGAAGGGGCGGCGCTCACGAGTGCCGGCGAGCCGCTGCCGCAGCGAACGTTCTCGTTCCACGCCGGCAGCGAGGGACCACACATCCTCTCGACCGGGGCCTCGCCCGACATGTACCTCATCGTCTGGCGTGCGGGGAGCACGCTCCAGGCGGTTCGCGTGCATCCCGCCGGTGAACTCCTCGACACCGTTCCGATCGCTCTCCGTGACGACGAGCTCCCGTGGTCGCCGCCGTCGATCGCATTCGACGGGATCGACTTCGTCGTCAGCTACCTTTCCGCAACGTCGGGCCCCTTGCCCGAGTACCTGGTGCTCACGCAGCGCGTGAGCACGAGCGGCGTCGCCAGCTTCGATCGCGTATGGGTCACCGGTGAGCCTGGCACCATTCAACACTCGTCGATGGCATGCGGCGGCGAGACCTGCCTCGTGGTCTGGACGCGGCGCATCGATCCGTACGGGCTCCAGTTCCAGCTTTTCGGAATTCGGTTCCGCGCCGGCGGCGAGCCGATCGACAGCACGCCCGCGTGGATCGATTTCCCCGACGTGATGCAGAACGGGCCCGCGGTGTCGTGGGACGGGAGTCGCTTCGTCGTCACCTGGAGCAAGTACATCGGCGACACCGGTCCCGAACGGGTGGAAGCTCGCACGGTGCGGCCGAGCGGGCCGGTCGACCGCGTCTACCCCGACCTGCTCTTCGAGCGCGATCCCTACTACGCGGCGCCCGTCACCACCTGCAACCGCGAGGGTCGCTGCGTGTTCGTCGGCCAAGACTCCGCCGACGACACGACCCTCGGCCGCACGACACGCCTCTTCAAGCGCTTCTTCGGCGAAGCGCGGCATCGCCCTGTGAAGCGTTGACCGTGAGTCTCGCGCAACCCAAACGTAGCGCAGACACTCCTGTCTGCGCACGGCGCGAAGCGCCGCCACGGGGTCGCCCTCGGCGACGCGCAGGCAGGAGTGCCTGCGCCACATACGGCGGCGTGGACCTTACGCGTCCGGATCGGTGTGGTCGAAGCCTTCGCCTTCGTCCATGCGCTGCGTCACGCGCAGCAGCGTCTTCGTCACGTCGACGCGCATCGGGAGAAGCTCGAGGTCGGGAAGTTCGTCGTCGATGAACTGGAACCGCCCCTCCTCGGTTTGCAGCAAGCCCAACAGCTCGTTCTCGACCTTGCGTCTCATCAGGTTGAGCAGCTCCGATTCGCGGAGGACGTTCAGGTCGGTGAGGGCCTTGCCCAGACCGATGCCGGTCTTGCGGCAGATGGCGCGCGCCTGCTGGTGAACCTCGTCAGTCAGCACACCCGCTTCCATCAGGAGCTTCGAGAGCGTCTGGTCGCGATCGGACGAAGCGGAGAAAATGACCTCTCCATCCTGGAACGCGAGAACGGCAAGCCCCTTGTCCGTGGTGACCTGCAGGGTTCCGGTCTTTCGGCCCATGCCGATCCACTGGAGCAACTCCGGAATCGGCATCGTCTCGAACGTCCCGATGAGTGGCATCGCTCTCTCCTCCCGACACAGCCGCCCCGCGGCGATGCAATGCAGTGATGGTAACGCGCCTCCGGCAGGGCGTCAAAGCGGCGTGGCGTCATCCTCTCCGGGATTCGGCGCGTCGCCGCGGCCCCTTCGATCGACCGACGGGACGAGACTGAGCAGCAGCATCGCGGCCGCGGTGATCAACGAGACGATCACCGCGGGTAATACGAGCGTGTTGCGATAGCGCATCGTCACGCGATGGCGACCGGCGGGAACCTCGAGGCCCTGGTACGCGAGGTTCGTCCTGTAGAGCGGGACCGTCGAACCGTCCAGGGTCGCAGTCCAGTACTTGTGCGCGGTGATGGAGAGGACGAGGAATCCTCGTCCCTCCGACTCGACCTCGAGCTCGAGGTGGTTGTGCCCCTGCCTCGAGGACAGCACCCGACCCGGGGCGGGCGGGAACGGCTCGAGGTCCAGGAAGGCGTGCCTCCACGGCGCCTCGATGGTCAAGAGCTTCGTGACGACCTCCGAGCGACTGCGCGCCCTCACGAGCCGATCGGCGAAGTAGAACCGCTCGGTCGGCCTTCCTTCGACGAATGCGATCGGTGCGACCCGCGCCGGATCGGCGTCGGCGGGAATCGACGCGGGATCCCGCCAGAGAGTTCGGAACCGCGCGTCGGAGAACGCCATGAGTACAGCGGCCCAATCGCTTCGCCCCGCGTCTCTGAGCTCCCATCCCGCCACGAGGAGCTCCTTCGTCGGGCGAAGCCACGTGAGGCCGATGTCGGGATCGAGCGCCATCTCGATCCCCCACCGCGATGGCGTCATCGGGAACACCGCGCTCCTCGTGCTGGAGAGCCGCCCGAGCCCCACGAGAAACTGTTCGGGCAGTGGCGGCGCGGGCTGGTAGCTCGCTTGCGGGAACAGTCTCGCTCCAGCGAGCTCGTTGCGAAGCGTCGTCGCGTTCGGAGGCTCGGTGAAAAACTCACGGGCGACGCGGGGAGCAAGTCTCTTGTTCAGCGGCGCCAGATCCGCGATGACGAACACGCAGATCAGAAGTACGCCAAGTCGCACGTTGCGTCCCGTATAGACGAGGATCGCCGCGAGCGCGAGGCACTTGAACGCCGCCATGAGCGCGTCGCTCCGAAAGGCGCCGGCGGCCAGCAGCGCAAACGGTGTGTCGGGCAGCCGGAAGTAGCTCGCGAATCGCTCGGGCGCAGCCACCGCCGCGGCTGCCGCAGCGACGAGCATCGCAACAGCGAGCAGCACCAGCACGTTTCTTCGGAGCTTGCGATCACCCGCAAGAAGGTGCTCGAGGGCCAGAGCAGAAAGCGCGAGCACCACGAACCCGATCAGAGCGGCGAGCCGCTCCGTGTAACGCAGATTCGTCAGGATCCCCGCTTCGTACAGCCATCCGAGAAGAGGCGCATTCCGTCCGAGGAGCAGCGGCACGAGCGCGATACAGAACACCGCGGCGGCGCGAAATCTCGGTATGCCCCTGATCGCCGCCGCCACGAAGAGAACCGGCGCGAGAAGGCCGAGATAGATGGAGAAGATGAACGGGAAGGTCTTCTCCGGATAGAGCCAACCTCCCCAGTAGATCTCCCTTCCCTCGACCCAGAAGCGTCCCAGGAAGCCCGGGAGCACCAGCTCCGGAAGGCGCTCCGGCGGGAAACTCCACATCGAGACCTGCTGGAACGAGAATCCTTCGGCCCTGACCGAGTCGCGCAGAAGGTCGAGCGAGGGCACGATCTGCGCTGCGCCGAAGAGCACGCCGAGCACGCCGATCGCAGCGGCCCTCGCGATGTTCCTGCCGAGAGCGTTCGCGGTTCGCTCGCGCACCGCCTCGCCGAGCGCGATCCCGCACACGAGAAACGAGCTCATCAGAATCGCGTGAGGCTCTCCGACGAGCGCCTGCAGGCCGAATGCAACCACGCTTCCCGCGAGAGCACGTCTCGATCCGGTGGAGAAGTAGCAGACCGCCCCTGCGGCAATCCATGGCCACCAGGAGATCGCCAGAAACGTCCCGAGACGGCTCATTTCCGAGACGAACGGCCCGCAGAGCATGAGGCTGACCGCGGTGATGAACGAAGCCTCGGGACGCGCCCCGAGAGTTCGCCCTAACACGTACATTCCGATCCCAGCGATCAGCACGTGCACCAGAACGAGCAGCCCGTAACCGAGCTCGTAGTCGGGCAACAGGATGATCCAGTGCGGCGGATAGAAGAGCTCGAACTCCGGGTTCGCGGCCAACGGCTGTCCGCCCGCGTAGTAGCGATTCCAGTGCGGAAACTCCCCGTCGAGAATCACCTCGCGCACGATGTGCTTGGTCGGGTAGTGGTAGCGATAGTGATCGCGAACGAAGAAATTCATTCCGAGCACGATCACGTCCGCGTAAATGGTCACGACGACGGCGCAGAGCAGAACGATCGCAAGGATGTCCTTGCCCCGCTTACTCATGCCGCCGCTCTCCATGCGACGGATCTTACTTCGTCACGCTCGATTATTCCGACCCGCGGTGCCCCCAGCCGGGCGAGGGAGGTCAGGCTGACGGGGCCACGCTGAGGTGCCGCACTACTCGCTCGATCTCGTCCCAGTGCCCGACCATCGTCGTGTCACGTCTCTCCACTCGTGTCCGGAGCTCGTCGAGCGTCACCAGCGCGACGTCGTCCACCTCGCCCGGTTGGAGCACGAGCGACGAGAGCTCGACCGCTCTCGTTACGACGTAAACCTCCTGGACCTCGTTGTCGAAGTAGTCCTTCTCGGCAATCGTCCACTGCTCTCTCATCGTCGCGAGGTGCTGAAGATCGTCGGCCGCGATCTCGATCCCGAGCTCCTCGCGCGCCTCGCGAATTGCCGCCGCTTCCGGCGACTCCCCCGCATCGACGTGACCCGCGACCGAGACATCCCAGAGCGACGGGTGGTTCACCTTCGTCGACGCGCGCAGTTGGAGGAGCACACGGCGGTCGGGGGTGACGATCCAGAGGTGCGCCGTACGATGCAGGTCGCCGTCGCGGTGGACCAGCGATTTTGGCTTCGCCTGCCCGAGGGGAGTGCCGTCGGGCCGGAGGAGATCGATCATTTCTTCGGGCATCACGTTCGGTTCCCTCGCTCATCGTGACGCGATCGCGGTGGCGTGTCACGCGATTCCGGCGGCTGCGGTCGGCGTCGAGGGATTGTCAATGCCTCATCGTTTCGTAGGGGCGACCCGGCGGGTCGGGCGTTCGTGGCTCGGGCGAGAGAGGCAACGGGCGACCCACCGGGTCGCCCCTACGGCGGCGCAGATCATCCTATTCATGCGGTGCTTCGCACGGCCGCGAAAGCTCCGCTTTCGCACTCCACATGCTTCTCGCCTGCTTTGACCTCTGACCGATGACCTTTGACCTGCCTTTCCTGGAATGTGCCCGCTGTGACCTCGGTTATTGCGCAAAGAGTACCGATCCGGTACTCTTTGCATCCCTCGGCCCCACCGAGTGGTTTGGAAGTGCCATGCTGAAGATCTCGAAGCTCACCGACTACGGGCTACTTGCCTCCATTTACCTCGCTCGCCACCGGGGAGAGAAAGTCTCTGCGCGCGAGGTTGCGGAGTTCTGCCACCTGCCGGTTCCAGCCATCTCGAAGGTCCTGAAGATGCTCCTCGAAGGGGGCATCATTACTTCGTTCCGCGGCGCCGGTGGAGGCTATTCGCTCGAGACCGACCCCGAGACGATCACGCTCGCGAAGCTCATCGAAGCGCTCGAAGGGCCGTGGGAGCTCGTCGAGTGCGAGACGATCGACGACGCGGGCCACGCCGTTTGCGGAATCCGCCAGGCGTGTCCTTCACGCTCGGTCATGTTCGGAATCAACCGGGTCATCAAGCGCGCCTTCGAGCAGGTGACCCTCAGCGATCTCGTGCGCGGCGGCCAGCCGGCGCTCGTCTTCGCGCAGACAGAAAGGCAGCTCCAGACGTCCGGAGCCTGAGAAGCGAGAAACGACGATGTCTAAAAACCAGGAACTCGAGCAGCTGACCCGCCAGGAGTACAAGTACGGCTGGGTCGATGACTTCGATGCCGACACTCTTCCTCCGGGACTGAACGAAGGAGTCGTCCGCGCGATCTCCGCGCGCAAGGGCGAGCCCGAGTTCATGCTCGAGTGGCGCCTAAAGGCGTTCCGTCACTGGCAGACGATGAAGGAGCCGACCTGGGCCAACCTGAAAATCGACCCGATCGACTATCAGGGCGTGAGCTACTACTCCGCGCCGAAAAAGAAGAAGCAGTACGAGTCGCTCGACCAGGTCGAGCCCGAGATTCTCGAGATGTTCTCGAAGCTCGGAATCTCGCTCGACGAGCAGAAGCGCCTCTCCGGAGTCGCGGTCGACGCCGTCGTCGACTCGGTCTCCGTCGCGACGACCTTCCGCGAGGAGCTGAGCAAGCTCGGCATCATCTTCTGTTCGTTCAGCGATGCTGTTAAGGAACACCCCGAGCTCGTCCGGAAATACCTCGGCACGGTCGTTCCCTACACCGACAATTTCTACGCGACGCTCAACTCGGCCGTCTTTTCCGACGGCTCGTTCGCCTACATCCCGAAGGGCGTCCGCTGCCCGATGGAGCTCTCGACCTACTTCCGGATCAACAGCGCCGGCACGGGTCAGTTCGAGCGGACGCTCCTCATCGCCGACGAAGGCGCGACCGTGAGTTACCTCGAAGGTTGCACCGCCCCGATGCGCGACGAGAACCAGCTCCACGCGGCCGTCGTCGAGCTCGTCGCCCTTCCCGGCGCGACGATCAAGTACTCGAC
>JBPPMG010000316.1:0-6482 GCA_051305935.1 Thermoanaerobaculia bacterium
CGATCACGGCTCCGCCTAGAACGGCACGCGACACCAGCTGCTGGATTCCTGCCCCCGTGAAGGTTTCAACCTCGATCACGACGTTGCCACTCAATGGCGCGCCGACCAGCGGGAGAGCTCTCGAGGCTCCGGCTCCGAGGAATCCTCGGACGGTCGTCGAGCAGCGGCTCACCGTGCTCTTTCCCTTCTCCGCCACGGCCGGGGCGACGAAGAGCGATTCCGCCTCGACGTCCGACCATCCCTGACGTTTCGAGTGAGTCGAATCGCCCGGCACCCCCGGAATCTGGATGAACGCTTCCGCGGAGAACGCGGGCGCGGCTACGGCTATTGCGAAACACACAGATAAGGCCACCTTGACGATTCTCATCACTCTTCCTTTCGACGCGAAGTCGCACGAGAACGTGGTGCTCTCGCGCAGGAGCTCAATTGGGGGATTGGCGTCATCCTACTCCAGTCCGCATCGGGCGAATAGAAGTTTGGTCCAGGGCTCCGCAGGTCCGGGGAAAGTTGGAAAGTTGGCTTCTCCGGCCTGACTCCCGGGGCCCAGGTCTGATAGGCCTCACCTTAAGAAGTCGGGAGCGCGGTCGCGATCATTCTCATGACCTCATCCGGTGGCGCGCACCGCTGCTTCGCTCCGGTCCCACAGCTCGCGCGCGAGCTCGGCGTCGGCCGCTTGCGCGCTCGTCCTCGCGCGCTTCCGCTTGATGTAGAAGCCGCCCGGAATCCAGTCGCGCTCGGGGTTCGACGTGGCGAGCCAGATCAGCGTGTCCGCTCCCTTTTCCGGCGAGATCATGAAGAGTTTCCCAACCGTCGATTCGTAGAGGAAGCGCGTCGCGCTCGACCCCTCGCGCCCGAATCCGGTTGCGACCACGCCTGGGTGGAACGAGACGGCGCGTACCCCGTGGAAGCGGCGGTTGATCTCGGCGGCGTGAAGGATGTTCATCAGCTTCGCCGTTCCGTACGAGCGCCAGGCGCGATAGCGCCGCTCGTTCTTGAAATCGGAAAAGTCGATGCGCCCCATTCGGTGCGCTCCGCTGGAAGTGTTGATCACGCGCGCTTCGGAGGCCTCGAGGCGCTCTCGGAGGAGGAGGGTCAGCAGAAATCCGCCGAGGTGGTTGACCTGCAGCGTCTTCTCATGGCCGTCCTCGGTGACCTGCCGCGTCGCGATGACGCCGCCCACGTTGTTCGCGAGGACGTCGATGCGCGGGTATGCGGCCAGGAGCGCATCGGCGAGTGACCGAACCTCGCTCAGACGGCTGAAGTCGGCCAGGAAAGCGCGGGCTCCGATCTCGCGGGCGAGACGCTCGGTCTCCGATGACCGACCGGTGATCGCGACCCGGGCCCCTTCCTTCGCGAGCTCGCGAGCCGCGGCGGCTCCGATTCCGGAGCTCCCACCCGTGATGACGACGGTTCTGTCCATCGATTCCGACCCTTTCCGGCGGCACTCGCCTTCGACTAAGAGCGCATGGTGCCACACTGATCAGGTCCGGAGAACCAGCCCCTTCACCGACGCGACGCGGAGAAACCACAAGCGGCCCCCGCTCGATTGCGGGGGCCGCTCTTCTCTTACTCGTTCGCGCCCCAAATGAGGAACGGGTCGCCCGTCCGCTCGTCGACGATCGACGCGTACGTCAGCACGGGCTGGGTCGCCTCGACCAGGAGCGTCGCGTTGCTCGAGTTCGCCGAGCCCATGTCGGCGAAGATCCGGTTTATCTGGCGCCAGCCGTACGGGCCGACCGCGTAGTCCTTCTGACGCAGGACCGCTCCGTTCGCCCCCACGATGGAGACGCGGACGTTGATCGTCTGATCCGAGACGTTGATCACGCCGAAGTTCGTGCGGTACCTCCCGTCGTGGATCACGTTGAAGATCCGCTGCCTCGTCGAAGCCTCCTCGGGATCGAGCGCGGGGATGAACTGGCCGAGGGTGCCACCGACACCCGGGCAGACGTTGTTGAGCGTGTAGAGATCGCTCGTCACGATGATCGGCTGGCTCGACGCGAAGAGGACCGCGCCTCCGCCCGTCTGCAGTCCGAAGAGCGACAGGATCATGTCGTCATAAGCGACGCTCTGCTTCGCGCCGACCGTGAAGCTCGCCGCGGGCACCTGGCCGGAGTTGTCCGAGCCCGCGAGGAGGAGCGCATCGACGCTCGCCGGAGCATTGCCCGCGTTGTAGATCCGAACGTCGCTCTGGAAGAAGGTGCCCCCTCCCCCTGCGAACTTCGACGCGGCCAGCAGGTACGAGATGAAAGGCTTAGGTCCACCCGTCGATCCACCGGCGAGCGACTGGGCCGCCTTGTCGAGATCCACGCGCGGGGTGGTGATTCCCCCCGCCGCCTGGTCGACGATCTGCTTCCCCGTCGTTCTCAGCGCGGTGAGGTACTGCCCGACGGTCTTCCCGGGATACTTCGCCATCAGCGCGGCGATGGAGCCGGCGGCGTAAGGCGCCGCGGCCGAGGTTCCGCCGAACGCATCGTCGTAGCCGCCGCCTGCGCGAGGGGTCTTCGCCATGTGGCTCGGAGCAAGCAGCGAGACGAACGTCGCGGCGTTCGAGTAGCAGGTCACCTGATCCGCCGCCGAGGAGGCATCGTTGCAGGAGTCGTAGCCCACGCCGCCGAAAGAACCGTCGTAGACGGCGCCGACCGAGATGACGTTCGAATAGCAGGAGGGGATGCTCGTTCCGAGTTTCGATTCGTTTCCGGTCGCGGCGACGACCGCGATGCCGAGGTTGACGACTCGGGTGATCGCCTGCTCGAGCGGCAGCGCGTCCTGGTTGCCGTTGCAGTTCGACGTGAAATAGCCGAGGCTGTCGAACCCGAGGCTCATGTTCACGACCTTCAGCGGGACCGAGAGGCGATTGTGGTTCGTCGCCACCCAGTCGAGCGCGGCGAGCACGTTGTCGCTGTCGAGCGTCTCTCCCCCGGTGCGGAGCCCGACGATCTTCGCATCGGGCGCCACGCCGAGGCCTCCCTGTCCGTCACCCCGGCCGGCGATGATGCCGGCGATGGACGTCCCGTGGGAGTCGATGACGCCGCCGCGCACCTCGGGACTCGGGTCGGTCACCTGGTAGTCGAAGTCGTACCCCGCGATGACGACCGAGTTCGGGAACGCGCCGCCACCGAGCTCCGGATGGCTGTAGTCGATCCCGTCATCGATGATCGCGATTGCGACGCCGGCGCCGCGGATCCCGCGGGAGTGCGCGGCGGGCACACCCATGAGAGCGTTTCCTTCCTTCCTCTTCTTCGACGCCTGGAACACGGGCGTGATCAGCTTCACGCGCGGGTCACGTGCGAGTCGTTCGAGAGCATCGGGCGTAACGGTCGCCGAGAAGCCGCCGATCGAACCGAAGACGTGCTTGACGGCGGAGACGCCGTTGTCGCGAATCACGTCTTCCGACGCCCGACGCGTCTCCTCGAGGTAGGCGGACGGATCGGCGGTACCGCCGATGACGCCGGAGGGCGTGCGGCTCTCTTCGAGCAGGACGACCACCCGCAGCGGGAGCGCCGTCTTGCCGGCCTGAATTCTCAGAGAGGGCGAGAGTTTCGCCGCCACTTCGGCCGGCCACGGCGTCGGAGCCTGGAGTCCCTTCTGCCCGGCGAATGCGATGGACGAGAAAAGGAGAGCCACGCCGAGGGCAGCCCTCGCGAACCGCGAAGCGGGAGTCTTCATTCGATTTTTCCTTTGAAATTCAGATGCGATTGGACAAGCAGATGATACGGCCGAACCGGAGTCGGCCGTATGGACAATTTCGGAAGCGCGATGAAGAAGGGTGCCGGAAGCCAGAAGGAGGCTCACGCGGGCGTGGTGTATCCTTCGGGTTTCATCCTCGAATGATCGCTCGTGGCACACGGCTCGGGCCTTACGAGATCGGCGCGCCACTCGGCGCGGGCGGCATGGGGGAGGTCTATCAGGGGCGCGACACGCGCCTCGACCGCAGCGTGGCGATCAAGATTCTGCCCCCGCATCTTTGGGAAAACCCCGAGCTCAAAATGCGGTTCGAGCGGGAGGCGCGGGCGATCTCCGGGTTGAACCACCCGCACATCTGCGTCCTTCACGACGTCGGGGAGGCGAGGATCGGCGTCGGTGCGGAGGCGAGCCTCTCGTACCTCGTGATGGAGCTCTGCGACGGTCAGACGATGGCCGATCGGCTCGCCCGCGGGCCGCTGCCGCTGGATCAGGTCCTCCGCTACGGAATCGAGATCGCGGACGGTCTCGACCGCGCCCACCGCAGCGGGATCACGCACCGCGACCTCAAGCCGGGCAACATCATGCTGACGAAGTCGGGGACGAAGCTTCTCGACTTCGGGCTCGCGAAAGAGCGAGGCGGGGTGACCGTCCAGCCGGATGGCGCGACGGAGTTCAAGCCGGTGACGCAGGAAGGAACGCTCATCGGGACGTTCCAATACATGGCGCCGGAGCAGATCGAGGGGCTCGAGGCAGATCATCGCTCCGACATCTTCGCGTTCGGCGCGCTCCTCTACGAGATGCTGACGGGGAAGCGCGCCTTCGACGGCAAGAGCAAAGCGAGCGTCATCGCGGCGATTCTCGAGCGGGAGCCGATGCCCCTCTCCGAGCTCGACCCGCTCGGCCCTCCGGCACTCGAGCGCGTGATCCGCACCTGCCTCGCGAAGGACCCCGACGAGCGGTGGCAGAGCGCGCACGATCTCCGGAAGGAGCTCGAGTGGGTGCGCGACGGACTCTCCTCGCCGCAGCCGTCGATTGCCACCGGGCGGCGGAGCCGCGAGCGCGCCGCGTGGATGGCCGCGGCGCTCCTTCCGCTCCTCGCCGCGGCGGGAACGTGGCTCTGGCTCGGCGGGTCCGCACCCGAACCGCGCCGCCTGGTGGCGGCGGTCGCTCCTCCCGCGGGGACCGAGTTCGTCGTCACGGGAGACGCCGGGGGACCCGTCATCCTCTCGCCCGACGGACGCTCCGCGGCGTTCGTCGCGACGTCGGAACAAGGCCCGCTCCTTTACGTCCAGTCGCTCGAGAGCGGGATCACCAAGGCCCTGAGCGGCACCGAGAAGGCGATGTTCCCCTTCTGGAGCCCCGACGGACGCTCCCTCGGGTACTTCGCCGCAGGGCAGTTGTTCGTCATCGACGTCGACGGCTCCCGTCCTCGCGCGATCGCCGACGCTGCAGATGGCCGTGGCGGAGCGTGGACCGCCGGCGGCACGATCCTCTACACGCCCTACACACAGGCGCCCGTGATGGCCGTCCCGGCGGACGGCGGCTCGCCGGTCGCAATCACGCGCCTGGAAGCTCCCTACACCACGCACCGGTGGCCGTCCGTCCACCCGGACGGGAAGCACTTTCTCTACCTCGCCGCGCTCCATTCGATGCCGGAAAGCCCCGATACGGCCATCTTCATGGCGACGCTCGACGGGAAGGAGACGCGAAAGATCGTCGCCTCCCCGGGCAACGGCGCGGTCTGGGGCGACTGGCTTCTCTATCTGAGGGCGAACAAGCTGATCGCGCAGCGACTGAAGGACGGCTTGCTCGAAGGCAGCGAAGTCGCGGTCTGGGACGACGTCCTCTACGACGGCGGCACGTGGCGCGCGATCTTTTCGGTCTCCTCGACCGGACTGCTCGCGACTCACCGGCAGGCCAACGCGAACGGGAACACGGTGCTCTCGTGGTTCGATCGCAGCGGAACACGGATCGGCGAGATCGGGCCGCCCGCTCTCTATCGCGACGTCGCCCTCTCACCGGACGGCAGGATGGCCGCGATGACAATCGGCGATCCGGGGTCGGCGATCTACCTTCACGACCTCGAGCGCGGCTCGCGGACGCGGTTCTCGTTCGTCCCGGGAGGCGCCGGGGATCCGCTCTGGACGCCGGATGGGCGGCACGTCATCTTCGGGACGACGGAGGCGGCGACCTTCAAGCTGTTCATCAAACCCGCCGATGGAAGCTCGGGGGAGCGGACGCTGCTCGAGTCGCCGGAGCTCCTGAGACCGTCGTCCATCACGCCGGACGGTGGCTATCTCATCTTCGAGCGAGGCACCGGCCCGGACGGCGACGTGATGCGAATCCCGCTCGCCGGCGGCGAGCCCGATGTCCTTGTCGGAGGCGAGGGGCAGCAGTACGAGGGAAAGATCTCGCCCAACGGCAAGTGGCTCGCCTACATCGCATCGGATCATTCGGGGCGGAATCTCTACGTTACTTCCCACGGCGTGGGGGGCGGGAAGTGGCAGATCTCGAACGAGCCCGCGTACGCGACGTGGTGGAACCCGAACGGAAAGGAGCTCCTCTACGTCAGCGCCTACGGCATCCGTTCGGTGGACCTGGAGTTCGACGGGGGAGCCGTGCGGGCCGGAAAAGTGACTCCCCTCTTCGCGGTCGACCTCAACACGAACGACCGCGGCCTCTCGATGTCGCCCGACGGGACTCGCTTTCTCGTTGTCCCGATCCGCCAGTCGACCGCCGGCTCGGCGACGCTGATCACGAACTTCGATCTCGCGATGAAGAAGTGAGCCGGCTTCACG
>JBPPMG010000192.1:0-5900 GCA_051305935.1 Thermoanaerobaculia bacterium
TACGTCAACCACACGAACGTCTGCGTCGTGAGCTGCAAGCTCTGCGCGTTCGCCGTCCGCCCGAAGGCGGAAGGCGGGTGGACGTACAGTCCCGACGAGATCGTCGAGCAGGTCGCGCCGTCGATCGCGCACGGCGTCAGGGAGCTCCACATCGTCGGCGGTCTCCACCCGTGGCTCAAGTTCGAGTACTACACGGAGCTCTTCTCGAAGCTCAAGAGCGCTTACCCCGGAGTGCACCTCAAGGCGCTGACGATGGTCGAGATCGAGTTTCTCGCGAAGATCAGCAAGCAGTCGATCCGCGACACGATCGTCGCGCTGCGCGACGCGGGGCTCGACTCGTGTCCCGGCGGCGGCGCCGAGATCTTCGCCGCCGAGATCCGTGACGAGATCTGCGACCACAAGATGAGCGCGGAGCAGTGGATCGACATCGCGCGCACCTGCCACGAGCTCGGTATCAAGACCAACTGCACGATGCTCTACGGGCACATCGAGAAGGCGGAGCACCGCGTCGACCACATCCTGCGACTGCGCGACCTGCAGGACGAAACGCACGGCTTCAACTGCTTCGTACCGCTCCACTTCCATCGCGACAACACGGTCTACGAAACGACGGTTGAGGAAGCTACGTCGCTCGACGACCTCCGCACCATCGCGGTCTCGCGCCTGCTCTTCGACAACATCGACCACATCAAGGCGTACTGGATCGGCATCGGCGAGAAGGTCGCGCAGGTGGCGCAGTCGTTCGGCGCCGACGATCTCGGCGGCACGATCGTCGACGAGCGGATCTTCCGGATGGCGGGGGCGCAGACCGACGCGGCCGCGATGTCTCGCGACCGGCTGGAGACGCTGATTCGCGACGCGAAGCGCGTACCGGTCGAGACCGACTCGCTCTACAACCCGGTCGAGCGCGCGGCATGACAGGTGCCGGGCCTCTCCCGCCGCGCGAGGAGGAGCACCCCCGGGACCCGCTGGAGTTCGCGCGCCTCTCCGAGGCGGAGATGATCGAGCGTGCGCGCGAGTTCCTCGGGACTGCGCTTCGCCGGCGCTCGGTGCGCGAGTTCTCTTCCGATCCGATTCCCGACGAAGTGATCGAGCTTGCGATCCGCGCTGCGGCCAGCGCGCCTTCGGGCGCCAACATGCAGCCGTGGAAGTTCGTCGTCGTCCGCGACCCGGAGCTCAAGCGGCGGATTCGCATCGCCGCGGAACAGGAAGAGAAGGAATCGTACGAACGGCGGATGCCCGACGAATGGCTCGCCGCGCTCGCGCCTCTCGGTACCGACTGGCACAAGGAGTTCCTCGAGATCGCGCCGCTGCTGATCGTCGTCTTCCGCGAGGACTATCACCTCGACGGCGAGGCGAAGATTCACCACTACTACGTCGGCGAGTCGGTCGGCATCGCGTCGGGCATGCTGCTCGCGGCGCTGAACGCCGCGGGGCTCGCGACGCTCACGCATACGCCGAGCCCGATGGGTTTCCTCCGCGAGATCCTCGGGAGGCCTGCGAACGAGAAGCCGTTCCTGCTGATCCCGGTGGGCTATCCCGCCGGCGGGGCGACGGTGCCGCGCATCCGCAAGAAGCCTCTCGACGAGATCATGATCGTTCGCTGAAACGAGGAGAGCGGGCCCTCAGGCCCGCCCTCTCGAAATCTCGCGATGAGAATCGGTCAGAAGACCGGATTCTCGGTACTGAACTTGTAAGTCTTCTTGTAGAGGTACCCGGGGAACGGAATGTCGACCGTGTACTCGACCTCCACCCGGATGAAGTCTGCGCGGCGCTCGACGATGCAGTTCTCGGGGTCGAGAGGCACCTTGAGCTCCTCGGCGCGAGCGAGAATCGACTTCTTGACCGAGTCGCTGCCTCGTCCGCTTGCCGAGCGCGCCTCGTCCTGGATCACGTCGCGCATTTCGGCCGCCTGGATCTTCGGCGGAATCAGCTTGTAGGCGACGAAGCAGGCGACGGCGAGGATCAGCAACCCGAAGATGCAGCCCATGCGACCTTCGCCCTTCTGGTTCATACGAATCAACATACGGGTCTCCTCAGGCGCGAGGTTAGAGAAGATCGGCGACCGAGTCAATCGGTCAATCGACGGTTGAGAGGAGCCGTCCCCACCGGACCGGGCCGCGCTCGGCGCGCGACCAGCAGATCAGGCGCGCGCGCCCGACGATGGCCTCGCCCGCGACGAAGCCCCAGGCGCGGCTGTCGTCCGAATTTGCGCGATTGTCGCCCATCACGAAGTAATGTCCCGCCGGAACGAGATGGGTGGCGCGAGCGTCGGCAGATGGTGCGCCCGCCCAGGGTTCCGTCAGCGTCGTGCCGTTGACCGAGACGTGAGCCCCTTCGACGACGACCGAGTCGCCGGGAAGGCCGATCACCCGTTTGATCCACGCCCGGCCGTCGTCATCCTCGAACACCACCACGTCGCCTCGGCGCGGGAGCGTGCCTCCGAGATGGGTGACGACGACCTGGTCGCCTGGCTCGAGCGCAGGCTCCATCGAGCGGGACGGAACGCGGTAGACCTCCGCGACGAAGAGGCGTGCGCCGAGCGCTGCGACGACGAGCACCGCGGGAAGTGCCAGCAGACGTCCGATGGAGCGATTAGGCATGACGAACCGGTCCGTTAGGGCACGCAGCGCCCGAGGGGACTCGTCAGGACGGCTTGCTTCCGGCCGGAACCGTACCGCTCGAGGTCGCGGGGGTCGGCGCGGTCGCGGCGCCCGGGTCGAGCACGGCGTAGACGGGCATCTTCTGAGTCAGACCTTTGAGCGGGAACTCCCCGAGCGATTCGGTTTTGAACTCACCGGGAACCATGTCGTAGGTGTTCTGCGAGATGACGACCTGGCCCGGTTTCGCGACGCCGCTTTCGAGGCGGGAGGCGATGTTGACCGACGAGCCGAGCACGGTGTAGTCGACGCGTTTCTCGGTTCCGACGTTGCCCGCGACGGCGGGGCCGCTGTTGATGCCGACGCGGATGCGGACCGGCGGGAGCCCCTGCGAGGCGCGGTCGGCGTTCCAGACGTCGACGAGCTGCCGCATCATCAGGCCCGAACGGACGGCGCGAGCGGCGTGATCGTGCTGCGCGAGCGGCGCGCCGAAGAACGCCATGACCGCGTCGCCGATGAATTTGTCGAGCGTGCCGCCGTTGGCGAAGATCGCGTCGACGGCGCACGAGAAGAAGTGCGAGAGGAACTCGGCCACCTCTTCGGGGCGCTTGGTCTCGGAGATCGTGGTGAAGCCGGAGATGTCGGCGAAGAGGATCGAGACCTCGGCGCTCTTGACCTCGCCTTCGTCGATCGAGGTGATCGCGCCCTTGACGATCTCGTCGATGACTCCCGGAGAGTGGTAGCGCTCGAGCTTCGCGCGGATCTTTTTTTCCTGCTCGATCTTCTCGGAAAGCTGCGCTCGCTCGATCGCGACCGCGGCGAAATTCGCGAGCGCGGTCAGCATGTCGAGGTCTTCCTCGGTGAAGCTGCCGATGTGGATCGGCGAGTCGACCTGCACGGCGCCGATCACGCGGTCGCGGTTCCAGAGCGGAACGCACATCGCGGAGCGGATGCCGTGGATCGCGATCGACTTCCCGCCGAGCAGGCGGGCATCTTCGAGCGCGTTCGCGGTGAGCAGCGAAACCTGCTGCTCGGCGACCATCTTCAGGATGTTGCGCGAGATCGGGATGTCCTGGCCCTCGAAGCCTTCGCGGAACTTGGTGAGCTTCGGCACCGGGTTCCCGTCCTCGTCGAACAGGATGAGCAGGCCGCGGTCGACCGGGAGGTACTTGAAGATGATGTCCATGACGGCGTTCAGGACCGCGTTGAGCTCCTCGTACTGCAGGAGGAGCTTCGCGACCTGGATCAGGACCGCCATGATCTTTTCGCGCTGCGCCGGCGGCGCGCCGTCCTTCGATGGTTTCTTCGCGATGTCGGCGCCGTCGAAGCCAAATTCGGAGTTGAAGTCGGAGATGCGGCGGATGACCGTGCCACTCGGATTATCGAAGAGCGACTGATCCGAGAAATCGACCTTCGGCATGGCGCGGATGTCGAGCTGCACCGAGCCGACCAGCACGCGGTCGCCCTGCGCGATCTCCGCTTCGGAGACTTGCTTGTCGTTGACCTTGACCCCGTTCGTCGACTGCAGGTCGAGCACCCACCATTTGCTGCTTCGCTTCTCCAGGCGCGCGTGGCGACGCGAAACCGACGGATGGTTGAGAACGAGATCGTTCCCCTCGGTCCGTCCGATGTCGTACGAGTCGCGATTCAGATCGAATACGCGAGGGACGCCGAGGTCCACGTAGTGAAGTTGGAGTTCATCCATCGATTTGCCTGAGAAACGAAAAGATTATAGTCACCCCGTGCAACTGGCGCACTGCTGTTTTTATGTCCATCGCTCGACAGAGTCGCGAAGACCGGGCGACTCTCGTTTATAATTGGCGTTCAATCACTACCCAACTGTAGAATCAGAGGAGTTCTCCCGGACATCGATTCGGGTATCTCGACATGACTGAACCTATCGAGCCGACACCTGCTGAAGCGGCGAGCAAGCCTCTCGTCGTCCGCGTCGCTCAACTCTCGGATGTCGGACGCGTCCGCTCCGAGAATCAGGACTACTCCATCCTCAGCGCGCCCGCCGACGAGGTCGATCGGAACAAGGGGCGGCTCATGGTCGTCGCGGACGGCATGGGAGGCCACCGCGGCGGCGCGACTGCCTCGCGCATGGCGGCGACGATTACCAAGGACGAGTACTACCGCGACAGCGACACCGACCTGGTCGCGTCGCTGACGCGTGCCCTCGAGCGCGCAAACGCGCGGATCTACGCCGAATCGCAGATCAATGCCGAGCTTCGCGGCATGGGGACGACCTGTTCCGCGCTCGTCGTCCGCGACCGCGAGGGCTACTTCGCCCACGTAGGCGACTCCCGCATCTATCTCATTCGCGACGACGAGATCTCTCAGATCACCGACGATCACTCTCTCGTGGCCTCGATGGTGCGCGAGGGTCTGCTCACCTCGCAGGAGGCGGAGGTGCACCCCCGGCGCAACGTGCTGCAGCGCTCGATGGGGGTCGGCCAGACGGTGGAGATCGACGCGAAGGCCTCGTTCGAGGTGCGCCCCGGCGACACGTTCATCCTCTGCTCCGACGGACTGCACGGGCTGGTCAAGTCCGACGAGATCCTCATGATCACGAAGGTGGGCATCGAGGATGCGGCCCGCGAGCTTGTCCGGCTCGCGCTCGAGCGCGGTGCGCCCGACAACGTTACCGTCGTCGTCGGCAGGGCCGAAGAGACGACCGCCGAGGAGATCGCCGCGTGGGAAATCGCCGCGCGTGAGGAACGGGCGCGCGTGGACGACGTTCAGCAGCTCACCACCGAAGAAGTCGACATGCGCGACCCTGGAGAGGTCACGACCCAGAGAATGGTCGCTCTCTCCGACGAAGACATGGAGTTCATGGAAGCTCCGACGGCCCGGATCGCGACCGTCACTGAAGAGCTTCCAGCGCCTCAACCAGCAGCCCCGGCCGAGCCGACGCCGGCCATCGTTCCCGACGATGACGAGCCGGAACCGCATGTCGAAGCGAAGGGCGGGAACGGCTGGGTCATCGGAATCGCCGTCATCGTCGCTGTCGCGGTCGCTGTCGCGTACCTTCTCCTTTCCGCAAAGTGACGACGGGCCGCCGGGTTCCGTCCAGCCGGCCCTCGCGAATGCGCGCGATGCGAACGTGCGCCCTGCTTCTACTTGCGATCCTCTCGCTCCCGGCCTGCGTCGAGGAGATGCCGAAGCTCGAGCGCGAGCGGCGGCGCATGCACGAGACTCGACCCGGCGTCGTGCGGATCTCCTCGTGGGCCAGCGCGACGATCGCGTGGACCGCTGATGACATCGCGCGTGTCGAAGAATCGCTTCGAAAGTACTCGC
>JBPPMG010000195.1:0-32471 GCA_051305935.1 Thermoanaerobaculia bacterium
GAGCCCGTGGATCTCCACCTCCGCGTTCAACGACGGATCGACGCCGCTTCCGCGCGGGTCGCGCCGGTTCAGACTCGGCAACGAGCGCAAGCTCTACATCGACCTGGCTCCCGAGTCGAAGTCGGTCGTCCTCGCACAGGTCCGCGCGCGCGGACGGTCGGTCGCCGCGGTGATCGCGACGCTCGCCTTGGCGCTCCTCGCGCTCTCGCTGGTGCGCGGGGCCGGCAGCCCGAACACGGCCGGCGCGATCGGAGCCGCGACGGCCGTTGCCGCGGCGCGCGTCGCCCTGCTCGGCGTGCGTGGCGGGGGCGCCGACGACCCGGTCTTCGGATTCGCGGCGTTCGGCTCGCGCTTTGCCGGCCATTTCACGGGGTCGCCGTTCGACCTCGCCGCGACGGCGCTCGCCCTCTTCGTGATCGTCTTCATCCTCGCTCGCCTGGCGCGCGCAAGCAGCAACCGGGCGACGGCCGCCCTGCCTCTCATTCTCGCCGTGCCGGCTGCCGTCGCATTCCAGCGACTCGTCGCCAACATCACGGCCAACGCACGCGTCACGCCGCTGCCCGAGGAGTTGATCCCGTCGGGTGCGGCGCAGATGCTGCTGTTCCTGTCGATCGTCGTCCTCGGCTGGACGCTCATCCAGCTGACGCGATCGCGCCTCGGGGGAATCTGGCTGGCGCTGGCCGCGGCGCTTCCGGCCCTCGCTGCGATCGTAGCGCTCGCGTTAGGCGGTCAAGCCGGCGGCCGCCCGCTGGCCTTCGTTTTCGGCGCACTCGCGATCGCCACGCTCGCCTCGGGGGGCACCGCTTCCGAGATCGGAGGTCGCGTCGTCCGCGCCCTCCTGGTCGCGCCGCTGGTCTACTTTCCCCTTGCGATCGACGAGAATGCCGGGGCACGTCGATTCGTCGCCGACTCGTACGCGCCGCTCGTCATCGGCGAGAGTGGCCAGACACGCGCGCGCGTCCGCGACCTGCTCGATCGCGAGTTCTCGGTCATCGACCTCGAGTCCGTCCTTCCGGCCTCGATCGAGTCGACCGACCTGACCGACCTCGCCGTCGCTCTCTGGCTCCGCTCCGATCTGTCGCGCATCACGATCCCGTCGGTGATCACGATCAACGCGGCCGACGGAACACTTCTCAGCCAGTTTGGCGTCGGCCTGCCGCAACTGCCCAACCGCGAGGGCACAGGTGTCAGTGAGACACTCACGGTCGGCAGCACGTCGCACGAGCTGCTTACCTACGAGTTCGGCCTCGACACCTCCGCCGGCCGCTTCGCCGAGGGCAGCATTCACGTTCTGAACCCGTCCGACCCCGCTGCCGCGACCTTCCGGGACGCCTACCGCGAGCTCTACGTCGCTCCCGCGCTCGCCACGCGCGCCTCGCAGCGTCCGGCCGATCTCTCGCGCGCTTTCCGCGCTTCGGCGCCTCCTGTGATTTTCCTCGCCTCGGGCGAGATATCGGGCACCCCTGCGTTCGAGCTGCCGCAGACGGCTGCGGCGCTCTTCGAGCGCATCGGACCGTCGGAGGAACGATGGGTCTCCTCGCGGGATGGGAAGTACGACGTTTACCTTCGTCGCGTCGGTCCGATGCTCTACGCGTTCGCGATCGAGAAGCAGACGAGCGACGAGCACCTGCGCCGCGCCGGCACGGTCGCAGCCTGGTCGCTCCTGTTTGCCCTCACACTCGTAGCGATCCAGCAGCTTCGCTCACAGCTTCGAAACGGCTCCCTGCGCGACGGGTTGGGGTTCCAGGCGCGCACCTCGCTCTGGGTCGCGATCATGGTCGCGCTTCCCCTGCTCGCCTTCGTCCTCTTCGTCCGCACCTACCTCGGCGCGAGCCTCGAGCGGCAGTATCTCGACCGCGGCCAGGCTGCGCTCAACACCGCGCAGAGGGTGATCGAGGACTACATCGAGTCGGCGCAGGCGACTCCCGAACAGCTCCTCGACGATTCGATCCTGGTCTGGCTCGGTCGCGTCGTCGGCCACGACCTCCACCTCTTCCGCGACGACGAGGTGATCGCCTCGAGCCGCCGCGACCTCTTCACGGCGATGGCCGAGTCACCGCGCCTTCCGGGCGACGTCTATCGCCGCCTCGCCCTCGAAGACGCCTCCGTCGTGCTCGCGAACCGGAGCGCAGGAAGCGTCCGGTTCGTCGAAATCTACAGCCCGATCGGACTGCGCGGCGAGGGACGCTACACGCTCGCGCTCCCGTTCCTCGTCCAGGCGCGCGAGATCGAGCGGAAGGTCGACAACCTCGCGACGTCGATCTATCTGCTTATGATCTTCATCGCGCTCGGCGCGTTTGGCGTGGCGCGCCGCGCGGCGCTCTCCGTGACCCGGCCGGTTCACGCGCTCGTCGGCGGGGCACGCGCCGTCGCGCGCGGCGACTTCTCGCCCGAGATCGCGGTCCCGTACGATCCCGACCTTCGCCTTCTCGTCAGCACGTTCCGCGACATGGCCGAGTCGATCCGCCGGCAGCAGGACGATCTGCGCTACCAGCGCGACCGACTCGGCACGTTGATCGAGCGCCTGACCGCGGCCGTGCTCGTCATCGATCGCGAGCGGCGCGTCGTGGCGTCGAACGCCGAGGCCGCGGCGCTCTTCGGCGCCGATCGAGTCGCCGGGAACGTGCCATTCCGCGCCGGATTCGACGCGATCGACACGATTCTCGATTCCGGCGTGCCCCACGGCCTCGCCGAGCGTGAAGTCGACCTCGAGATGGGAGGGGCAACCCGCTCGTTCCGCGTCACCTTCGTCGACCTCCCCGAGGGTGGTGAGCGGATGTTAGTCGCCGAGGATGTCACCGAGATCCTCGCATCGAACCGGCTGCGCGCCTGGGCGGAGATGTCACGCCAGGTCGCTCACGAGATCAAGAACCCGCTGACTCCGATCCAGCTCACGGCCGAGCACCTCCGCGCGCTCGCGCATCGAGGCGACGAGCGGCTCGCCGACGCCGTGAAGTCCGGGGTCGACAACATCATCCGACAGGTCGCGACGCTCGAGGAGACCGCGCGCGGGTTCAGCGACTACGCATCGGTCCGCACCGCCGCTCCCCGCGTGATCGACGTTCGCGAGCTCGTCGCCGAGATCGCGACCGCGTACCGCGACGGCGGCGATGGCGGCGTCACGCTCGACGCTCGCGTCGATGACGCCGTGCCGAAAACCATCGTCGCGGACCGGCGAATGCTCCGAGGCGCCGTCGTGAACCTCGTCGAAAACGCACGACATGCGTCGCCGGAGGGAGGCGTCGTGACGCTTCGGTGCGAAGCGCGCGACGGGATGCTCGCGATCGAAGTCGCCGACGAAGGGCCCGGAGTCGAGCCCGAGATGCTCCCCCGCATCTTCGAGCCGTACTTCTCGACGAAGTCGACGGGCACGGGGCTCGGTCTCGCGATCGCGAAGAAGTCGATCGAAGAGCAACGCGGCCAGATCCATGCCGCAAACCGGGAGCGCGGCTTCGCGGTGACGGTCGAGCTCCCGCTCACCGAGGGCGAGAGCGTGGGCGGGGAATCGTAGAGATGGGATCGCGAAGCCTCGCGTCCCGACCGATAGCTCTGCTCCTCGGGTTGCTCGTTGCTGCCAGCGCCGACGCGCAGATGCCGGTGCGCGACACGCCACAACTCGCCGCCACGATCAAGGCGACGATGCTTTCGATCATCAACGAGCAGCGACATGCGTTCGGCCTCTCCACCGTTCGCGTCGATCCCCTTGCATCGAGTGTCGCGGACGCTCTTTGCCGCAGGCAGGTCTACGATCGCTCCGTCGGACACATCTCCACCGACGGGCTCTCGCCCTACCATCGCTACTCGTTCGCAGGCGGGCTCGACGGCCTCACCGAGAACACTGCCGCCTGGTCGAAAGACGCTCCGTACAACGAAGAGGAGATCGTGGGGCTCGTCAAGGAGTCGATGCGCGCGATGCTCGCGGAGGCGCCTCCGGACGACGGGCATCGCCGCGCGATCCTCGACCCGCGCGCGACGCACGTCGGGCTCGGGTTCGCGTGGCGCGGAGGCGAGGTGCGCGTCGCTCACGAGTTCCTGCGGCGTTACCTGCGATGGAGCGACCCCCCTCCGCGCGAGATTCGCCTCGGCGAAAAGGTCGTTTGCGCCGCGAGGCCAGCCACGGGGTGGGAGATTGCCGCGATCAGCGTCCACTTCGAGCCGGCGCCGAAGCCGCTCAGCAGGGCGCGCGCCAGCGGGATCGAGAGCTACGAGCTACCCGAAACGCGCACCGATTTCCAACCGAGACGTCCCGGAAAGGAAAGCGACCTCGTGCGCATCGCACGCGGGGGCGCGGCTCACGGAGAGCTCACCGTCGCGCCCGACGGCTCGTTCACCTTCACGATCCCCTTCGAGCATGGACCGGGCCTCTATACGCTCGTGGCCTGGGTGGGCAACGGCGACGCGAGGGTCGCCGCGAGCAACATTTCGATTCGCGTGAACCCGTAGCCGCGTGATCGCCCGCCATCCTTCGCCGCCACGGCGTCGAGCCGACCGACCCGTGTCGGGATTCCCGGCACGCTTGTAGGCGAATCCCACACGCGCGACGTCGGCGCTCCGTGCCGCCTCATCTTCCGTTCCAGCCTAACTCGTTCCGTCCCAGTGGGAAGGGGGGCGATTCGCTGAGTCGCCTCGATGTCGGCATGCCTTTTGCGGTGAGAGGTATTCGTGCGCTCTGCATCACCAGGCGCAACGACTCAGAAGGAACGTGGGAGGTGCACAGTGTTCGGAATTAACGTATTCGACCCGCAGACGATGTGGCTGAACCTGACGAACATCGGCCTTGGAATCGTGACGCTCGCCTGCTTCGCGACGGTTGCCTGGAGCGTGGCCGTCGAGATCGCCGAGCGCGTCGGTGCCAAGTCGCGCGCAGCCGTCGAGCATGACGACCATGCGCTCCTCGTGCCGGGCCTCGGACTGACGATGGCCGACGGTGGCGAGAAGACCGACGAAACCTCAAAGAAGTAACCGCTGCAAGGGCGAGGAGTCTGCCATGCGATGCCCGTTTCTCCAGGAGGCGCTTGTCAAGTACTGCCAGGCCTCGGCATACCGAAAGATGATCGTGGACGCGACACGCGATGCGGACCACGAGCGTTGCTCCTCGCCCGCGTGGCCCGCGTGCCGCGCGGCCGCCTCACACATGGACATGGACGGCGCCGCGGAACTCGAAAGCTGCCCGTTCCTGCACGAGGCGCGCGTCGAGTACTGCGGCGGTGCGGCGGTTCCGCGCTACATCCCCGCCAGCGATGCGCTGCTCTCGCATTGCAACTCCGACGCCCACCGCTTCTGCGAGGTCTGGCTCGCCCATGCAGATCCGACCGGCGAGCGCTTGCTCCCGTCCCCGGGCCATGAGCGACATACGATCCAGGGCGACGGCACGCCGCTCGTCGACGGAATCCCGGTGCCGCTCCACCTCGCGTACGCGTCGAACCACATGTGGCTCGACGTCGCGGGCGACGGCAGCTGCCACGTCGGTATCGACGCCTTCCTCGCGCGCGTGATCGGCTCGGTCGACAAGGTCAGTTTCGTCGCGTCGCGCGCGTTCGACCGCCCTGTCGCGGTCCTGACCGTCAACGGCGTCGACCTCCAACTCGCCTTCCCTCAGCCGCTGCACAATGCTTCGGCAAACGTCTACCTTCGCACGAGCCTCGGGAAACTCACAAGCGACCCGTACGGCGCGGGCTGGCTCTTCGAGAGCACGAGGCCCGCACACGCGGGTGACGACGCCGAGGTCAACCTGATGACCGGAAACGTCGCCGCCGCCTGGATGCAGGTCGAGTCGGATCGCCTCACCACCTACGTGCACGAGACGCTCTCGTGCACCGGGCCCGACGGAACGCGGCTGATGGCAGACGGCGGGATCGCCGTGTCGCGGCTCGCGCAGCACCTCGATCGCGAGGAGTTACTCAATCTCTTCAGTGAGTTCTTCTCACTCCACGCCGGAGGACGACGCTCATGATGCGAAACCGCGGATGGATGACCTTCGCACTGGGCCTCGGCTCCGCGCTCGTGCTGGGATGGATCGCCTTCCCTCGCCTTCAGTACCGCTCGGTCAAGCAGCCACTGCAGTTCAGCCACAAGGTCCATGTGGGCGAGTCGGTCGGAATGACCTGCGAAGACTGCCACTCCCTGGGCGATGACGGCAGATTCACCGGGCTTCCTTCGATCGCCACCTGCGAGCCGTGTCATACCGAGACACAGGGCACGACCGCGGCCGAGAAGCAGCTCGTCGACGACTACGTCACGAAGGGTCGCGAGATCGAGTGGCTCGTCTACGCGCGCCAGCCGGAGAACGTGTACTTCCCGCATGCGCCTCACGTCGGCCTCGCAAACATCGGATGCGAGCGCTGCCACGGCCCGCACGGCTCCACCGACCGGCTCCGTCCGTACGAGGAGAACCGGCTCAGCACCTACAGCCGCGACATCTGGGGTCCCTCCCCGACGCGACTTCGCAGGGCCGAGTGGGAAGGGATGAAGATGACCGATTGCTCGGCATGCCACGACGCGCACGGCGTGCGACAGAGCTGTCTGACGTGCCACAAGTGAGACGGGGGCAAACGATGAAACTCAACGTGACACGCCGCGATGTTCTTAAGTTCGCTGGAGGCGCAGCGGCCGGCGTGGCGCTTTCGCCGATGCCGTGGAACCTTACCGACGATCTCGCCATCTGGACACAGAACTGGAGCTGGATTCCGAGGCCGCCGAAGGGTGAGCGCACGACACGCGCCACCGTCTGCGCGCTCTGCCCCGGCGGATGCCCCGTAGAGGCGCGTTGCATCGGGGGGCTTCCCGTCGCGCTTCGCGCAGCCGGTGGCTCGGGCACGCTCTGCTCGCTCGGCATGACGGGACACCACCTGCCCCATCATACGAACCGGCTGACGAGCGCGGTGCGGATCACGCGCGGCGAGCGCCACCCGACGACCGCGACGACCGACGCTGTGATTCGCGAAACCGCTCGCGCCATCGACGCGGCACGCAACGGAGCCGGCTCGATCGTCGTGCTCGACACTCGCCCGGGCCGCAGCGTCTCGTGGGCCTGGCGGCGTCTGCTTGCCGGTATCGACGGCACTGCCGTCGCAGCCGCCCCAGGACTCGAGGGTGAGAGCCTCACCACGCTCGACACGATGCTCGACGCCCGATCGCACACGTTTGGGCTCGACCTCGGCAACGCACGCACGATCGTCAGCTTCGGAGCGCCGATTGCGGAAGGCTGGGGCCGCCTCGATCGCGCCGCGAGCCTCGACTCCGTCAGGCTCGTCCAGGTCGAGCCGGTGCGGTCACGCACCGCCGAGGCCGCCGATCGCTGGCTCCCTGCAAGACCTGGCACCGAGGCCGCGGTCGCACTCGGAATCGCGAATGTCCTTCTCGCCGAGAAGCTCGTGGACATGACCTTGATTTCCGACGCGGAAGACTTCGACGCGTACCTCTCCGCAGTCTCGCGATTCCCTGCCGGCAAAGCCGCCGCGATCGCCGGTCTCGTTCCCGACGACATCGTAGCCACGGCGCGCGAGCTCGCCTCGAGCGGCCCGTCGATCGTCGTCGCCGGCGAACAGCCAGGCGGCGGACGCCTCGGACGCTCCGCCGAAACCGCGATCCTCGGCCTCAACTTGCTGCTCGGCAACATCGATCGCGACGGCGGAATCGTCGGGCGCTCTGCCCTCCCGTTGCCCGCCGACGAAGCGTCTCTCGCGCCGGTCGCGCAGCTCGACGCGATTCCCGATCACTCGGTCGCACTCCTCATCGTCGACGCCTCCGCCGGCGACAGCCTCTACCCGTGGCCGCTCGTTGCGCGAAAGCTCGCGTCCGGAAACGCGCTCGTCGTAGCGCTCTCTCCTTTCCTCTCCGGCAGCGCCTCGCGTGCGAACCTCGTCGTCCCGACGCCTCCATACCTCGAGACCGCATTCGAGCTGCCGACCTCGTTCGACGAGCCCGCCGCATCGATGGCTCTGTCTGCGCCACTTCTCCCGATCCGCAGCGGCGCCGTCGATCCGGTCGCGTTCGTCCGCTCGCTCGCGACAGCCGCGAAGATCGACCTCACGGGCGAATGGGCCACGAGCGAGTCGCTGATCCGCGAACGCGTCGCGCGCATCCACGGCGCGGGAGACGGAATCGTCACGAATGCGATCGACGGCAGTTCCACTCCCGTCGCCGAGCTCTCGACACCCGACGAGCTCTGGGAAGCTCTGCTCGCGGGCGGACGCTGGAGCGGCACGCGGGAGAGCGCAACGCTTCCTCGCGCGATGAAGCTCACCGGAGGTCTCGGGGACGCGCTCGGCGAGTTGCCGGCCCGTGCGACCGCGGCGACCCGCCCCGCGGGCACGCTCACGCTGATCGCACGCGCGGCGCGCGACACCAGCTCGTCCGCTGCCGTCTCTCCGGTGCTCACGAAGCTCTACCAGGAATCGGGGCTGCGGCGCTCCCTCGGAACCGCAGTCATCAACCCTCGGACTGCCGCCGCTCTCGGCGTGAGTGCCGGCCCGAGGATCCGCCTTCTTACTGCCGCCGGCGCGACGCGCGTCGTGCTCGCGCTGGACGAGGCCGTGATGCCGGGCGTCGTCGAGCTCACCGTGGCACCCGGGCGCGCAGCGCTCGGCGACCGAGAAGCGCCCGGAACACGCGCGATTCTCGACATGCTCGCGGCCGCAAATGAACCGACGTGGAGCGCTGTCGACGCACAGCTCATGGAGGGATGAATGAAATCCACCGAGACAACGAGGGCCCGATTCGGAATGGTGATCGATCTCGATCGCTGTAACGGCTGCGGCGCCTGCGCCACGGCCTGCGCCGTCGAGAACAACGTTCCCCCCGCGCGTCCGAGCGCGACCGAGCGGACCGGCCTGACCTGGCAGCGCGTCTACCGCGCGTCCAACGGCCGGCAGTTCCCCGAGAACCGCTCCGTCTACTTCCCGATCTCGTGCCAGCAGTGCGATCACCCGCCGTGCGTCTCGGTCTGCCCGCAAAACGCGGTCGACGTCAGCCAGGAAACGGGCGTCGTCAGCCAGATCCCGGTGCGATGCCTCGGTTGCCGCTACTGCATGACCGCATGCCCGTACCACGCGCGCTACTTCAACTGGTTCGATCCGAAGTGGCCCGACGGCATGGAGGCGACACTGAATCCCGATGTCTCGGTACGGATGCGCGGCGTCGTCGAGAAGTGCAACTTCTGTCACTCACGCTGGCAGGCAGCGAAGGCGAAAGCTGCTGCTGCGGGGAAGCGCGATCTCGACTCCGCCGACTATGTGCCCGCTTGCCTCGAGGCGTGTCCCGAGAAGGCGATCGTCTTCGGCAATCTCGACGATCCTCGGAGCGACGTCGCGAAGGCGGCGAAGAGCGCCAACGCGTTCCGACTTCTCGAGAAGCTCGGCACCGAGTCGAAGATCTACTACCGCTCCGACCGCGCGTGGGTGAGACGCCTCGCCGATGCCGACGTGACGATGGAGCAAAGCGAGGTGGCACGTGGATAGGCCTCTGATCCTCCGCGGCGTGCGCCGCTGCTCGACGAAGCGCTTCCTGACGTGGCTCGCCCCGTGGGTTGTCCTGGCCGGAATCGGCGTGTTCGCGATCGGCCTCTGCCTGGTCAAGGGATTGAACCAGACGAACATGGACAATCGCTTCGCGTTCGGGCTCTGGATCTTCCTCGATCTCGCCGTGATCGCGCTCGGCGCCGGTGCGTTTTTCACAGGCTTCCTCCTCTACATCCTCCGCCGCCACGAGCTTCGTGCGGTGATCAACAGCGCCGTCGTGATCGGCTTCATCTGCTACTCCGGCGCGGTGCTGGTGCTCGCGGTCGACGTCGGGCAGCCGCTGCGCGCCTGGTTCACGTTCTGGCACCCGAACGTCCACTCGATGCTCACCGAGGTGACCTTCTGCATCACTGTCTACCTGACGGTGCTCGCGATCGAGTACCTGCCAATCGTCCTGAAGAACCGGCAACTGCGAAAGGTCCCCTCGTTCCTCGTCTTCGAGGGCGAGCTGCATAAAGTGATGCCGGTGCTCGCCGCCGTCGGAACGTTCCTCTCGTTCTTTCACCAGGGATCGTTAGGCGGGCTCTACGGAGTGTTGCAGGGACGGCCATTCGCCTTCCGCGACGGCTTCGCGATCTGGCCGACGACCTTCTTCCTCTTCATCCTCTCGGCGATCGCGACCGGCCCCGCGTTCGTCCTGCTGACGACGTCGATCGTCTCGAAAATCTCGGGCGCGCGGCTCGTCCGGCACAGCGTCTACGAGCTCCTCGCGAAGGTTTCCGGCTGGCTGCTCATCGTCTACGTCGGGTTCAAGAGTGTCGACACGATCGTCTGGCTGAACCAAACCGCGCCGCGCACGGGAGTGAACCCGAGCCAGTTCTACGCCTGGCAGCCGTTCGGGACCTGGGTGCTCATCGTCGAGATCGGGCTTCTCGGCCTCGTGCCGGCGCTCATCTTCATGTCGCCCGCGAAGCGGCGCAGCCTGCCGTGGCTTCTCACCGGCTCCGTGCTCGCCTGCCTCGGCGTCGCCCTGAACCGTCTCGTCATGACGATCCAGACGCTCGCCGTGCCGACCTTGAAGTTCGAGCCGTTCATGACCTACTGGCCGAGCTGGCAGGAGTTCGCGACGTTCCTCTTCGTCATCGCCTACGGCGTCATTCTCTATTCACTTTCGTTCCGCTACCTGAGGCTCTTTCCGCAGGAGCGGGAGATGCAGAAGTACTGAGGGAGGTGTCATCGTGCTACCCGGAATCTACGAATTCTCCTGGACCCAGGGTCACATCATCTTCCTCGGGATCTTCTACTCTGTGGTCGTGGTGGTCTGCTCGACCGTGGTGATCGCGCTTCTTCGCGCGCTGCGCCGCTCGAGCCCCCGCAACGCGGAGATCGCCCGCTGGCACGCCGACTTCGAGGATCTTCCCGCAAAGGAACGGCGTTGCCGGCACGAGCTCTCGGGCGAGGTCGCGTCCCGCACCTGCGAGAACTGCTTCTCCTGCCGCGATTGCGCCGAGCACGCGAGACTCGTCGCGGCGGCCGCCGCCGCGGCGCCTGCCGCGAAGATCGAAGTTCCTCCGATGATCGCCGGCTTCGCGCTTCCGGCCGACCGCCTCTACCACCGCGGCCATACCTGGGTCCGCGAAGAGTCGGATGGCACGCTGACGATCGGCCTCGACGACCTCGGCGCGCACCTCATGGGCAGGCCCGACCGGATCGAGCTTCCGGAACCCGGGACACGGCTCGTCACCAACGGCACCGCGTGGCACGCGACGAAGAATGGCGTCACGGTTCGCGTGATGTCGCCGATCGAAGGCGAAGTGCTCGCGGTCGGCGGAGAGTCGGACGACTGGACGCTGAAACTTCAGCCCGAAGGCGAGAGGGCCGACACGCGCCACCTCCTCAGCGTCGCGGAAGCGCGCCCCTGGATGCTGCGCGAGGTCGAGCGACTTCACCTTGCACTCGCGACCGAAGATGTCGGGGCGGCGCTTGCCGACGGCGGCGCGCCGGTCGACGACCTCGCTGGCGCGATCCCTCCCGACCGGTTCGACGACGTCTGCGGGATGATCTTTCTGGAGCCGTAACGCGCCAGTAGCACAGCGGCTCGCCTCAATGTGGCGCAGGCACTCCTGCCTGCGCGCCGCCGCAGGCGGCCCGGTCGTTTCATGCGGACGTTGGATTGCGGCGCTGCGCGCCGCCGCGAAAGCTTCGCTTTCGCACTCCACATGGCTTCGCCCGCCTGCTTTGACCTTTGACCTCTGGCCTCTGGCCTGCCTCTCGCCTATACCCCTACTCTGCTGATCCCGTAGCGTTTCATCCTGTCGTAGAGAGTCGAACGGTCGATGCCTAACGCGGCGGCGGCCTCCTTGACATTGCCGCCGGTCCGGCCGAGCGTCGCGAGGATCACCTGGTGCTCGATCTCGTCGAGCGACAGGTTGTCGGGCACCGCCCAGCCGTTGCCGCGTCCCGCTTCCCGGCGGAGGAACGCGAAGTCGTCCGCGTCGAGGACCTGCCCCTTCGACGTAACGAGCGCTCGTTCGATGGCGTTCTCCAACTCGCGCACGTTTCCCGGCCAGTCGTGGTCGAGAAGCACGCGCAGCGCGCCTTCCGAAAGCTCGCTGGCGTTCTTGCCGAGCTCGTGCGCGAGGCGCTCGACGAAGGCGCTGGCAAGCAGCGGAATGTCCTCGCGCCGCTCGCGCAGCGAAGGCAGGTGAATGTTGATCACGTTCAACCGGTAGAAGAGATCGTCGCGGAAGGTTCCCTCTTCGACGGCCTCCTGCAGATTGACGCGGCTCGCCGCAATCACGCGGACGTCGACGCTGATCTCTTCGCTGCCTCCGACACGGAAGAACTTCCGTTCCTGCAGAACGCGCAAGAGGTCGACCTGCAGCTTCGGCGAGATGTCGCCGATCTCGTCGAGCAGGAGCGTGCCGCCGTCGGCGAGCTCGAACTTGCCGCGCTTGCGCTCGACTGCGCCGGTGAACGCGCCGCGCTCGTGGCCGAAGAGCTCGGACTCCAGGAGATTCTCGGCAAGCGCGGCGCACGACACCGCGACGAACGGCTTGCCCGCGCGGTCGCCCGAGAAGTGGATCGCGCGCGCTACGAGCTCTTTGCCCGTACCGCTTCCTCCCTGGATCAGCACCGTGCTGCGCATGCTCGCAATCTCGCGCACCAGATCGAAGATCTCGATCATCTTCGGGTTCTTGGAGAGAATGTCGTGAAAGCTGTACTGCTTCGTCAGCTTCTTGCGGAGGATCAGGTTCTCCCTCTGCAGATTCTTCACCTTGATGATCCGTCCGACCAGCAGCGAGATCTCCTCCGGATTGCACGGCTTGACGATGTACTCCTGCGCCCCTTCTTTCATCGCCGTGATCGCGGTGTCGACCGTCGCGTACGCCGTCATGATGATGACCGAGGCGTCGGGATGGAGCTTGCGGATCTCCATCATCGTCTCGATGCCGTCGAGTCCCGGTGGCATCTTCAGGTCGACGAAGTAGATGGCGTAGTCCTTCGCGACCGCACGCGCGACCGCCTCCCTTCCCGACTCCGCGGTGTCGACCGCGTAGCCGTCCTCGGCGAGCCACGCGGCGAGCGATTCGCGCATGACCGGCTCGTCGTCGACCACGAGAACTTCCCAGTGCTTTTTCACTTGATGCCTCCTCCGGGGATTGCAAGCTCCGCGCCGCCGCGTGCGTCGCGAGCGGCCTCGCGCAGGAGAGTCGCGCAACCGCTGCAGTAGTCGCTCCCCTTCGCGTCGAGTTGTTCGAGGTTGGTGGAAAGAGCCATCGCGCACGCCGAATCGTTGCAGTGCGTGAGGCCGAAGGTGTGTCCGATCTCGTGGAGCGCCTCCTTGCGGGCGCGGACGAGGAACAGTGGGCGGTTAGGCGGCAGGCCGTAGAACTCCTGCCGCAGCCGGGCGAGCGACAGGACGGCAACCGGGCCGTCGAGCTGCGCCTGCCCGTACACGAACGAGAGCATCGGAATGAAGATGTCGCGCTCGGTGATCACGAGGAGCTTCGCCGCGCGCGCCGGCCGCCGCTCGAGCGCGTCGTGCAGGACGAGTGTGGAGCTGTACTGGCCCCGCCCCTCGTCGTATGCGTAGTGCGGGTCGGGCAGCGGATCGATCCTTTCCGTGTCGACTCCCAGCGCGGTCGCAAGACAACTCTCGATCCACGAGGCGGCCTCGCGATCGACGGCCCCGGCCGTCGTGATCGCGATCCCGCCCACCGCTCAGGCCCTCCCGGCCGGTGTGCCGTTCGGCTGCGGCGGCATCAGCGGTAGCGTCACATGGAACGTCGTCCCGCGTCCCGGCACGCTCTCGACCTCGATGTCTCCGCCGTGCGCTTCCACGATTCCGTACACGACCGCGAGCCCGAGCCCGACGCCCTTGCCCTCTTCCTTCGTCGTGAAGAACGGGTCGAAGATCTTGTCGACGAGTCCCGGAGGAATCCCCGAGCCCGTGTCCCGGACGTCGAGGATCACTCCCTTCCCGTCATCGCACGAGCGCGTGTGGACGAACACGGTGCCACCGCCGTGGATCGCCTCCGAGCCGTTCAGGACGAGATTCATGACGACCTGCTGGATCTGCGAGGCGTCGCAGCAGACGAGCGGCAGCGTCTCCGCCAGATCGAGCTCGACCGCGACGTTCGCGAGCTGGAGCTTGTGCATCACGAGCGAGACGGTCGTGCGAATGAGCGCGTTGAGATCGGCCTGCGTGCTTTGCGGCTTCGAACGGCGGGAGAACGAGAGAAGGTCGGAGACGATGCGCCCGACGCGTGCCGTCTCGCTCGCGACCTGGCCGAGGTAGCGACGAAAGTCCGCGATGCGCCCCGGCGGGATGCCATCGTCCTTGAGGATGCGCTGCATCAGCATCGAAAGGTTGAGCACGCCGGAAACGGGATTGTTGATCTCGTGCGCGACGCTCGCGGCGAGCTGGCCGAGCGAGGCGAGGCGATCGGATTGCAGCAATTTGTGCTGCGCCACTTTCAGTTGCGCGGTTCGCTCCTCGACCTTGCTTTCGAGCTGTTGCGTGAACTGTGCGTTCTCCTCCATCGCGGACTTCAGGCGCACACGCATGTCGTCGAACGAGTGGGCGAGCGCGTCGAGCTCCTCGCTCGACTTGAGCTCGACAGGCTGGTCGAGCTGCATCTCGCTGATCGCTCGCGTGCCGGCGATCAGCTTGCGGATCGGCTTCTCGACGAATCTTCTGGCAAAAAAGACCACGAAGGCCCAGACGAGCGCGATCTCGACCGCCGTGAGCAGCGCAGTGCGACTGCGAATCGCGCGCATCTCCTCGTCAACCCGGCTTGCGTCGAGCCGCAGGTCGAGCACACCGAGGACGCTGACGCTCGCCGGGTGCGCGTGACACGACGCCTCGCTGCACGACGGCTCGTTGTAGATCGGCGTGATCATCGTCATCGTGCGTCGCCCGGCTTCCCCACGGAAGACGCGCGTGCGCGATGGAAGCTCGACGTTCACGCGCGGCGGCGTGTGCGCGTGACAGGGCGTGCACACCTCGGCGCTCTCGTCGATCCTGAGCGTCTCGTTGGCCACCGTCGAGAACATCAGCGTCCCGTCCTTGTTGAACATCCGGATACGCTCGACGCCCTGACGCTCGGCGATCGTGTTCATCACCCGGTAGGCGCTCGTCCGCTGGTCCGAGAGCATCGCGTGCCAGGTCGCGCTCGTGATGCTCCGGGAGAGCTGGTCGGCCCCGCGCGTCATGCTCTGGAGCAACTGCGTTTCCTGCGTGCTCAGGTTCACCCAGAGCGCGATCGCCTTCACGAGAAGGACGATCACGACGAGCGAGAAGATCAGTTTCGAGGCCAGCCGCCGCAGCAATTTCGACTCCTGCGCGCGGGAGGGCGCGCCGACACGCGCGCTCCGGGAGCGCCAGATCGATTATTGACAGCGTCAGCCCGTCACGGAGGCGCGCGCGTCACCCGTCCACCCGTCACGCGTCACCGGGACCGCGTCCGATTCGCACACGCGCCCTCGTAGCGGCACATTCCGATGTGCCGCATGGGCGCTATGCCGCCGGACATCGGAATGTCCGGCTACAGCATCACCGCTTGCCCTGCGCGATCGCGAGCGACGCGGGATGCGCGCGGAGTCTCAGCATCGCGATCGTTCCCAGCACCGGGCCGGGAGCGAGGATCGTGAAGGCCCAGCGCCAGCCCACGGCGTCAACCGCCATCGGCACGAGCTGGATCGACACTGTCGTCAGCAGGAATCCGATACAGGTCTGCATCGTCAGCGCCGTGCCGATGTAGCGCGGATCCCCCGCCTCGGTGACGCACGCCGAGAACTGCGCCGAGTCGGCGACGACCGTCGCGCCCCAGACCGCCGCGATGAAGAGCAGCAGCAGCGGCCACTCGAACGCGAGGCCGATGAAGAGACAGCAGCTCCCGCTGACGATCATCGCCACCGAAGTCACGAGCGTGCGCCCGGCCCTGTCGGCCCAGAGTCCCGCGAGCACGCAACCGGCCGCGCCACACGCGATGACGACGAACGAGCCGACCTCCGCGACGAGACTCGTGGTGCCCGACGTTCCGACGCTCGCGCGCAGCATCGCCGGAATCCAGGTCCACATCGCGTAGAGTTCCCACATGTGCCCGAAGTAGCCGAAGCTCGCGAGCCGGACCGCGCGGTTGCGGAAGATCGCCGTCACCTGGTGGATGTCGAACGGCGCGCTCGGCCGTGCGTGCGGCCCTTCGCCGACGAAGAGCACTAGCAGTCCGCCGGCCGCGGCGAGGATCGACGCGGCGAGGACGTTCGTCCGCCAGTTGTCGCTCCCGATGGCGTTGATCACGTAAGGCGCGGCCTTGCCGAACGTGAGCGCGCCGACGAGCACGCCGAGCGCGAGACCCCGCCTCTCCAGGAACCAGCTCGCCATGATCTTCATCCCCGGCGGATAGACGCCGGCGAGAAAGAACCCGGTCAGGAACCGGAGCACGAGGCCCCAGCCGAGATCGTGCGCATGCGTGGCGAACAGCGCGTTTGCCGCCGCGCCGAGCAGGGCCGAGATCGCCGCCAGATCGCGCGGGCGGAAGACGTCGGGAAGGTTGAGCGTCGCGCTCAGAAGCGTTCCCGCAACGAAGCCGAGCTGCACGGCGAGCGTGAGCGACGCCACACCCGACGCGTCGAGCCCCCACTCGCGCTGGACCAGCGGAGCGACCGCGGAGACGCCGAACCAGAGCGCCATGACGAGCAGCTCCGCGACGGAAAGCAGCCCCATCGCGCGCCACCGGGGGTCCTTCGGCTGCGCGCTCGTCGCGGCGAAGTTCGTCATGGTTGGGAGATGGTAACCGGTTCGGCGACGCGCGGCCGGCCTCCCCCTATTTGACGTGCGGGTCACGACGGCGAGATGATCGGCAGTGCACCAGTCCTCCCGCCCACATTTGCGTGCCGCGTGACGGTCACGGAAATGCCTCGCACGGCAGGCGCTCGACACGGCGGGCTGGCGCGGCAGAGCAGTAGCATGGCCACGCGCCAAAAGAGCAGCAAGTCCCTTCCCGCCGATTTCGAGACGGTGCGAAGGCTGGCGCTCGCGCTTCCGGAGGTCACCGAAGGCGTCTGCTACGGAACTCCGGCATTCCGCGTGAAGAACCGGCTCTTCGCGCGGCTGCGCGAGGACGGCGAAACGCTCGTCCTCAGCGCGGACCCCGAAGCGCGCGACGCGTTCATCAAGGCAAAGCCCGACACCTTCTTCGTCACCGATCATTACGTCGGGTACGAATGGGTGCTCGTGCGGCTCCCCACAGTGTCGGAGCGCGAGTTGCACGATCTGCTCCTCTTCGCCTGGCGCCGGAAAGCGCCGTCGAAGGAAGCGGCGCGGCACGGGGCGCACACGAAGAAATAGGCCGCCAGGAATCCGCAACCCTTCATCTCCCCGAAGGAGAACCAGATGCCTGTCTCACCGGAATTCGCCGAGAGCAATCGATCACAGACCGAGCGACTGCGCCTGCTCGTGCGGCGGCTCGATGCGGAGATGCTCATCCTTCGCCTACCTAACGGCTGGACGGTGGCCGAGGCTCTCGCGCATGTCGCCTTCTGGGATCGCCAGCGGCTTTGCCTGATGAAGCGCTGGGCCGCGGGGGAGAACTGCACGGGCGACTACGCCGGGGACGTGTTCAACGACGCGATGTTTCCGCTGTTCGAGCTGATTCCCCCGGCACTCGCCGCGGCTTCCGCCGTCGAGGCCGCGGAGGAAGTCGACGCGCTGCTGCTCGAGCTTCCCGACGCGGTGATCGAGGCCGCGCTCGCCCGCCCCGACAAGCCGAACCTCGACCGCGGCTCGCACCGCGCGCACCACCTCGACCAGATCGAGGAAGCCCTGGCAGGATTGAGGTAGTGGAGGCGCCGACGGAACGAAAGGCCGGGCGCGTGGCCGTGAACGTGAACGCTCCCGAGCCCGCACCCGGCCGTTCATTCCGCATTCCGCATTCCGCATTCCGCGTTATCGTCCCGCCCCGTCAATCCATTAGAATGCGCCCCTTATGGACCAGTTGACCTTTCAAAAGCTCATCCTCTCGCTCCAGAACTTCTGGGCAGAGAAGGGCTGCATCATCGAGAGCCCGCTCGACCTCGAGGTGGGCGCCGGGACGATGCACCCGGCGACCTTCCTCCGCGTCCTCGGCCCCGAGCCGTGGCGCGTCGGTTACGTGCAGCCTTCGCGACGCCCGGCCGACGGGCGCTACGGCGACAACCCGTTCCGCCTCTACAAGCACTACCAGTTCCAGGTGATCCTCAAGCCCTCGCCGCTCGAAATCCAGGAGATGTACCTCGACTCGCTGCGCGCGATCGGCCTCGACCTCACGAAGCACGACATCCGCTTCGAGGAAGACAACTGGGAGTCGCCGACCCTCGGCGCCTGGGGCGTCGGATGGCAAGTGCTGCTCGACGGGATGGAGATCTCGCAGTTCACCTACTTCCAGCAGGCCGGCGGGATCGACCTCGCGCCGATGTCGGGCGAGATCACCTACGGCCTCGAGCGACTCACGATGTTCCTCTCCCGCAAGAGCTCGGTGTTCGACATCGAGTGGGGCGGCGGCTTCGCCTACGGCAAGATCCGGCAGCAGGAGGAGTACGAGTTCTCGAAGTTCTACTTCGAGGAAGCCGACGTGCCGATGCACTGGAAGCTGTTCGACATGTACGAGGCGGAGTCGAAGCGGCTGCTCGCCCTCGAGAGCCCGCTCGTACTTCCCGCCTACGACTTCACGCTCAAGTGCTCGCACATGTTCAACACGCTCGACGCGCGCGGCGCGATCTCGGTGACCGAGCGGGTCGGCGTGATCAAGCGGGTGCGCGATCTCGCGATCGCCTGCGCTAACGCCTTCCTCGCCTCGCGCCGGAAGCTCGGCTTCCCGCTCCTTAGCGAGGCCGAGCGGGCGACATACCTCGAGGAGGAGGCAGCCTCCGCCGCGAGGTGATCCCGTCATGAGCCACGAATACTTTTTTGAGCTACTCGTCGAAGAGATCCCCGCCTGGATGCTGCCGCACCAGGGGCTGCGCGACGGCCTCGAGCAGCTCTGCAAGACTGATCTCGGCATCGACCCCGCGACCTCCGTCACAATCGGCGCGACACCGCGCCGCCTCTTCTTCCGCCTTGCCGGCCTTCCGGAGAAGCAGCCCGACCGCCGTCTCGAAGTGAAGGGGCCGCCGATCCGCGCGTCGTTCGACGACAAGGGCGAGCCGACCCAGGCACTCCAGGGCTTCCTGAAGAAGAACAACGCGACGATGGAGAATGTCGTCCGCGGCGAGCAGTACGTCACGGTCGAGAAGACCGTCGAGGGCCGCGCCATCGGCGAGATCCTCGCCGAGAAGCTCCCCGCCCTCATTTCCGGTCTCCGCTGGCCGAAGATGATGCGATGGGGGCGCGGCGAGCATTCGTTCATCCGCCCCGTCCACTCGATCGTCTCGATCTTCGACGGAAAGCCGGTCCCGATCGAGCTCTTCGGGGTCAGGTCTTCGAATGTGACGACCGGGCACCGCGTGCTCGCGCCGGGCACGCTCGAGGTCGCCTCGTATGACGACTACATCGCGAAGCTGAAGTTGGCGGGAGTCGTCGCCCTGGAGAGCGAGCGTGAGAAGGCGATGCGCGAGCGCTGCCGCGAGCTGGCGAAGCAGGCCGGGGGCACGCCGCGCGAGGATGCATCGATCTGGGAGCAGTGGCGCTACCTCACCGAGCAGCCGGGCATCGTGCTCTCCTCGTTCCGCGAGGAGTTCCTGGCGATTCCCGAAGAAGTGCTCGTGATGGTGATGCGCGTCCACCAGAAGCAACTGCCGATCCTGAAGAAGGACGGTTCGCTCTCGAACAGCTACCTCTCCGTGATGGACAACTCGGGAGATCCGGACGGAAACGCCGCTCACGGCAACTCCTTCGTCACGAACGCCCGCTTCGCCGACGCGAAGTTCTTCCACGACACCGACCGCAAGCGGACGCTCGAGAGCCGCGTCGACGATCTTTCGCACCTGCAGTTCCAGGAGAAACTCGGCGACTATCTCGCGAAGACGAAGCGAATCGAAACGATCGCTCGCGACATTTGCCTGGCGACCCGGCGCGACGGCAACGACGTCGTCCTCGCCGCGCGTCTCTCGAAGACCGATCTCATGACCGACATGGTCAAGGAGTTCACCGAGCTCCAGGGTCAGGTCGGCGGCATCTACGCCCGTGCCGAAGGGCTGCCGGAGCCGGTCTGGCAGGCGATTTACGACCAGTACAAACCGGTCAGCGTCGATGACCCGCTTCCTCGCGGCGCCGCCGGCGCGATCGTCTCGCTTGCCGACCGCATCGACACGCTCGTCGGCTTCTTCCGCATCGGCGCGCGCCCGACGGGATCGAAGGATCCCTTCGCCCTGCGCCGCGCGGCACAGGGCCTCGTGCAGATCCTCCTCAACAACACCAACTGGGAGATCGCGATCGGCCCCGAGCAACTGGTCGACATCGCGATCTCGGTTCACGGCAGCGGTGCCGATGCGAAGGGCGCGCTCCTGGAGTTCCTCGCCGAGCGCGTCCGCACGATTCTCGAGGCCGCGCCGTGGGGCTTCGCGTACGACGAAATCGCCGCGGCGATGGAGGCCCGCTGGGCAGACTCGCTCACCGACCTCTGCGACCGCATCGTCGCGCTCCGCTCGATCCGCAACGAGCAGGAGTTTCTCTCGATCCTCGACTCGGCGAAGCGGATCGCGAACATCGTCGGCACGGTGCACCCGGGCGCGGTCTCAGCCTCGCGCCTGGAGCATCCGACCGAAGTGCGGCTACACGAGCTGACGCTCATGGTCGGCGAGCAGATCGACGAGTTGGTCACCGTGAAGGACTACCGCGCGGCGCTCGACTCGTTCGCCGGGATGGCACCCGAGCTCGAGAAGTTCTTCGTCGACGTGATGGTCATGGTCGAGGACCCCGCTGTGCGCGACAACAGAATGGCGCTCCTTCTCGCCGTCGGCCGGGCCGCTGGCAAGATCGCGGACGTGACGAAGATCGTGGTGGACCGGCGTGAGCTCAAGAATCGCTGAGCCTCGCCGCAGCGCGCTCGCGCTCTCCGTGCTGCTCGCATGCTGGGTCGTCGCGGGCTGCAAAGAGACTCCGTCCGTTGCGCCGGCCGCGGCCGCGAAACCAGCGCTCTGGGTTTCCGACGACTCGGGCGAGCTGCTTACCCCGACGAGCGGCGTCGTCGTCGTCGACCGCTCCGGAGAGTTGTCGTTCGAGGCAAGCACGCTCGCGACGATCGACGGTGATTCGACGACCGACTGGCTCTCGCCGCCGAGGGATCACCAGCAATGGGTAATCTTCGAGCTGCCGGCGCGGTCGCGGATCACGCGGGTTGGCGCGTCGACCGGCGCCATCGCGGCGGTTCCTCGAGGCATCGCGAAACTCCGTTTCGAGGGCTCGCTCGACGGGACGAGCTTCAGCGAGCTCCGCACCGTCGAGATCGAGCGCAAGAAGGACGATCAGACATTCGAGGTTCCGCCCACGGAAGTTCGTTTCCTTCGGGTCACGACGCTTGGCAACCACGGCGCCGCGGATGTCACGAGCGTCCCGACGCTCCACGCGAAGGGCGAGGAGCTCGAGCCGGCTGCACCCCCGAACTTTTCCGGGCGCTGGCAGGTCTACGATTGGACTGTCGACTTCTCGCAGGAAGGGAGCACCATCTACGGCGTCGCCCGGACGGACCCGCCGATGCTCTTCTACGGCGCAGTCGAGGGCCGCGTCGCACGCCTCGCCTGGGTCCGCGGCCCCGAGAGCGGCGTCGCCTGGTTCGCGGTCAACCCGTCGTCGACCCGGCTCTCCGGGATCTGGTGGTGGATCGGGCCGATCCAGGATCCCTGGTTCGGCGAAGCCTGGTTCGGTGAACGGCTCGGCGACGCGCCAAGCTTCCGGACTCCGATTCCGCAGATCGCCGACGTGCACCTGCGGAGATCCGGCAAGCTCCCTCTCTACGGGCTCGTCTTCCGGCCCGACGGTGAGCTCGATGCCGACGCGAGCCGCAGTGCGATCGAGTTCATCGCTGAGGCCCTTGGCGCGTTCCCCACGTACCGCGTGAGGCTCGAGGTGCTCGAGTGTGCGACGCCGGACGAGTCGAAAAACCTCGCGGTGAGCCGCGAGCGCGCGGCGAAGCTGTCGGCCGCACTCACGCGTGCGGGCCTTCCCGCGGACCGGCTGATCATCGAACCGACCTCCCGCACCGACCGCAAGACGCTGATGCATCGCCTGTTGTTCTCCCGCGTGGAGTTCTCGCTCGCCGGCAACTGACGCTGGCGCAGCGTGAGATATCATTCCGGGGACTCGCTCGAAGGTACCGACCCTTCCGTCAGGAGTGTGATCCGATGACGCGCCATATCTATTTTTTCGGTGAAGGAAAGGCCGACGGCAGCGCCGCCATGAAGGACGTTCTCGGCGGCAAAGGCGCCGGCCTCGCCGAGATGACCAACATCGGCGTGCCGGTGCCCCCGGGCTTCACCATCTCGACCGCCGTCTGCGTCTGGTACTACCAGAACGGGATGACCTACCCCGAAGGGCTGCAGACCGAGATCGACACGAATCTCTCTCGGCTCGAGGCGAGCGTCGGCCGGAAGTTCGGCGACCCCGCGCGTCCGCTTCTCGTCTCGGTCCGTTCCGGCGCGCGCGCGTCGATGCCCGGCATGATGGACACGATTCTCAACCTCGGCCTCAACGACACGACGGTCGAGGGGCTCGCGAAGTCGTCCGGCGACGAGCGCTTCGCCTTCGACTCCTATCGCCGCTTCATCACCATGTACTCCGACGTCGTCCTCGGAGTCGACCACGAGCACTTCGAGCACCTGCTCGACGAGGCGAAACAGGGGCACGGCGCGAGGGGCGACGCCGACCTTCACGCGACGGCGCTGCGCGGGCTCTGCGCGCGCTACAAGGCTCTCGTCCGCGAGCGGACTGGCGACGACTTCCCCCAGGACGTGCGCGCGCAGCTCGACGGCGCGATCCACGCGGTCTTCTCGTCGTGGAACAACCAGCGCGCGATCACCTACCGCCGCCTCAACAACATTCCCGACGACTGGGGCACGGCCGTCAACGTGCAGTCGATGGTGTTCGGCAACATGGGCGACGACTGCGCGACCGGCGTCGCCTTCACCCGCAATCCGTCGACGGGCGAGAAGCGCTTCTACGGCGAGTTCCTGCCTAACGCGCAGGGCGAGGACGTCGTGGCCGGCATTCGCACGCCGTTCCCGATCTCGAAGGAGCTCGCCTCCGAGAAGGGCCATTCCCTCGAGGAGATGATGCCGGGCGTCTACCCGCAGCTCGTCGAGGTCTACAGAAAGCTCGAGTCCCATTACCACGACATGCAGGACATCGAGTTCACGATCGAGGGTGGCAAGCTCTACCTCCTCCAGACGCGCACCGGGAAACGCACGGGGTTCGCGGCGGTGAAGATCGCCGTCGACATGGTCGACGAGGGAATGATCGACGAGCGCGAGGCAGTGCGCCGCGTCGACGCGGGATCGATCGTGCAGCTCCTCGCGCCCGTCTTCGACGCCACGACCAAGGGGAACGCGCTCGCGAGCGGCCGCCTTCTCGCCAAGGGACTGCCGGCCGGCCCTGGCGCCGCTTCCGGGCGCGTGGCCTTCACCGCCGAGAACGCGGTCGAGATGGCGAAGGGCTCCGACCCGGTGATCCTCGCTCGCGTCGAGACATCTCCCGAGGACATCTCGGGCATGCACGTCGCCGCCGGAATCCTGACGAGCCGTGGGGGGCTCACCTCGCACGCTGCCGTGGTCGCGCGGGGCATGGGTAAGCCATGCATCGTCGGCTGCGGCGCGATGCGCATCGACTACTCGCGCAAGGAGCTGCGCGTCGAGGGGCGCCCGCCGATCTTCGAGGGCGACTGGCTCTCGCTCGACGGCACGAGCGGCGAGGTGCTCTACGACAAGCTCGAGACCCGCTCCTCCGAGATCCTGCAGGTACTGATCGATGGCTCGATGAAACCGGAGGAGTCCGAGACGTTTCGTAACTTCGACCGGCTGATGAAGTGGGCCGATGCGATCCGCACCAGAAAGGTCCGCACCAACGCCGACACGCCGCACGACACAAGGGTCGCGAGGCTATTCGGCGCCGAAGGTGTGGGGCTCTGCCGCACCGAGCACATGTTCTTCCAGGAGGAGCGGATCCTCGCGGTGCGCGAGATGATCCTGGCGCGCGACGAGGCGGGACGGCGCCGGGCCCTCGAGAAGCTCATCCCGTTCCAGCGCAGCGATTTCGCCGCGATGTTTCGCGAGCTCGGCGGGATGCCGATCACGATCCGCCTCCTCGATCCGCCGTTGCACGAGTTCCTCCCGCAGACCGAGGCGCAGATCTCGACCGTCGCACGCGAGATGAACTGGGGCTTCATCGAGCTGCGCGCGAAAGTGAGCCAGTTGCACGAGGTGAACCCGATGCTCGGGCACCGCGGTTGCAGGCTCGGGATCACATTCCCCGAGATCTACGAGATGCAGGCACGCGCGATCTTCGAGGCCGCCTGCGAGGTGTCGATGCAGGGCATCGCGGTCAACCCCGAGGTGATGATCCCGCTCATCGGAACGGTCAAGGAGTTCACGATCACGCGCGAGCTCGTGGAGCGGACCGCGCGGAAGGTCTTCGAGGAGAAGGGGCTCGAGGTTCCTCTCATCATCGGAACGATGATCGAGATCCCGCGCGCGGCGCTGATGGCAGCAGAGATTGCCGCGGAGGCCGCCTTCTTCTCGTTCGGCACGAATGACCTCACGCAGATGACCTTTGGCTTCTCGCGCGACGACGTCGGCTCGTTCATGCCCTCGTACATCGAGAAGAAGATCGTCTCGCGCGACCCGTTCGAATCGCTCGACACCGAGGGGGTCGGACAACTCGTACGCCTCGCAACCGAGCAGGGGCGCGGGGCGAACCCTTCGCTCAAAGTCGGCGTCTGCGGCGAGCATGGCGGCGACCCCGACTCGATTCGCTTCTTCAGGAAAGTTGGTCTCGACTACGTCTCCTGCTCCCCGTTCCGCGTCCCGATCGCGCGTCTTGCCCAGGCACAGGCCGAGTTGGACGAGGTCGCGAAGGAAGCGTAAGGGGGGGCTGAGTGCGGGTTGTTGGTTGTTGGTTGTTGGTTGTTAATTGTTGGTTGTTAGTTGTTAGACGGTCGGCGCAGCTGTTAGGTCATGGGCAAGGTGGGAGTGACCCATGACCGATCTCCTGCACCGAATCTGCGTCGCGTATCGACGGCCGATCTTAGCCCCCGGTCGAAGACCGGGTGACGATTACGCCGCGCATCTCTCGCGGCGCGTAGCGACGCAGGATCGGTAGCCCCCGACTTCAGTCGGGGGTGGATCGCGACGAGCCAACAAGGCGCCGCGTAGCGCCGCCGGAACACGCGACTCGGCCCCGCCACCTTCCACCGAGGTCCTGCGCCGCGCCGCGGCGCTGATGATGGGGCGGCGCTCGTTCCCAAAGCTGAAGCTGCAGGCTACCGATCCGTCGCCGCTGACGCGGCGTCGTGGCCTGCGACGTTTTCCTCGGAATCGTTCAGGTGGCTCGCCTAACCTAAGGCCCCTGGGCCCAGTCCCCGGTCGAAGACCGGGGAAACGACTCGCGGGCGAATCGCGTCATTGCGCCGCGTTGCCTTCCTTGAACAGGCGCCAGATCGCGGTCGCGTGCTCCACGTCGTTCCAGGCGAGCGAGCCATCGGGCTCACGGCCTTCCACGCAGAGCGTCGCTTCCTCCGCTTCGAGCGCGGACGCCGGCTCGAGCTGATGCCACGCGACATTCGGCACGACCCAACGCACAGACGTTTCCGAGGCTGTTCGAACGACGAGGAACACACGGCTCGTGTGTGGCGCGGCTGCGAGAAACCACTCGCGCCCCTGCGAAGCGTCGGATCCGGAACCGAGAATGAGCATCTCCATGATCGAAATCGCGGGCAGCGTATCAGCAATCGCGGCGGAGAACCGAACAGGCGGCGCTGCCCCAGCCAGAGCCGCGTCTCTCAATCCGAAATCCGAAATCCGCCTCCCCGCCCGTTACTCGTTGTGGCGCGCCGAGATCCGTTCGCGGATCACGTCGCCCGCCTCGATCTTCCGCAGCACCTTCTCGAGCAGCATCCAGATCTCGTCGAGACGGTCTTCGATCTTGGCGAGCCGGTTGTCGATGTCCGCGTTCTCGATCTCTTCGATCAGGTCCATGAACATCGGGTCGGAAGCAGACGCCATGTTCTCCGGGTGCGGTATGGACGCCATGGTGTTGTCGCCGTCCTCGACGCTTTGTTCCGGGAAGAGGTGCTCGATCATCTTGTCGATCGAGCTTTGCGGAGCGATCATCGGCACCGCGATCATCCCCGTCGCTGCCTCGATGGTCCGAATCGTGTCGATGTCGGTCGGATCGGCCATCGCGACCTGGAGCCTGTCGCCGTCGATGCGGATCGGCACAGCGTGACAGTCACGCGCGATCTTCGCCGGGAGCCGGCGCAGCACCTTCTTCGGGATGTCGATATTGAGGAGGCTGATGCACGGGACGTCGATCTGCTTGGAGAGAAATGCGGCGAGCACGTTCTCGTCGATGAACTTCAGGTCGACGAGACTCGATCCGAATCTTCGCCCTGTCCGCTTCTGCTCCTCGAGCGCAATCGACATCTGAACCTCGTCGATGAGATTCGCCGCGAGAAGCATGTGGCCGAGGTTCTGCCGATGCACGAGGATAGTCCTCCGATGGTAATTCTACGCGCGTGGCACGCAGGGGGATTCGTATCGGACGATAGCGCCATGATTCATGGTCGCCGTGTCGGATTGAGTTCTCGGCGCCAAGCGCATCGAGCACCTCACCGCACTAAACTTGCGGCGCGCCGGAAGAGCGCCCAACGATGAAGCCCGTAGATCGCGAGCAGGACGAGCAACGCGTAGTGGACGCCGAGCAGGACGAGCTCGGCGTTGGCGAGCGTCGGCTTCCCGTGGGGCTCGCCGGCGGCGTCCTGGCTCTCGGGGCGATCCTCGCAGCGATGCCGCCGCTTACCGCGCGCTTCGGCACGGGCGGCTTCCTCGCGCTCTACGGCATCGCTCTCGTCGTCTGGTTGACGATCGCGTTCGCGCCACGAGTGCACGGCGCCGCAAACTCATTTCGTACCGTCGCGGTCATCGCCGTGCTGCTCCGGCTCGCGGTGTTTCCTTCGGAGCCGTCCCTGTCGCAGGACGTGCAGCGCTACCGATGGGACGGTCTCGTGGCGACGAGCGGCTTCAGCCCGTACGCACACGCGCCCGACTCGGCGACGCTCGTGCCACTCCGCACGTCGTGGCACACGCTCATCAACCATCCCGAGATCCGCACGATCTACCCTCCCGCTGCGCAGGCTCTCTTCGCGCTCTGGGCGGTTGCAGGCAGCTCACTGATCGTCTGGAGACTCGTCCTTCTCATCTTCGACCTTGCGATCCTGCGAATGCTCGGACCCCGGTCCGCGCTGCTGTGGGCGACCTGTCCGCTCGTCGTGGTCGAGGGGTTCTGGAGCGCGCATCTCGAGATCGTTCCGGCGGCGCTGCTGCTCGCCGCGACCCTTGCAGTCCTCCGTCGCGAAGAGACCGGCGGTGCAATCGCCGCGGCTCTTGCGGTCGGCATGAAGCTCGTGCCGATCGCCGCGGTCCCCGCGCTCGTTACCCTCGCCTCCCGCCGCGTCCGCTTCCTCGCGCTCCTGACTCTCACGCTCATCCTCCCGGCGCTTCCTTATCTTGTAAACGGCCCGTTCATGCCAGGGCTCGGCGATTACGCGCGGCGCTGGGAGTTCAACGCCCCCCTCTACCAGTCGTTGCGATGGCTCGTCGAGGCCGCGGGTCTCGACGCCGGACTGAAGTCTCTCTGGAGCGCCGTCAAGGATCTCCTCGGCGCGGAGGCGCTCGCCCCTTTCGTCTTCGAGCAACTCCATCCCGAGCGCATTGCCCGCGCGGTGTGCGGCCTGGTCTTCCTCGCCGGGCTCGCCGCGGCAATGCGCATGCGCGCGCGCGGTTCGCGCGTCGCCTGGTCGGTCGCGGCGCTCCTTCTCTGTTCGCCCGCCTTGCATCCCTGGTACTGGCTCACGCTGTTACCGCTCGCGCTGGAGTCGCGCTCGCGACTTCTCGTCACGCTGGCCGTCGCCAGCCCGGCTTCGTACCTGCTCTACAGCCCGGTCGCCTCGGCGGGCGTGCTGGTCTTCGTCGCAACATACCTGTTACCGCTTGGCTCGACGCTGCTCGACGGGCGTAGGATGGTCTCTTCGCAGACGACCGTGGCCGGCGGCAACACCGGCCCGCCCGGATGAAACCTGGAACAGGGTCATGGCGTCGAAGTAGGCATATCGTGAGATTCGCCGCGGCATCGATCGTTCTCCTTCCCATCGCGGCGCTCAGCCTTGGCTGCGGCGGAAGTCGCAGCGACGCCTCGTCGCGCGCGACCGAGCCGGTGCTGCGGGTCAGCCGAGGAGACTTCCGGCAGGTGCTCCACCTCACTGGGGAGATCGAAGCTGCCGAAGGCGTCTCGATCGTCGTTCCGCGAATCCCCAACTGGCAGACGACGATTCGGACGATCGTCACCGACGGATCGCGCGTCGAAGCCGGTGCGCTGCTCGCGGAGCTCGACTCCACCCAGTTCTCGACCGGCCTCGAACAGAAGCGCGACGCACACGCCGACGCGATTCAGGAGCGCACTCAGCAGGCGGCCCGGAGCGAAGCCGATCTCGAGAAACTGGAGCTCGATCTCGAGACCTCGCGCATCGAGCTGGAGAAGGCGAAGACCCGCGCCGCGATCCCGCCCGAGATCCTCCCGCGCCGCGAGTACGAGGACAACCAGCTCGCGCTCCGTCGCGCCGAGGTCGTTCACGAGAAGGCGAGGAACGATCTCGAGTCGAGACAACGTGCCGCGAAGGCTGACCTGGCGAACGTCGAGATCCGGATCGCTCAGACGCGGGAAGAGATCGTCACCGCCGAAGCGGCGATCGAGTCGATGACGCTTCGCGCGCCGTCCGCGGGTGTCGTGATCATCGGAGAGAACCGCGAGACGGGACGGAAGTTCCAGGCGGGCGATGCCGTCTGGGTCGGCAACGAGCTCCTCTCGATCCCGAATCTCGACACCCTTCGCGTGAGCGCGATCGTCGTCGACGTCGGCGACGGGGAAGTCGTGCGGGGCCAGCGCGCGGAGATCACTCCCGACGCCTACCCCGAGATCAGGCTCATCGGCACGGTAGAGTCGGTGACGACGGCGGCAAACAGCCTTCGACCCGAATCGCTGCGTCGCGGCTTCGAGGCCATGCTCCTGCTCGACGACGCGACGCAACGCGACAAGCTGCGGCCCGGCTTCTCGGTTCGTGTCACGATCGTGCGGAGCGAGGGGAAGGGAGTGCTGCTCATTCCCCGCGCCGCGCTCGAGGTGCGCGCCGACGAGAGGCTCGCGCGCCATCGCAACGGCAAGCTCGTGCCGGTCACGCTGGGCGAGTGCAACGACCATGAATGCGTGGTGTTGGGTGGCGTCGACGAAGGCGAGTTTCTCGGCGGCCCCACGGCGGAGAGTCCGGCATCGTGAACGCCCGGCGACGCACGATCCTTCTCGCGACTGCGGGCGTGGCCGTCTTCGGGCTCGCCGTCGCGGCGGTCGACCGCGCGCTCTCGGACAAGGGTCTCTCGTTCGAAACGGTTCGCCGCGAGGACCTCGCGATCGGCGCAGAGGTCCGCGGCTCGCTCTTCGCGGTGGAGACCGACACGCTCAGCCCACCGCAGTTGCAGAACGTCTGGCGCTACCAGATCTCCAGCCTCGCCACCGAGGGGTCCGAAGTGAAGAAAGGCGACGTGGTGATCGGCTTCGACTCGAACGAACAATCGCGCGAGCTTCAGGAGCAGGAGGCCGAGCGCGACTCGGTGCAGAAAAAGATCGAGAAGCGCAGGGCCGACCTCAAGCTCGAGCGCGACAACGAGACGCTCGCCCTGGAGGAAGCTCGCGCGAGTCTCCGAAAGGCGGAGCTCAAGCTCGAGACCCCTTCGAGCGTCATCTCGATCGCCGAGCTCCAGACGGCGCGCGCGGACCACGAGATCGCGCGACAGCAGATCATCCATCTCGAGACGCGCCTGAAGGCGATTGCCAACGCGGCCGCGGAAGAACTGGAGCTGCTCGCACGTCAACTCGAGCGCGCCGAACGCCGGATTCGCGACCTTCGGTTCGCGATCGACGCGATGGCGGTGAAAGCACCGCGCGACGGCATCGTCGTCATGGTCGAAGGCTGGGAAGGCGAGAAGAAGAAAGTCGGCGACACGGCATGGCGCGGACAGCCGATCATGGAGATCCCGAACTTGAGCAGGATGAAGGCTCGCGGCGAGGTCGACGAGGCCGAGGCGGGCCGTCTCGCGCTTGGCCAGCGCGTCTCGCTGCGCCTCGACGCACAACCCGACCTCGAGCTCTCCGGAAAAATCGACGTCCTCGCCGAGGGCGTGCGGAGCGAGTCGCCCACGGTCCCGCTCAAAGTTCTTCCGATCGAGATCGTCCTCGATCGCGTCGACCCGGCGCTGATGAAGCCCGGGATGCGATTCCGCGGCACGGTCGAATACGAGCGCGTCCCGAATGCCGTCGTCGTCCCACTCGAGGCGGTTTTCGATTCGCCGACCGGACCGCTCGTGCGGCGCCGGGGAATCTGGGGCATCGGCCCCGTCAAGGTGCAGCTCGGAAAACGGAATCGCGAAAAGGTCGAAGTCCTCGCCGGGCTCGATGCGGGCGATCGCGTGGTCGTCTCGCGCGAGAACGCTTCGGAGGAGGCCAGGTGACGAACAAGCGCGCCGCTGCCCTCGGAGGGACCGCGATCCTTGCAGTCGTGTCGATCATCGCGATCGTGCGATGGACGGGCGCCGTGGAGATCCCCTCTCTCGTCGTTTCGGAGAGCGATTTCCTCCGGCAGGTCACGGCCGAAGGCGAGCTTCGCGCCGTGAAATCGACGCCGATCAACGCGCCGGTGCGCATCCGCCGCGCCATCCGCATCGCGACGCTCCTCGACAACGGCGCGATCGTGAAGAAGGACGACATCCTCGTCACCTTCGACCCGAGCGATTTCGAGACCGAGCTCCGCGAGGGGCAGGCGATGTTCGGCACCTCGGGGAACGACCTCGAGAGGCTCGATCTGCTCAGCGGCGCCGTTCGCGAGAACCTGACGCTCGACGCCGCGCAGGCGCAGCGCGAGTACGACGCGGCGCGCCTGTTCACGAAGATGGATGCCGAGATCTTCTCGCGATTCGTCGTCATCGAGTCGCAGATCGATCAGGACCTCGCCCTGCACAAGAGGGACAACGCCGAAAGTGCGAAGATGACGCGTGGCCAGCAGGCCGCGGCCGACAGGCAGATCACCGAGATCGAGCGGCGCAAGGCCAAGATCAAGCTCGAGGGAGCGCGCGAGGGACTCGATTCGCTCGTCGTCCGTGCCCCTCACGACGGGGTCTTCGTCCTCAAGCCGAACCCCTGGAACGGTGACCTTACGAAGGTTGGCCAGACGGTATGGCGCGGGTTTCCGATCGGTGAGCTTCCCGACCTGGCGACCATGGAGGCGGAGATTTTCGTGCTCGAGGCCGACGCAGGCGGACTCAAGGCCGGCATCCCGGTCTCTCTCGTCGTCGAGTCCGACGTGACCCGCGCGTTCCGAGGCAAGATCAAGAGTGTGGAGCCTCTCGCAAAACCGCGGAGGCGAGGCGTTCCCGTGCAGTACTTCAGCGCGATCGTCGAGATCGAGAAGACCGATCCGGCCGCGATGAAGCCGGGCGCGCGAATTCGCGCGACGCTCACGCTGGAGAAGCGCGAGAAGGCGATCGCCATCCCGCGCAACGCCCTGTTCGACCGGAAGGGCAAGCGCGTGGTGTTTCGCAGGGATGGCTCGAAGTTCGCGCCGGTCGAGGTTACGTTAGGCTCGGCGTCACCCGGCAAGGTGATCATCGAGAAAGGACTGAAGGCGGGGGATGTGATCGCCCTCTCGGCTCCCGACGACGCAGAGGAGGCGGTCCAGTGACCTTCGACGAGTCGCTGCTCACCGCGCTGTCCAACCTTCGCGCGCACAAGCTGCGCACGACACTCACGATGCTCGGCATGATCTTCGGCGTCGGCGCCGTGATCGCGATGCTCTCGATTGGCGCGGGCGCGGAAAAGCAGGCGCTCGAGTCGATCGGCAGCCTCGGTGTCCGCAACGTCCTCATCCGCTCGATCGAGCTCGACACCGACGAGCGGGCGGAGATCCGCAAGAAATCGCTTGGTGTCTCGCTTCGCGACGGAGAAGCGATCGCGGAGGCGGTGGAAGGGGTGGAGGCGGTGCTCTCGCGGGTCGAGGTGAAGGTTCACCGGATCTCGTCGGCCGGGCGCAAGTCCGAGGGCAAGGTCCAGGGCGTCGCCTGGACGAGCTCGCGCGCGCTGCCGCTGGTCGAGGGACGGACCCTCGACGCCGACGACGAGGCGTCGCACGCGCAGGTCTGCCTGATCGGGCCTCGGATCCGCAGCGAGCTCTTCGGCTACGGCGCCGCGGTCGGCCGGACCGTGAAGGTCAACGACGTCTGGTT
>JBPPMG010000211.1:0-2678 GCA_051305935.1 Thermoanaerobaculia bacterium
TTCACTGACGAAGTTGAGGTTGTAGGGAAGCTTCACCTTTCGGATCTCCCGGCAGTTGGCCGTGGTCGATACGACGGCGCCGATCCGCAATCCGGCGAGCCCGAATGCTTTCGAGAACGTCTGGAAGACGACCAGCCGCGGGTCGATTGCGGGCATCGGCGCGTCGTCGAACTCGCCGTAGGCGCGGTCGAGAAGCACGGTTCCGGCGTCGAGCAACCGCTCGAGGTCGCCATCGGCCAGGACCCCGCCGGTCGGGTTGTTCGGGGAGCAGACCACGAAGATCGTCTCGGGAGATCCTGCGGCGGCCTCGATCATCGCGCTGGCCGGAAGCTCTCCCAGGGCAGGATCGAACGGCACCGGGACCGGCGTTCCTCCCATCGTCACCACCAGTTTCTCGTAGAGGGTACAGGTGGGCGACGGGAAGACGACCCGCCTCCCCGGCTCGACGAACGTCGCGAGCGCGGCGAGAAGAAGCTCGTTGGAGCCGTTCCCGAACAGGACCTCGCCTGGCGCGATGCCGAAGGCCCTCGCCCACGCTTCTCGGACGCGCACGAGCTCGAAATCGGGATAGAGGTTCCACGGGCGCGCCGCAGCACGCTCGAGAATCGCGGCCTTGATCTCCGCGGGGACGTCGAAGGGGCTTTCGTTCTGATCGAGCTTAAGCTCGGCCACGCGCGGCTCGAGGGTGTAGGCGCGCATCGACGCAATCGCCTCCCTCACGGCCGCGCTCCGGAGCTCGGGTGTGATCACGATCATTCCGCGTCTCCTCTCACGACCACCGAACGGGCGTGCATCGGAAGCCCCTCGAAACGCGCGAGAACCTCGGACGACTCGGCGAGCCGCCGGTAACCCGCTTCCTCAACGCGAATCACGTTCGAGCGCTTGACGAAGTCGTAGACCCCGAGCGGCGAGGAGTACCGCGCCGAGCCGGCGGTTGGAAGGACGTGATTGGGGCCGATGACGTAATCCCCGAGAGCGACCGCTGCGTAGCGACCGACGTAGAGCGCGCCGCAGTTCTCGATCAGTTCGGGATCGAATGCCTGCCCGGTCTGGATGGAGACATGCTCGGGGCCGATCCGGTTCACGAGCTCCGCCACGGCCGCGTCGCTCTTGGCGAAGAAGATGACTCCCTTCGTCTTGATCGAGCGGCCGGCGGCAGATCCCTCCGGGAGGGACGCGAGCTGCCGTTCCACCTCGTCGCTGAGCCGCCCCGCGAACGCGCGCGAGGTCGTCACGCAGATCGCCGACGAGTCCTCGCCGTGCTCGGCCTGCGCGAGAAGGTCGGCGGCGACCAGCTCCGGGCTCGATTCCGCGTCCGCGATCACGATGACCTCGCTCGGCCCCGCCGTCATGTCGATGCCGACGTCACCTGAGACCAACAGCTTCGCCGCCGTCACGTACGCGTTCCCCGGCCCGACGATCTTGTCGACTCTCGGCAGCGACTCCGTTCCGTACGCCAGGGCAGCGATCCCCGATGCCCCTCCCGCGCGGTAGATGTCGGTCACCCCGAGAAGCGATGCCGTGTAGAGGAGCTCCGGGTGAGCAGCCGCGGACGGCGTCGTCGCCACGGCAAGCTCTTTTACGCCGGCGATCCGCGCCGGGATCGCGCACATGATCAGCGTCGAGAGATAGACCGCGCGCCCTCCCGGGACGTAGATTCCGACGCGGCTCAGCGGGCGGACCCGGTGGCGAAGCGACACCCCCTCGCTCTGGATCTCGAAGCCGTCGATGGCCTGCCTGCGGTGAAATGCCTGCACCTGCTCGATCGCCTGATCGATCGCCCGGCGAATCGGGTCGGCAATCGGAGCCATTTTCGCCGAGATCCGGATCTCCTCGGGTGCGATTCGAACCTGATCGAGCGCGGCGAGATGCCGGGAGACGGCCGCATCACCTTCATGCCGCACTTCACCCACGAGCTTCTCGACCGTGCGCCGGATCTTCCGGTCATCGCCGGCCCTACCCTTCTCGAGGCGCTCGCCCCACCGCTCGAACGCGCCGCCGGGATACTTGACGATTCTCAAACCGCGACCTCCGTCGACGCGCGTGCCACCCGGTCGACCAGCGACCGGAGCCCCGCGCGGTACATGCGCCAGGATGATTTGTTCACGATGAGCTGAGGCGAAACTTCCACGACCGTCTCCAGCGGCTGAAGCCCGTGCACCCGAATCGTCTCTCCCGTTTCGACGAGGTCGATGATCCAGGGGGCCAGGCCGAGAACGGACGCGAGCTCGACCGATCCCTGAAGCGGAACGATCTCGAGATGGATCGAACGCCGCTCGAGAAAGCCGCGCGCGATGTTGGGATACTTCGTCGCCAGCGCGGCGCCCGGACGGGCTCCGAGCGGAGGCGCACCAGGAGCCGCGATCAGCATCAGTGCGCAGCGGCCGAAGCCGAGCTCCACCGGCCGCAGTACGTCGGCCCCATGCTCGAGCACCTGGTCGAGCCCGACCACACCCGCGTCGGCCGCGCCGTGCTCGACGTAGACGGGGACGTCGCCGTCCTTGACCAGGATCCACTCGATCCCGTCGCGGTCGAACACGAGCCGGCGGCTCGCCAGATCCTCCGTCGTCGGAACCACGGCTCCCGCCGCCTCGAAACGCTCCAGCGTTCCGCGCAGAAGGCGGCCCATCGGGATCGCGATTCTCAGCCTCCGGCCTCTCATCGCTCCTCCAGGTACA